>JBBTDS010000566.1:0-6408 GCA_038060875.1 Acidobacteriota bacterium | reverse complement strand
CAGAAGCGTACAACATGGTCCCAGGTCGTGATCCCCAAAGCGGTTAAGCACCCCCCCCGGGATTCCAGCGAGCAACGGGGAGCCTTTCTCGCGGTATTCCTCCGCGATCATCTCGAACACCTCGGCGAGCTCAGCCAGCGCTTCTTCACGCGTGGGCATGAACGCATAGCAGCCGGAGATAGCGGGCACCTCGGCGACCCAGGAACCGTCCCCCTGGCGGAAGACCTCCGAGCTGATCTGACCATCCTGGACGAGAAGTCTGCCCGCAGGTTGGCTTCCCAGCGCGGCCTGATCGTCACGGGTCTGCTCGGGATACTTGCCCAGGCAGCCAACAGGCGGCTGGTTAAACTCCCGGAGGCGATTGACCGGCTCAGGCAAACCAGCTTCCGGTACCCGCCCGCCCTGCTCAAGACCGCTGACCTTGGGAGAGGTTCCGCGCCCGCGCCTACTTCCGCCGGCTGGGGGTGTGGGTGGGGCGCGCTCGATAGCCCAGGCTAACGAAGCTGCTGAAACTGCTCTGGGCTGATGCCGGGCTGGCGTAGGATCTTGAAGAAAAGCGGCGGTCCGATTTGGCGGCCGCCATGAAGCGGAATGGTTGCGGCGCGCCGGTCCGGATGGTTCCAGCGCTCGTGACTGCCTGTCTGCCGCGTCTTGGAAAACCCCAGCGCCCGCGCTGCTTGTTGAAACTCGCGGGCGGTCGCGCTAGGCATGAACGATTTCGGTGGTGTCGGCGGGTAACAGAGCGCCCTTCTCGAGATACTCCTCCGCGATCATCTCGAACACCTCGGCGAGCTCAGCCAGCGCTTCTTCACGCGTGGGCATGAACGCATAGCAGCCGGAGATCGCGGGCACCTCGGCGACCCAGGAGCCATCCACCTGGCGATAGAGGACGATCTTGTAATCCGCCAGACTCATAACCCGAGTCTATCAAACGGCCCAGCATGCAGCCGCCTCTCGCGTTCCAGCGCAAGCGTTGTATTGTGCTCAACCGTCCGCGCGCAGGCGGCGCACGACGGCCCAGGCCATGCCGGTCAGGCCCAGGAAAGCGAGGACTTGGGCGCTGTTGGCGATCTCTGGCTTCCAGAGACGCCACGAATGGGCCAGCGCGCAGAACAGGAATGGCAGCAGCAGTGCGAGCAAAACGAGCGCGAACACCTCGACGCGGCGCAGGGCCCGATAGTTCGCTGCGGCAATAAGTAGAGAGACCGCCGATGCGAAGGCGGCGCCGATAATCTCCGTCGTGCGCAGAAAACGCGGAATGACCGGCTCAAAGCGCCACGTTTTGTCGGAGTAGTGGAGCCATTCACCGGACGTGGGGGGTGAGGCGGGCCAATATAACGCCGTCACAGCAAGCGCGGCCGTCACCGCTGCCGCCGCGGTCCACCTCTTCCCGAAGCGCGCGGCAAACAGGATCGTGCCCAGGAAAGCCCCGACTATCAACTCGGTAGAAATGTGCTCCAGGGCGCGGTAAAGCGGCGTAACTGCTCGGTAGTATTCCGACCAGCACACCGCCAGAACACTCTGGAGGATGGCGAACCCGAGCACGGGAAGAGCCAGGAGCCATGCCCAGTGAACACTGGTCCTCGTCCGCGGAGGGAACCGATAGGCCGCGAACAACAGCAGCCATGCCGGCCAGGAGGCAGCGAAGAAGGCCGTATAGGCGACCGATGGAACACGGAACCAATCCGGCCACTCCCTGAGGTCCACCGCCTGCCGGAAAAGCTCAACGCCTTTCGCGCTCTCCACTTCTTCGGGCAGCAACGTGAGTTGCGAGAGAGACAGCATCAGCGCCAGAAACGCCCACCCCAGGGGCGACCCGGGGCGGAGGAACGCCACTACGACGCCGAGCAGGACACAGAACGCCGGCGAGAGGACCGAAAACCGGATCCTCTCCCAGTGGTCCCGTACACCGCACGTGCAGTGGGCAGAAACTGCATCGATCGTCCGAGCAGGACCGCCGCTGGAGCGCACGGTAACCGAGAGGGGCCGGTCCCCGCGTCTCCAGGTCGTCCGGAGTTCCTGAAGGTAAACCGACAGCCCCGTGAAGGGCCGTCCGTTCACTGCGAGAAGTTCAACATTGGAGCGCACCCCCCCGCCCCGGAAGAGATCGATCCTGTTGGTGAACGGCCTTACGCGAAAGGGAACGAACATGAGCTCCCGAATTGCTCGGAGCGTTTCCACGGAGTAGCGAATCTGGAAACCGGCGAGGAAGACAACGACCGGCAGGAGAAGCCAGCGGCGGCTCATCTTGTCACCTTTCCCAGCACCACCGCCCGGCCGGCGCCGGTGGCCGAGGGGAGGTTGGCGGGGCGACGGCGCCAGGTTTCGTGGGCCAGGACCGCGAAGGCGATGGCTTCCTTGCCGTCGATCGAGATGCCGAAGTCGGCCGAGGTGCTGAGGGCGACGCCGGGCAGAAACGCAGTCAGGTAGGAGAGGATGCGCGGGTTGTGGGCGCCGCCGCCGGAGACGATCAGCTCGTCCACCCGCATCCGTGGTCGGACGAACCGCTCGATGCCCACGGCGACGGCGGCCGCCGTCAGCGCGGTGGCGGTGGCGATCAGGTCGGGCAGAGGCAGCCCGGTGGCCAGCAACTGCTCGACGAACTCGCGGCCGTACTGCTCGCGGCCCGCGCTTTTGGGCGGGCGCCGCGAATAGTAAGGCGCCGCCAGCAGCGTGTCTAGCAGCCCCTGGTTCACCTGACCGCCGCGAGCGAGCCGGCCGCCGCGGTCGAACCTCAGCCGCCCGCCGGTGTGGCGCTCGGCCAGCGCGTCGGTCACCATGTTGCCGGGGCCGGTATCGAAGGCGATGACGTCCTCCGGCCTCCCCGCGGGCGGGATGGCGGTGATGTTGGCGATGCCGCCGATGTTCAGCGCGACGCGCCCCAGCCGCCGGTGGCGGTAGAGCAAGTAGTCCACGTACGGAACCAGCGGCGCGCCCTGGCCGCCGGCGGCGATGTCGCGCGGGCGGAAGTCGGCCACCACCGGAATGCCGGTGCGCTCGGCGAGCACCGCCGCTTCGCCGATCTGCAACGTGCTGGCGACCCTGTGCCCGAGGAACTCGACCGGCGCGCCCTCGTGGAAGATCGTCTGGCCGTGCGAGCCGATAAGCCGGATGGACTTCAGCGGCACGCCGCAGCGCCGGCAGGTGAGCCGCAGCGCCCGCGCGTAAAGCTCGCCGAGCAGAAAGTTGAGCCGCGAGATGGCCGCGGTGTGCGTCTCGGTGTTCGACACCGCCAGGATCGCCCGGCGCACGCGCTCGGGATAAGGCGTCGTATGGAACGCGACCGTGGAGATGCGCCGGCCCTCGATATCGACGACGGCCACGTCGATGCCGTCGAGCGAGGTGCCCGTCATGAGGCCTGCTACTCGCACGGGCCCTTCAACTCCTCCTTGATCTCGTTCAGCAGCCTGAGGGCCTCGATCGGGCGCAGCTCGTCGATGTTGAGGCGGCGGATGCGCTCGGCGATCTGGTAGTTGACCGGCTCGAACAAGCGGATCTGGACCGGCCCGGCCGGCGGGCTCGCGCGCGGCGAGAGCTCCTCGGTCATCTCGTGCTCGGTCTTCTCGTGGAATTCGAGCACCTCGCGGGCGCGCTCGATCACGCCGGCCGGCAGGCCGGCCAGCCGGGCCACCTCGATGCCGTAGCTGCGGTCGGCCGAGCCCGGCTCGACCTTGCGCAGGAAAATGATCTGGTCGCCGACCTCCTTGACCGAGACGCGCAGGTTGCGGACGCCGTCGAGCTGCTCGGCCAGCTCGGTCAGCTCGTGGTAGTGGGTCGCAAAGAGCGTCTTGGCATGCAGCCGCTCGTGGATGTGCTCGACCACCGCCCAGGCCAGCGCCAGCCCGTCGTAAGTGGCGGTGCCGCGGCCCACTTCGTCGAGCACGATCAGGCTGCGCGGCGTGGCCGTGTTCAGGATCACGGCCGTCTCGGTCATCTCGACCATGAAGGTGGAGCGGCCGCGGGCCAGGTTGTCCGAGGCGCCGATGCGCGTGAAGACGTGGTCGATCAGCGGCAGCACGGCCGATTCGGCGGGCACGAACGAGCCCATTTGCGCCAGGATCGAGATGAGCGCCGCCTGCCGCAGGTAGGTCGATTTGCCGCCCATGTTCGGCCCGGTGATGACCGCGATGAATTCCTTCGCCGGATCCAGGTAGAGGTCGTTGGGGATGAACCGCGCCGCCTCGCGCTCGCACAGCTTTTCCACCAGCGGATGCCGCCCGGCCAGGATGCGCATTTCGCCGGAGGCGGAGAAGCGCGGGCGCGCGTAGCGGTTCTCGGCGGCCACCTGGGCCAGGGCGGCGGTCAGGTCCAGCTCGGCGACAGCCGCCGCCGTGCGCCGGATGCGCGCCGCCTGGGCGGCGGCGAAGGCCCGTACCTCGGCGAAGACCTCCTTCTCCAGCTCCAGGATGCGCTCCTCGGCTTCGAGGATCTTCCGCTCGAGATCCTTCAGCTCCGGCGTGGTGAAGCGCTCGGCGCCTACCAGCGTCTGCTTGCGCTCGTAATCGTCCGGCGCCAGGTGGAGGTTGGCCTTGGAGATCTCGATGTAGTAGCCGAAGACGTTATTGAAGCGGACCTTGAGGGAATGGATGCCGGTGCGCGCCCGCTCGCGCGTCTCGATGGCGGCGATGTACTGACGGCTGTTGCGGCTGACATCCCGCAGCGAGTCCAGCTCGGCGTGGACGCCGTCGCGGATGGCGCCGCCATCGGCGAGGCTGGCCGGCGGCTCCTCCGCGATCGCCGCCAGGATGCGCTCGCGAACCTCGGCCACTTCATCGAGCTGCTGGTGGAGAGCGCGCAGCCGCTCGCTGTGCCGGCGCTCTACACACGCCTTCAGACCCGGAATCCTGGCCAGCGAGCGCCCCAGCGCCAGCAGCTCGCGCGGACCGGCGGTGCCTAGCGTGACCTTGGCGAGCAGCCGCTCCAGGTCGGCGATCTCGGCGAGCGCCTTGCGCAGCTCGGCGCGCAGGATGGTCTCGGCGAGCAGCTCCTGGAGGGCGTCGAGGCGGGCTTCGATCTCGGCCGGCTCCAGCGCGGGCCGCAGCAGGCGCGAGCGCAGCAGGCGTCCGCCCATGCCGGTGAGGGTGCGGTCGATGACGCCCAGCAGGCTCGCCTCTTTGATGCCGGTCAGCTCGGCGGGGAACAACGGCTCCAGCAATTCGAGGTTGCGCACGGTGACCGCGTCGAGCACCATCGCCTCGGAGCGGTCGTAGTAGCTCGGTTGGTCGAGATGATCGAGCGCGGCGCGTTGGGTGTCGCGCAGGTAATGGAGGATGGCGCCGGACGCTCCGACGGCCAGCCCGCGCCCGCCCAGGCCGCAGCCCTCGAGGCTGAACAGGCGGTAGTGGTCGCGGAGCGAGCGCTCGGCGTGATCGTGCTCGAAGACCCAGGCGTCCACTTCGGTTCGCAACGGGCCGCCGGGGGCTGGCGCCGGCGGCGCGCCGGCGGGGACCAGCACTTCGCGCGGGCCGAGGTTTTCGAGCGCGGCGCCGAGATCGTTCTCGTCCAGTTCGGTGGCGCGGAATTCGCCGGTGGAAACATCGACGTAGGCGAGGCCGGCGCGGCCAGCGTCGGTGACCACGGCCGCCAGGTAATTGTTCTCGCGGCTGCGCAGCAAGGCGGCGTCGGTGGCCGTACCCGGCGTGACGATGCGGGTGATCTCGCGCTTCACCAGCTTCCTGGCGAAGCGCGGGTCTTCCATCTGGTCGCAGATGGCCACCCGGTAGCCGCGCTGGATGAGCCGGGCGATGTAGGACTCGGCGGCGTGATGGGGCACGCCGCACATCGGTATCGGCTGGCCCTTCTCCTTGTTGCGCGAGGTGAGGGTGATCTCCAGCTCGCGGGCGGCGGTGACCGCGTCCTCGTAGAATAGCTCATAGAAGTCCCCGAGCCGGAACATCAGCAGCGTGCCCGGGACCTGCCGCTTGATGGCGTGATACTGCCGCATCAGCGGCGTGGAGGCGTCGGGGTTCATCCGCGGTTGGGCCGGCCGGCGGGCCAGCCCTGGAAGACATTATGACATCGCCGGCTGAGGGGCGCGCAGCATGCCTGGCCGCACGAGTTGCTATATTTCCCCGCATCGGAGGCCTTCCCATGATCGACCTTGCGAAGCTGAAGGAGTCGTTGGGTCTGGAGGCTTCTCTCGGAACCCTGAGAGAACTTCACGACGAGATTCATCCCGTCCTCGAGAAGCACGACCCGGCGGAGCAACAGGCGCTGCTCGGTCTGCCAGGCGCCGCTGGAACAAGCGGGCCAGGGCATTTCGCTGATTTCGCGGTGGGAGACAACGTCAGTCTTCCTGGGTCTGTGTGACACGCACGCCGCCCAAACCTTTCAAGTGGATATCGACCTGCTGCTGGCGTAATTGATTTACGGCTTGCCCGGCGTCAGGGGGATGGCTGGTCTGGGTAG
>JBBTDS010000565.1:0-1956 GCA_038060875.1 Acidobacteriota bacterium | reverse complement strand
GAGTCTATTCCGCCCCGTCTCAGGGACCATGACGTCTTCGAGCTTTCCCCCACCTTCCTGCGCTCGGGGGCCTCGATGGTCGGGCAGTACGACGAGCGGGTCAAGTCGCTCATCGAGATCCTGCGGGCGCACCGCAAGGTCATCCTTTTTGTGGACGAGATCCACTCGCTGCTCCGGAGCGGCCTGCACGAGAAGGGGCCCTTCAGCGAGGCCAACGAGGCCTTCAAGGGCGTGCTGGGCAGCGGCGAGATCACTTGCATCGGCTGCACCACCAGGGTCGATTACCGTCACTACATCCAGCCTGACCGGGCGCTGGCGAGACGGTTCACCGAGATCTTCCTGGAGCCGCCCTCCCCGGAAGCCACCGTCAGCATCCTCGAGGCCAGGCTGCCCCGGCTGCGGCAGCACTATGCCCCGTTGCTGATACCCGAAACGATACTCCAGCCAACGGTGGCGCTGACCGAGGACTACCTGCCCTCGCGTTACCAGCCGGAAAAATCGATTCGCCTGCTGGACGCGGCCTGCGCCTATTGCGTTACCGAGAAGCCTCCCAAGGCCGAGGTTACCAAGGACGAACTCTGGAAGGCCCTCGAGAAGACCATCGGCCACAGCATCGCCCGATCAGAGGGCCTGACCGAGGATGGCGTCTTCGCGCAGTTGAGCGGCAAGATTATCGGGCAGGATGAAACGCTCCGCCGGATTGCCCGCGCCTTCGTGGCCGGCCTCGGCGGCTGGACAAAAAGCTCCGGGCCGCGGGGGGTGTTCTTCTTCTGCGGGCCCACCGGCGTGGGCAAAACCGAGACGGCACTGCTGTTGGCCAGGATTCTCGGCGGCGGCCGGGAGGCGCTGGTCCGGGTGGATTGCAACGCCTTGCACGGCTCCAGCCACGACCTGGAGCCGCTGAAGAACCGGTTGCTGGGGGTGCCGCCGGGCTTCCTGGGCTACGTTCGCGGCCAGGGAGGCATCCTTTCCAGGGTCCGGGACTTGCCCGAGGGCATCATCCTGTTCGATGAAATCGAGAAAGCGGCCCCCGGCCTGGCCAAGTTGCTGTTGCAGATGCTGGACGACGGCAGGCTCGAAGACACCGACGGCGACCTGCTCGACTTCCGGCGCTCGTTCATCATCTTCACCACCAACGCCGGTTGCCAGTACGACCGCAAACGCATTGGCTTCGAGGACCCCGCCCGCGAGCGCCCGGAGTCGCCCCGGGTCGACGTGGAAGCGCTGAAAAGCGAGCTCCGGGCGATCGGTTACGGCGAGGAGTTTCTGGCGCGCGTCGGGCACTTCTTCGATTTTCGCGGCCTGGAGAGGGAGGCAGTCGAGAGAATCGTCGCCGTGCAACTGGCGCAACTGGTGGGGGCCGCCCAGAAGCGCGGTTACCGGATGAGCTGGGACGCCCGGATCGTGAATCACCTTTCATCGGAGTGGCAACCGCGGTTCGGCATACGGCACCTGACCGCCATCCTTCTCAACCGGATCTCGGAACAGCTCAGCGTGGCCGAGGCCCAGGGGGAGTTGAAGGGCGTCGTGGAAATACGCTTGCAGGTGATGGCGCTCGATGACGCCGCCAAAGGCCGGGACCTGGCGGGCCTGACGCGGCATGAACGGGATGGCGAGACGCTGATCATCAATCTGGCTTAGCAGGAGAAAGGCACCGAGGTGGCATTGACGTTGGATGGACTCAAGAAGTTGGTCGAAGGGGCGGGGCTGCGCTACTTCCTCGCTCCGGACAGACCAATGGTTATGATGGGAGTTGAAGGCGTGAACGGGCGCTTTCAATTAGTGGTGGGGCTGGAAGAGGAAGGGCAGTTCTTGCAGTTCCGCACCATCGAGTACCTCTGGTGCCCGGGCGATCACCCCCACCTGGCTGAAGTGCTGAAGGTGCTCGGGACGATAAACTACCGCCGGCGCCTGGTGAAATTCGGTTGGGACCCTAACGACGGCGAAATCGTCGGT
>JBBTDS010000564.1:0-2181 GCA_038060875.1 Acidobacteriota bacterium | reverse complement strand
ATGCTAGGTGCCGGTCGGGCGGTCCATCAGCACCACCGCGGGACTGCGGCCCGTGGCCCGGCCGTGCCCAGCCTCACCGCGGCGGGCCGGCTCCCCGACCGCCAGCGGCCCGGCGGCGGCGTGACGGAGCCCGTACAGCGCCAGCTCGTAGCGGTCCTTGACGCCCAGCTTGCGGTAGAGTTTGGAGAGGTAAACCTTGATGGTGCCTACGGAGATGCCCAGGTTGTAGGCAATCTCCTTGTTCTTTAACCCCTGGGCGAGCAGGCTGACCAACTGGCTTTCCCGCCGGCTGAGCGAAACCACCTCGGCGTCTTCCACCCGGGAGCTGAGCGCTTCCTCGAACCAGTATTCTCCACGCGCCACCTTCTCCAGGCACTTCAACATGACGTCGGCGCTGAGGGTCTTGCGGAGGATTCCGTGAACGCCAAGCCGCATGGTCTGGTAAGCCAGTTCCAGCGAGATGCCCCGCACCCAGAGCACGAGCCGCGATTCCGGCGCACGCCGGCGCAGGTCTCCCAGGGCCTCCAGCGAGACCTCGTCGTTCAAATCCAGCAGCAACACATCCGGCTTGCTGCACAGCGTCGTGTCCAACAACGACTCCGGATCGTGGCAGACCCCGACCAGGTCGAATTCAGCAACCGCCGAGAGGATTGCAGCGAACCCCTTAGCAAGGACGGGCTGATCGGTGAAAAGCAGTACCCGAGCCATTGTCCCTCCGCTTGACAGGCGCCCCAGCAGCCGTGCAACGTCTTAACCGCTTCCAGTATGATAGCATCCTCCGGCCAGGATTGCCAGTGTTTTCTAATCAAATTGCGGGCATTGAAAAGGGCCCTGGTACCTTGGCAGGTTAATCGCCCGCATAGGACCCGCATAGCCATAGTTAGCATGGCGCTGAACCAGCCGTCGGATGGGAGTTCTACCGGTTTTCCGGGCGTTACAGAACCATCGGCCTACCGGGCGTGTCAACGCGGCGGGGGAGATCGCAGCGTGCAGCTTAACTCCGTGCATGTGCGTGGCTTGTCATTACGCGGCCACTCCCTGCTTTAGCCAGATTGCGGATCGAAACACTGGGTGTTTCAGCACAAAATCCACTGGTGGCCGCCCAAGCCGCGCCTCCAGACGCTGGTATTTCTAGTACCTTCGTCTCACAACATGAGTTAACTTACCAAGAGGTCTCTTTTCGGCATTGGAATATTCGCGCCGAGCATCTAAGCTTATAGTCGTACGGTCGTGCCAAATCAGACGAACATGAACCCCGCACTCGTTGCTCCCATAGAGCGGCGCGGCCACCCGCGACTCGCCCTCGATCTCCAGTGCAGTCTACTGGGGCCAGGAATGAAGGGCTTCAAACCGGTCGGAAGAACCGTGAACATCAGCCGCAACGGCGTGCTGGTGGCGCTGGACGCTCAATGCGCCCAGCGCGATGTCCCTTCGCTTGGAGAATCCCTCAAGGTTGACATCGAGCTGCCGACCAACCGCTACCTGCGGTGCCGCGGCCGGGTGGTGCGTGTCCACACGTCGGAGACTCAAGCCCCGCTGATTGCCGTTGCGATTCAGCGAATGGAATTCTGCGAAAAAAATGTCCGCAAACCGGTCATCGTGGCCCAGCAGTGGCACGATATCAAAGAGGTGTTGATGTGACCCCGGCCGGGATCAGCCAAAGAACGCGGAAGCAGGCCGGCCACTCGGTAATCGAAGTCGGCCTGATGGCGCCGTGGATCTTCCTCCTGTTTATCGCCATCTTCGATTTCGGGTTCATTGCCTACGCGCTGATCTCGGTGCAGAACGCGGCCCGGGGGGCCGCGCTGGCCACGGCCGCCAGCCCGGCGGCGCGGCTCGACTCGGTGGCCTGCAATTACGTCCTTCAGGAGCTGAGGAGCCTGCCCAACGCCGACGAGATGCCGGGCGACTGTAGCGCGGCGCCGCTGAGCGTTCAGGTGACGCCGTTCGTGGACGCGGAAGGCAAGGCGGCCTCGCGGGTCACGGTGAACTACCGGACCGTAGCGCTGATCCCGATTCCCTGGATGGATCCACCGGCCATCACGCGGGTGGCGGAGGCAAGAGTATATGGCGACTAGTGTCCGCTCCCTGCCCAGAGGGCGCCCAGTCGCGGCTCGGAACCCCTCTGCTGAGCCGCGCGCGTCAGCAAGCGGCTGCCGACGGCGTGATCGCCGCCGGGGG
>JBBTDS010000563.1:0-3634 GCA_038060875.1 Acidobacteriota bacterium | reverse complement strand
GCCGCCGTTGAAAACAAAGGACAATGTGCCGCGAACTGCGAAAGTCAGGATAACCTACGGCATCCCTACCACCGGCGACGAAGACCAGATCATCGGCCGCATCGACTGGACCCAGAGCGGCAAACACTCCGTCTATGGCCGTTACTTCATGGCTCAGTACGGCAATCCGGGCAACTGGGATCCCAAGAACGCCATGGTGACGACCAGAGCGGGCACCCTGATGCGCTCGCAGTCGATCACGCTGGGAGACACTTACGCGTTCAGCCCCACGGTTTTGAACGCCTTTCACGCCACCTTCCACCGCATGCGCAACGACCGCGGCCCGTCTCCCAAGTTCATTAACGGCAGGGACCACCTGGGAATCGACATGTTCGCGGAAGTGCCGAACTACGCCGAGGTATCGGTATCCAACGCCTTCAGCATCGGTTGCGGGACCTGCGCCCCAGGCTTCTTCAACATCAACACGTTTGCCTTCACGGACGATGTGGACCTGATCCGCGGCCGGCACCAGATCGCCTTCGGCGTCCACATCCTTCGCTCCCAGGATAATTTTAATTCCGGCTACAAACAGAACGGCGCGTTTACGTTCAACGGGCAGACCACCAACGACCCGATGGTGGACTTCGAGCTCGGAATCATGAGCCAGTTCACCCAGAGCCGCCCCCAGTTGAGCTGGTACCGCAAGATCAACATCGGGCTGTATGTTCAGGATACTTTCCGCCTGACCAGCCGCCTCAGCATCAACGCCGGGCTGCGGTGGGAACCGGATATCCCCCCGGTCGATACCCGGCGCGTCGGGAGTCTGTTCGACCAGGCCGCCTTTGATCAAGGCCGGAGAAGCAAGGTTTTCGTCAAGGCGCCGGCGGGGGTGTTTTATTATGGCGATCCGGGGGTTCCAGCGGCTTACACCGGCCGCCGGATGGCCAACTTCTCGCCGCGCCTCGGACTGGTGTGGAACCCGCATGGGGACGGCCGCGACACGCTGCGCGTGGGCGCGGGCATTCTGTATGATTCACCGGAGGTGTACTACGGCCAGCGGTTGACGTCGAACTCTCCGTACGCGGCCGAGATCGTGCTCAATTCGCCGGCGGCGCCGTTCCACGAGCCGTGGCGGGGCTATCCGGGCGGCAACCCCTTCCCGGGACAGAATCCCCCGCCGGCCGACGTGACCTTCCCCACTTCGGCGCAGTGGGTCAATCTGCCGCTGATCCAGCGGACCCCTTACACGGCGCAGTGGAACGTCAGTTACCAAAGGCAGTTCGCAAAAGACTGGCTGGTGTCGGTCTCCTATTTGGGCAACAAGACCACCCACGTGTGGCTGGCCACCGACCTGAATTATGCCGCCTACATTCCCGGCACGTGCGGCAGCGGGCCGTGCTCGACCACCGGCAATACAAACCGGAGACGGGTGCTGTATCTTGCCAGGCCCGACGACGGCCAGTATTTCAGCGGCCTCTTCAGCACCGACGACGGCGGGAACGCCAATTACAACGGCATGCTGGCCTCGGTGCAGCACCGCTTCAGCGGCGGCTTCACCTTGCTGGCGAATTACACCTGGTCGCATTGCCTCAACTATGGCGATCCCAACGGCAACATCGCCACCGGGTATTATCAGGACGACCGTACCCGCAAACCGAACTACGGCAGTTGCGCCTGGGACATCCGCCACATGTTCAACACCAGCATGGTGGTGCTGAGTCCCGTCCGGGGGAGCGGTTGGGCGGGGCGCGCGCTGGGGAACTGGAAACTGGCGCCGCTGGTTCGCGCGACTACGGGGATGGCCATCAACGTAACCAGCGGCCGGGACAACTCGTTAACGGCCGTCGGCCGGGACCGGCCGAATCCGGTGCTCGGCAACCCGTATCCGGCCATGCGAACTCCCAGTCAGTGGATTAACCCGGCGGCCTTCGTTCCCAATCCCGCCGGAACGTTCGGCGCCCTGGGCCGGAACGCGCTGCGCGCTCCCGGCGCGCTCAGGTTCGACGTGGCGCTCAGCCGCGAGTTCCCGATGAGGGAGCGGCTGCGGTTGGAGGCGCGCGGCGAGGGCTTCAACGTGATCAATCATGCGAACTTCAACGCGCCGACCACGAACCTGAGTTCGGCCAACTTTGGACGCATCCTGAGCGCGGGCGATCCGCGCATCCTTCAGTTTGCGTTGAAGCTTCACTTCTAGTGCTTTACAGACGTGGCAACCGCTCGTTACGCTCGCGGCTCAGGCAAAAGCACCCTCTTACCGAGCCGCGACCAAAGGGAGCGGTCTGTCAACAACCCCGGGCTTGGAGGCTGACAATGTCGATGCCGACACTGGCAATGCGAAGTATTTTTTCAGTTCTTCTCGTTTGGGCGCCGTGGACCACCGCGGCTGCCTGGGCTGGTTCGCCTGACCTCGAGCAAGCTGGCAGCGGGCGGGCCGAGGGCATCAGCCGGGCCGGGCGGCCGCAGCTCGACGACTGGGTGCTGGCGAACAGGCATCTGCGGGTGGTGGTTCGCCCCGACAATCTCACCTTGTCGGTTGAGGACCTCAGCACCCGGCAGAGCTGGGACTCCGATCCCTGGGAAAACAGCGCCGGGCGCATCCACCTGCGGGGAAAGAAGGGCGAGTCGCTGACCGTCAGCCTGGGCGCGGCCGCGCAGAAGAAGATCGAGGCCCTCCCCGCCGGCGAGGGACAGGACCGGGTCGGACTCCAGTTCGGCTTGTCGAAGTTTCGCTCGCGCCTGGGGCCCGTGCGCGAGGATCGCGGCCCGGAGGAGCACCTGTCGCTGGTGCTACAGATCTGGCTGGCCAAAGACAGGCCGGAGCTCTCTTTCCGGATCGAGCAGCTCCATAACAGCTCCCGATACTGGGAGGTGGAGACGATCGAGTGGCCGCTGCGCCCGTTCCCGGTGCGCACGGTTGACGACGATGGCTACATCGTCTTTCCACAGGAACAGGGCTTCATCGTACCCTCCCGCTTTGGCGAGGCCGGCTATTTCCGGTACCTCAACTGGGTGTGGGAGCGGATTGCCGGCCAGGCGCTGGTGTTGGACTCCAGCTCGATGCCGTGGTTTGGCGCCAAGAAGGGCCCAAGCTCATTCGTCTGCATCATCGAGACGGCCGACGACGTCGCCTACGGTCTCATCGCCAACGACGTGCGCGCCCCCGGGCAGGACGCCGCCCCGCCCTCGGCCGTCCCGGCGGCCGGCACCGCTCTTTTCGCTCCGCGGCTCTCCGCCGTCTGGCCTTACTGGCGGGCGGTAAAAGGGGAACTGGGCTATCCGCGCGTGGCGCGCTATACCTTCCAGCCGCGCGGGGGCTACGTGGAAATGTGCAAGACGTACCGGAAGTATGCCCAGCAGCGGGGGACCTTTGTCACCTTGAAAGAAAAAATCGCCGCTAACCCGGAGGTGGCGAAGCTCATCGGGGCGCCGAATTTCGAAATTCAGGTAGTGGCCAACCGCCCGCGGGATCCGCGGTACCTGTCGCTCGCCGGTCCCGTTTTCGACGGGTATCACCACCTACGGACCAGTTTCGGGCAAGTGGAGAAAATCGTCCGGGACTTGAAAGACAACCTCGGTGTGGATCGGGCCAGCATCCGGATCGCAGGCTTTGGCCGCAAGGGCTACGACAATGAGCGCCCCATCGACCAGGCGTCCG
>JBBTDS010000562.1:0-1505 GCA_038060875.1 Acidobacteriota bacterium | reverse complement strand
CTGTGCACCACCATCCACTTCGTCATGGACGCGAAGATGCCCGCCACCGCGATGGCCATGGGGCAGCTCTACCGCTGGAAGGAGAGCCGGGAAGTACCCGACACGCTCAACGCCATGCTGGAATACCCCGAAGGCTTCGTGGTGAATCTGAGCGCCACCTTCAACAACCAGACCACGGCCGAAGGCAGCTTCCAGTTCCTCGGCGCCGAGGGCACCATCATGCTCGACGGGGGCGGCATGACCTTCTATCCCGAGCAGGCGGTGGAGGACAACCGCTGGATCGTCGAGAGCTGGCCGCGGGCGCTCGAGGAGGCTTACTACCGCGACCCGAAGGTGCGCGAGACCGAAGTGATCGCCTCGCGCAAGCCCAGGGTGACGGAGGGCACGCAAGAGTTCCGCGAGGAGGGCCTGGAGACGACGATCATCCACCTGGGCCACTGGCTGGAATCGATCCGCAGCCGCAAGCCTTACTGGGAGGACGCGGCCGCCGGCCACCATGCCGCTGCCTGCGCCCACGTGGTCAACCTCTCGGTGAAGCAGAAGCGCATGGTCGAGTGGGACTTCGCCAGGGATGACATCAAGGCCTGAGCCAGTGCAGCAGACGAAGGACACCCCCGCCCGGCCCCCGGGCGGTATCCCGGTTACGCTCATCGTGGTCAGCGTCTTGCTCGTCGCCGGCGGTGCGCTGGCCTGGTATCTGAGCCGGCCGGCGCCGCCCGCCGCAGGCCCCGTCCTCACGCCGGAGGCCAAGGCTTACGTCAAGCACCTCCAGCTCAGCGACACCGCGATGAAGGCGGAGAGGAGCTACCTCAACCAGAAGGTGGTTGAGATCACCGGCAAGATCACCAACTCCGGCCAGCGCTCGTTGCGGCTGGTGGAGATCACCTGCATCTTCTACAACCCGTACGGACAGGTGGTGCTGCGCGAGCGGGTCCCGATCATCGGCCGGCGCGGCGGCGGGCTCAAGCCGGGGGAGGCCAAGGGCTTCCGGCTTCCCTTCGACGAGCTGCCGGACGGCTGGAACCAGGGACCGCCGCAGTTGGTCATCGCCCAGATCGTCTTTGACTGATGCGCCGAACCAAGCTGCTGTGCCTCGCGGTTGCCGGTCTCGCCGCTCAAACGCACACCTTCCGCCTGGGTGAGCCCGCCGAAGTCGTGGCCGAGCTCGAAATGAGCTCGCCGGGCTCGGACTGGAGCGAAGCCGGGCGCGAGGCGGCCACGGCGCTGGTGACGCTGGACGGCGCTGCGCGCCAGCACGTCGTGTTGTCCGCTGGCGCGGAACGCCATGTTTACGCCGTTTTCCTGGGACAGGTGGCCGCCGGCGAGCACAGGCTGCACATTGAGCGTGACGCGGCCCACTCGGCCCCGCCTTCCGGCCTGGAAGTCGCCGCCGTGCGCTTCCGCGAGTACCGGCCCGGCGATCCCCTGTACACCGTGGTCGCCAACGCTCCGGTGCTGCACGCCCGCCCCGACGTCATCGGCCGCTTCAGCGACGTGCCGCTGCT
>JBBTDS010000561.1:0-1333 GCA_038060875.1 Acidobacteriota bacterium | reverse complement strand
GGGGCGCGCGGCCCGCCGTTGGGCCACCGCGGTGGCCGCCATCTTGATTGTGGCCGCGGCGGTAACCGCCTTCCTGGTCTTCCGTCCCGCCGCACCTCCGCCGGCGAAGCAGGAGCCGGCCCGCGCGCTGGTCACCTCAACGGGCCGTATGGTGCTCGTCCCGGCCGGGGAATTCCTCGCCGGCAAGGACAAGCAGCGCGCGTCGCTGCCCGCCTTTTACATCGACGAGACCGAGGTCAGCCACCGCGCCTACGCGGAGTTCTGCCGCGCCAGCGGCCGCGCGATGCCGCCGGGCTATTCCGAGGCCCGCCTGAGCCACCCGGTCGCCGACATCACCATTGCCGACGCCGAGCAGTTCGCCGCCTGGGCCGGCAAGCGGCTGCCCACAGCGCAGGAGTGGGAGAAGGCGGCGCGCGGAACCGACGGGCGCCTGTACCCCTGGGGCGAGCAGGCCGACGCCGAGCGCGCCAACGTGAGCGACAACCGCAGCCTGATGGTCCACGCCGTCATGCCGGTCGATTCTTTCCGGCGAGGGGCCAGCGCCTGCGGCGCGCTCAACATGGCTGGCAACGTCGCCGAGTTCGTCAAGGAGCCGGTCAAGCCGGATGCCGATGCGCTGAAGCGTTTCGCCAGGGCGCTGAAGCCCCGGCCCACCGCCGATGAGCCGTGGTTCGCTACCCGCGGCGGCGCCTGGACTTCAAAGCTCGCCGACAGCGCGCCGCACGCGTCGATCCCCGTCCCCGCCCGCTGGCACGACCCCGCCGCCGGCTTCCGCTGCGTGAGGTAGTCCCCGTCCGCCCCCCGATCCGGTATACTCTCAGGCGATGGAACGCAGAGCATTTCTTCTCACCACCGCCGCCTCCACCGCGCGGGCGCCGGGCGCCAATGAGCGCATCCGCGGCGCCGTCATCGGCGCCGGCGGGCGCGGCAAGCTGCTTACCGCCAGCTTCAAGGAGCTCGGCGTCGAGATGGCCGCCGTCTGCGACGTCTACGAGCCCAACCTCGAAGGCGGGCTCAAGGCGGCCTCCACCGGCGCGAAGCCCTACCGCAACTACAAGCAGATGCTCGAGGACAAGAGCATCGACGCGGTCGTGATCGCCACTCCCGATCACTGGCACGCGCAGATGGCCATCGACGCGGTCGAGGCCGGCAAGGACGTCTACGTCGAGAAGCCCATGGCCCACACCATCGAGGACAGCTTCCGCATGGTGGAAGCCGTCCGCCGCACCCGCCGCGTGCTCCAGGTGGGCACGCAGCGGCACAGCTACGACCTGTTCATCGAGGCCAAGCAGATCATCGACACCGCGCCGATCGGCGAGATACGCCTGGTGAA
>JBBTDS010000560.1:0-27497 GCA_038060875.1 Acidobacteriota bacterium | reverse complement strand
GCTGGAAAACCGGTCCGCGCTTAGGGGAATAGTTGTCTGTGGAAATCCAGGCTAGTATAGTCGGAGCGCCCCCGCCGTCCCGCGCGGGACGGGCGCTCACCAGCTCAGCCGCAGGGTCAACTGCAACTCGCGCGCTCCGCTGCCGGAGGAGCGGACGCTGAGGATGCCGTCGCTGCCGACCCCGCTCGGGTTGCCGGGATGGTTCAGCACATTGAAGAAGTCGGCGTTGAACCGCAGCCGGACGCGCTCGGTGATCGGGACCGACTTGAACAGCGAGGCGTCCAGGCCCCACTGGCGGGTGCTCGGCAGGTACTGGTTGCGCCACGGATGCAGGCCGTCGTTGTAAGTGGTGCGCTGCTGCGTCCCGTCCTTCAGCGTTACCCAGACGGTGTTGCTGCCGTAGTAAGAAAACATGGGGTCGTTGCGGTTGGGGTTCTTGGGCCAGGGATTCAACGGCTCGGCGGCCGGCTTGTAGTCCGCCGGCACGCCCATCACTCCGTTGGGCTTTCCGTTTGCGTCCACGCTGTTGATCTGGTTGGTCGGGATGTAGCCGTTCCACCAGAGGTAGCCGGGGTAACACGTACCGCTGCGGCAATCCTGGATCGGGTATTTGTACCCGTACTGCTCGATTCTGTTGCCGGTGGGGTAGATTCCGGTGGGCAGCGAGAAATAAGTACTGCGCAGCGAACCCATGCCGGCGATCTGCCAACCGCCGAGCAGCTTGCCTTTGCCGAACGGCAGATCGACGATGAAGTTCCAGCGCACGCGGTGCTTGGGGATGCTGGTGTCGCGCTGGTAGTTGAGAAAGCGGTTGCGTTCGTCCATGCCAGCCGGCACCCTGCCCGGCAGGAACTGGTTTAGGTCCGAGATGACCGAAGTGCCGCTCCAGTTCTGCCCGCCGGCGGCCAGCGTGTTGCCGACGACATAGAAGACCTGGTAGCCGTAGCCTTTGTTGTAGCGCCGCTCCAATTCCACCTGCACGCCGCCGTAATTGGACCAGCCGGTCTTGCGCCACTCCGACAGACCGCCGTAGACTTGCTGATCCCAGGGGCGGCGGGCGACGTCGGAGTACTCGCCGCTGGGGATCCGCAGCCCGGTGGTGACGAACCAGATGTAATCGGGCGGGTTGTCGTTGAAGCGGTAGATCTGTTCCATCCGGGAGCCGTGATTGCCGATGTACGCCACCCGAGCCACCGTGTTCGCGCGCACCTCCCGCTCCAGCGTGAAGTTCCAATCGTGAACGCGCGGGTCGGGTTGGCCGGGGGCGAAGTAGTTGGAGGAGGCCGCGCCGCGGTAAAGCGAGATCGGGTTGTCCAACTGAACGGCATCGCGGCTGTTGACGCCGGCGAACATCGTCGGCGCCGAGCGCATGCCGTAGTTGGCGATCCGGTCCGGCGCCTGGGCGGAATTGGTCAGCGAGTTGTAGAAGCGGGCCGTCAAGGGGGCGTTGCCGCGCATGGTGGCGCTCCAGAAACGCACCGGGATGGCAAAGTAAGACATCCGGTAGCCGCCGCGCAGCACCAGCGACCGCGGGCCGTTGCCCAAGCGCCAGGCGAAGCCGAGCCGGGGGCCAAAGTTCTTCGAGTTACTGTGCATCAGGGTCTGGGGTAAGCCGGCTTCCTTGTAAGTGACGAACTTAGCGCCCCAGCCGACGTAACGGTTGACGATGGATGGCAGCGTGGCCCCGAGCCGGTAGAAGGTGTCCATGTCGGCGCCGAGCACGACGGCGCGCCGGTCGCGGTCGAAGCTGGTCATGATGTCGTTCTGCTCGCGCAGCGCCGGCCAGCGCTCCCAGCGCAGGCCGAGATTGAGAGTGAGCCGGGGAGTGACCTTGTAGTTATCCTGGAAATACAGCGCGTACTCCCTGGCCCGCGTGTAGAACCAGCCGCGGACGAACTGGACCGAGTAGTTCATCACCCCCAGGTACATGTTGGCGAGGTTGTGGCCGGTGAAGGGAGTGGCAAGCGGGTTGGTGCGCGATGTGCTCAGGTCATACAGCGAGGTGGCCCCGCTGCCCCACTCATGCTGGCCCTGGTTCTGCTGCTGGTCGGGCAGGATGTTCAACTGGTCGAGGCGGAAGTGGAGGCCGAACTGGAGCTCATGCTTACCCTGGATCTTAGTGGCATTGTCGTCCAGGACATAGTAAGTGAAGTTGGTTCCCATCGCGTTCTGCGAGCCGTAGGTGAGCCGGCTCAGCCCGGTGCTGGAGAGATACGGCCAGCCGACGGCATCGAGCGGGTTGGGCAGCCCGAGCTGATCGGCGTACTTCACCGTGCCGCCGGTGGCCGTTCGCCAGCGCTCGCGCGAGACGCTGGCCAGCATTTCGTTGAACAGGGTGGGCGAGAAGCTGTGCACCCAGGAGAGGGCCAGGTTGCGGTTGGGGGCCGTGCCGATCTCGTTGTTGGCCATGCCGCCGGCCACTGGCGGCGCCGGGATGCCGGCCCCGTCCAGCGACCACAAGGAATAGTAGTCCCCCTGGGTGTAGCGGGCGTAGAACTGGTCGCGCTCTGAGAAGCGGTGGTCGATGCGGCTGGTGATCGTCCAGTTGCGGCGCTCGTTGGGCACCGGGCCCCACCAGTTGTTGTCCAGGAGCGGGTTGACTTCGGGGTGAGTCGGCATCGGCGTGATCTGATAGAGGAACTTGGCCAGTGGGTTCAGCCGCGCCGGGTCGATCACGTTCAACTGCCCGCGGTAGGAAATCTGCTGGCGTTCCCAGGTGACCGGGTTGGTGGTCATCGGATCGTAGATCCTGGATTGGCGCCCCTGGGAATCCACCAGCCCGCGGAAGTCGCCGTTTCGCATCGCCTCGGTGGGGACGGTGTAGCCGCCGGTGGAAGGCATGATGTTGCGGGTGGCTTCGTAGGCGAAGAACCAGAAGGTGCGGTCCTTGCCGCTGTAAAGCCGCGGGATGTAGACGGGGCCGCCGGCATTGGCGCCGAACTCGTTGCGGACCAGGTGGGGCGGCTTCTTGTAATAGTCGGTGCGCGTGCGAGCCTTGCCAAAGGCGTTGTTGCGGTGCGTCTCGAAGGCCGTGCCGTGGAGCTGGTTGGTCCCGCTCCGGGTGGACATCACGGCGGTGGTGGGCCGGGTGAACTTGGCCGAGGAGTTGTTGACCTCGACCTTGAACTCCTGGAGCGTGTCAAGACCGGGCGGGCGGTTGACGATGGGGCTCATCATGGTGAGGCGGTTGCCGAGCGGCGCGCCATCGAGCACGAACTCGTGCGAGCCGTCGCGCAGGCCGTAGGCGCGCCAGCTTTCCATCCCCGGCACGGTTTGCATCAGCGAGGAGATGGAACGGCCGTTGATCGGCAATTGCTCGATGCGCTGGCGCTCCAGGACGTGGCCGAGCGTGGGGTTGTCCACCGTCAGGATCGGTGTGACATCCTGGACCGATACCTCGGTGGCGGTCTGCCCGACTCGCAAGACCGCATCGACGACCGCGTCCTGCCGGACCTGCACCGTCAGCGTTCCCTCGAATTTCTGCATGCCCGGCGCCTCGATCGAGAGGCGGTACTGGCCTGGCAGCACGCCGGGGAAAACATAGAAGCCCACCTGGTTGGCGGTGGTGCGCGAGGTGATGTTGGTGGCCTCGTTTGCCAACGACGCCGCGGCGTTGGGGATGACGGCGCCGGTCTGATCGCGGACCGTGCCGCGGACCGAGCTGGTCGAGGTTTGGGGCCACAGCGGAGCCGCCGCGGCCGCGCACAGGACGAGAAGTACCCAGTGATTGCGAGACATACCGCTGGCTAGTATACCGCCGCTGGCTCGTGTATACTGCACAAGCCGGGGCTGAGACGGCGCCGGCGGGGAGGAACGAATTGATGACGCGGAGGTCACTTCTGAAATCACTGGCGGTGGCGCCGGCTGCTGGCCTGGCGTGGCCGCGGCGCGCCGAGGCTGCGCTTCCGAAAGCGACGATCACCCGAGTCCGCATCTACAAGCCGCCAAACCTCAATCAGCTCTTCAACCAGAGCAACATGGTGGTGACGGTGGAGACGGATATCGGCGTCACCGGCATCGGCGAAGGCGGCGCGAAGGACACGCTGGAACAGTGCGCCGGAACGCTGATCGGCAAGGATCCCTTTCGGATCGAAGCGATCTGGCAGGAGATGTTCATCGCCTGGTTCTATCCGCCGGGCCGGGAGAAAATCCACGCCGTGGGAGCTTTGGACCTGGCGCTGTGGGACATCAAGGGCAAAGTCCTGGGCTTGCCGGTGCACGAGATGCTGGGCGGCGCGGTGCGCAATTACTGCGAGTGCTATGCCACCGGCGGCGCGCGGCCAGCGGGCGCGCCGGAGGGCGGCCGGGTGAGCCTCAGAGAGCGCGCTCGAGCCACCATGGAAGCGGGGTACCGGGTCTTTCGAATGGGCGCCGGCGACGTGCCTGTGGGCGGCGTCTACAACACCCGCGAACGGGTCCGCAAGATTGCCCAGGATTGCAAGGAAGTTCGCGAAGGCGTCGGCTCGGACGGCGAGTGGATGATCGACTTCCACCAGCGCTTCGACTACAGCGACGCCTTGCGCTGCTGCAAGCTGATCGAGGAGTACGATCCGTACCTGGTGGAGGACCCGGTACGCGACGAGCACGCTCTCGAAGACCTCCCGAAGCTGAGGCAGATGACCTCGGTGCCGTTAGCCCACGGCGAAGAGTGGGGCCACCGCTGGGACTTCAACAAGCTGGTGGAGAACCACGACATCGACTATATCCGGGCCACCATTCCCAACGTCGGCGGGCTGACCGAAATGATGAAGATCGCCGCCATCTGCGAGACCCACTCGGTGGGCATCGTTCCCCATTTCACCGGGCCGGTCGCCACGGCCGCGCTGGTCAACTGCTTATCGACCTTCCCGGGGCCGGTGCTGATGGAGTACAACTACGGGGGCCGGCCGATAGACTATCTGCCCGAGTGCCTGGATTTCAAGGACGGGAAGACATATACGAATCAGCGCCCCGGCCTGGGCGTAAAGCCGGAAATGAAACTGCTGACCATGATCGGAGAAGTGACCCAGCCCGGACGCCGGTCGGTGTACTCCCGGCCGGACGGCTCGCTCACGCATTGGTAGGCCGGGAGGCCCTCAACCACTTGCGGACGAGGTGCGCTACCAACGCCAGGGCCATCAGGGCCACCGCGACTGGGACGACGTTCATGATCCACCACTGCGCCTCTTCCGGCTCGATCAGCACACGGACGCCGTAGCGCTGCTTGTAATAGTCGAGGATCTCGCGGTCCGGCTTGCCCAGGGCCACCATCTGAGCCAGCTCGGCCCTCATCGCCTTGGCGGTGTCACTGGTGTGCGTGGCCAGCCGCTCCTGGTAGCAGCAGGGCGCCAACAGCGAGTTCTCCAGCTTCGCGAGCCGGGCCTGCTGCTCCGGAGTCAGGCTCGAAGCGAGCAGGAGCCACGCAGCCAAAAGAGACACAGTCATCTGAATTACAGTATGTACCTGCCGGGCAGACCGGGGGGATTCGTCCGGGCTCCGCGCCACGCCCCCGGCCAGCCGGGCGCCACACGCAGCGCCGTCACGCCGGCGCCGCTGCTAGCATCAGTATGTAGAGGCCCGAATGGCGCTCAGCAAGTTCTCCCGCTACCTGTGGCCGCTGCCCGTGCTCGCTCTGCCGCTCGTGCTGCTGGTGAGCGCCGTGCTGACGTTTCGCGAGTTGCAGGAGATGAGGGCGATCTATCTGCGGAGCCGCGCCGGCGCGCTCGCCGCCCGGCTGGAGACGCTTCAGCCGCGCCTCCCGGAGGAGAAAGTAGTAGATGCGCTGCGAGACGAGGAACCGGCGCTCCTGGACATCCGGATCTTTGACACCGATCATGAGGGGCGTGAGCGCGCGTTCCTGGATCCGATCTGGCAAGGCCGGGAGCTTTTCCGGATCGAGCTGCTCACGGCGGAAGGCGGGGAGATCTTCCGGGCCTACATCCCGTTTCATTCCGAGGGGCGGCTGCGCATCGCGCGGATCGACCTGGCCGCCTCGGCAGCCGACTACCTGGTATCCCACGCGCGCCACAACGTCGTGGTGGCCTCCCTTAGCGGCCTGGTACTGGTGCTGCTCTCGCTCTACGCCATCTGGAGCAGCCGCCGCGCCGCGCGGCTCGAGCGGCGCCAGCTTAAGCTGGAACACCTGGCGCACCTGGGCATGATGTCGGCGGTGCTGGCCCACGAGATCCGCAACCCGCTGGGGACCATCAAGGGCTTTGCGCAGCTCGCCGCCGAAAAAGCGGAGGCGGCCACGGCGCCGCTGCTGGCGCCGATACTCGATGAGATCCGCCGCCTGGAAAGGTTAGTTTCTGATTTGCTGATGTACGGCCGGCCGCCGGAGCCGGCGCTGCGGTGGACCGAGTGGGAGTCCATCGCCTCCGCTCTGACGGCGCAGGCGCGCGAAGCCATCGGCAACCGGTCGATCCGCTTCCGCGCCCAGCCGGACGGGCTCCGGCTGCGGACCGACCCCGACTTGCTTAAGGCGGCCCTGCTGAACCTGGTTCGCAATTCGATCGAGGCGCTGGACGACGCCGGTGACGGAGAGGTGCGGCTGGCCGCGGCGCCTGCCTCTGGCGGCGGGCTCGTCATCTCGGTCGAGGACAACGGCCCCGGCCTCTCCGCGGCCGCGCGAGCCAGACTGTTCGAGCCTTTCTTTACTACCAAAGCGTTCGGCACCGGGCTCGGGCTGCCGATCGCCAGAAGGCTGCTCTCCGAGTTGGGCGGCGAGCTGAGCCTCGGTTCGGCCGCGCCACGCGGCGCCAAGGCAGAGGTCCTGTTCCGGCGCATGGAGGTCCAGGCCCCGGACGCTGAGTGCAACCCCGCATGACCACCATTCTGGTAGTTGACGACGACCCAGGATTCCGCAAGCTGCTGGAGACGGTCCTGGCGGCTGATGGCTACCGCGTCGAAAAGGCGAGCTGCGTGTCTGAAGCCGTGCGCATCGGCGCGCAAAAGAAGTTCGACTTAGTGCTGTCGGATCTGAAGCTTCCGGACGGTGACGGGCTCGCCATCCTGCGGCGGTTCGCGGAAACCGCCCCGCAAACCCCGTTCGTGATGATCACCGCTTTCGGCACGGTGCCCACGGCGGTCGAGGCCATGAAGCTGGGTGCGGTGGACTTTCTGGAGAAGCCGCTGCGCAGCCCGGACGAGTTGCGGCGGCTGGTGCGCAGGGCGCTGGAACAGAAAGCCGCCGCACCCGGCGAGGGCGCGGCCGCACCATCCGGGGGGCCGTTTGGGTGCAGCGGGCTGCTGGCGCGCGATCCAGTGATGCTGGAGGTGCTGGCGCTGGCCCGCAAGGTGGCGCCCACTAACGCTAACGTGCTGCTGCTGGGCGAAAGCGGTACCGGCAAGGAACTGCTGGCCCGCTGCATCCATCAGAACAGCCAGCGGGCCGGGCGCGTCTTCCTGGCCTTGAACTGCGCCGCGCTCGCTCCCACCCTGATCGAAAGCGCGCTGTTCGGTCACGAGAAGGGCGCCTTCACCGGCGCCGTCGCCCAGCAGCAGGGCGTGTTCGAACGGGCCGATGGCGGCACGCTGTTTCTGGACGAAATCGGCGACCTCGACGGCAACCTCCAGGCGAAGCTGCTCCGTGTCCTCCAGGAGCGTAGCTTTGAGCGCCTTGGCGGAGCCAAGGTGCTTTCAGTGGATGTGCGCCTGATCGCCGCCACCAACCGCGACCTGAAGCGCGCCGTGGCCGAAGGCAAGTTCCGCGATGACCTGTACTACCGCCTGAACACGTTCCCGCTGGAGATCCCCCCGTTGCGCAACCGCCCGGCCGACATCCCCGAGATGGCGCCCGTCTTCCTGGCCCGGGCGGCAAGAAACCTGGGTAAGAAAGAACCTGTGCTGTCCTCCGCGGCGGTGGACGTGCTGGTCCGCTATTCCTGGCCCGGCAACGTACGCGAGCTGGAGAACTTGATGGAGCGGGTGGCCATTCTGTGCGACGCGGAGGTGACGCCTGAGGATCTCCCGCTGGCACAAACCGAATCCACCCAGCCGGTGCGCTGGAAGGAAATCGAGCGGCATGCGATCAGAGACGCGCTCCAGCGGCATCACGGCAACCGGACAAAAGCCGCACGGGAACTTGGGATTAGCCTTAGAACCTTCCAGTATCGGTTGAAGGATTACGGTCTTCGCTAAACTCAGAACTCCGACCGGCGAGGTCGTGCAAAATATGCGCGCGGGCCCCGGCGCGCCTGCACGTTTTGCGCACGAGTCGGCTGTAACCTGTTGACTCACAGCGGGCTGGCTGTTGGTAACGGCGTTGCACCAAACTAAGCGGAAGCTCGACAATGGAGGTGTTTATGACCACCGTGCCCTTTACCGCGGCGATCCTGCTGGGCGGCACGCTGCTGGCCCAGGACCCGCCCAAGGCCCCGATCGCCAGTAAACCACCCATCGAGATCACCGGCCGCATCACGAAGGTCGGCCTTGCATTTGGGCAAGGGATGCCTTCGGTGGAGGTCCAGGCCGGCGCGCGCACCTGGAAGGTGTGGCTGGGTTCGATGCGCTACCTGGTCCAGCAGAACTTCAATCCCAAGGCCGGGCAGGAAGTGACTATCAAGGGCTTTCAGCCGGCGGCGGATTCAAACGAAATGTATGCCGCCAGCATCACTCTGACCGAGACGAAACAGACTATCCGGCTTCGCGACGATTCAGGCTGGCCGCTCTGGAGAGGGGGTGGCGGGCCCCAGGGCGGCCGGCACCGTGGGCCTCAGCAGGGAGGCCGCTTCGGTCGCGGACCGCGGTAGTTGCTGCGAAGCATCCGACTCTACGGCGCGGTGAATTGGGTCAATTCCTGGGTAAACAGCGTGCGGCCCGAGGCGTCTCGCATGATGGCGCGAATGATGCCGACGCCGGGCGCCAGGAAAACCTCCTCGGTATAGTCCTGACCAAGATAGGTTCCGTCCCGGGAAAGAGTAACGGTGGTCCGCACAACGTCCTGGTAGTCCCGGCCCGCCACCGTGAGGACCTGCCGGGCGGCCAGGTCCGAGGGAGTGAGCCGTGCCAGGAGCCGCGCCAGGCGGAAGAAGCCGCTGCTAGCCTCAGCCAAGATGTCCAGTTGCGGGGCGCCGCTCCGAACGCCCACCCGGAATTCCATCGGCCAGGCATCGCTGCCGAAGTAAAATCGACCGCCGGGACTCGTGAGGGTGACTTGCCACGTGTCGCCCAAGCTGGTGCTTCCGGTCTTGCTGCCCGCGGTGATTCGGAAGGTGTATTGACCGGCATTCCAGTTCGAGGTTCCGCAGAATACACTGGCGCAGAGAATACCCTGGGGTTCTTCAAAAATGGGTTTGTACGGCAGTGCCGCGCCACTCGGAACGTCGACGCGGTAGTCCCACATCATGCGGGCCGCGGCCGGGAAGTACTCCAGACCCGGCTGTGACGGCGCCTGAATCGTGAAGGTAAGGGCGTTGGAGCGGCCGCCGGGCGAGGTCACAGTCACGGAACGCGAGCCGATCTCCGCGTCCGATGCGATCACCAGTTGTGCTGTGACGGAAGTAGCTGCCGCCCGAATGTCCCTGACAGTGATCCCGCTCGCCGGCGAAAACTCGATCGCATTCACGTCCGTCAAATCCTGACCGTAGATGGTGAACGTGGAAATGGTCTGTCCGGGCGAGCCAGAGGAGGGGCTGAGGAATGAGATCCGCGGCGCCACGGGCGGCGGGTTTCCGGCAACTGCAAGGCGCAGAGTGGACTGGCTGCGCTGCCCGCCGATCTCAGCCACCAGTGTTTGATCGCCGTCCGGAACATCGGGAACGACGATGTTGAATTGATACAGGCCGCTGCTGACCATCCCCGCGAACTCGAGGGTGGCCGGGATGCCGCCAACCAGGATGCGAAGATCGTTGGGCGTAGCCAGAGGTACGGCGCCGCCCAGCAGCAGCGCCGGATCGGCCGCCGGGTTGGTCGGCCCGAATCCTGTGCCGAACAGGAGAATACGACCGCCCTGACGGGCCGGCGCTGTCGTCGCCGCTGTGCCGAATAGACCCGGGGGGCCGACGTAGGTCCCATCCGGGTGAACCGCCGCCGGGTAGATGCGATTCCGCGGGTCAAACTCGAAGAACGCCGGGGCGTAACGCAAGTAGGTGGCCTGCGCCGCCGCGCTGGTTCCCAGTGCGTTGGTCACCGTCACGCTCACCGTGCCCGTGGCGCCATCCGACGGAGCCAGGACATTCAGTTGGGTTGGACTGATGTAGTAGACGAGCGCATCGCGATTGTTCACCTTGACGCTCACCCCATCGAGCGCCGTTGGAAGGCGGTTCCCCTGAAAATCCGCGCCCGTCCAGATGCGCGTGGTCGACGACAGGTTCGTCCCGCGAATAGTGACCCAGGACCCGCTTGCAATACCCGGCAGAAAACTCGCTGCGTTGACCACACCGTCGGCTGATCTGATCACCGGCACGGGAGCCGCCGCCGTGCCTTGGCCCGACAGCGCCACCGTCACGGTGGGCCGCGCGGGATCGTCACTCCTGATCGTCAGCGTGGCCGATTGGGAACCGGTGGCGGAGGGCTGAAAGCGGATCACGACATCCCGCTGCGACGCGGCGGCGATGCTAAACGGGGCCGCCGGGGACATCACCTGGAACTGGGCATTTGAGCTTGCGATCGACGTGACTCCCAACGTTGCCGTCCCGGTGTTGCGAACCGCCAGCGAGAGGTCGCGGCTCTGCCCCACGGTCACGTTGCCGAACGCGAGGGCCGAATCGAGCGAGATGGACGGTGCGCCGGCGGTGACGGTGGCTGTCACTGTACCCGTTCCCGCAGCCGATGTGACGATGAGAACTGCAATATAGTAGGCGCCGTCTCGCAGCGGCGGGTTGGACTGCTGGGTGACTACAACCGGATTCTCGCCAACGATGCCTCCGTACTGGTTGTTAAAGGTGGTGGCTGAGAACGGGGTTCCGTAGCGGACCCCAATGGCAAACTGGGCGCCGGAGGGCATTTGCGCTCGCACTTCGAGCCGGACGGCGCCCGCCGGAACCATGATGTGGAAACCACAGGCCAGGCGCAGTCCCGTACCAGCCGGCACCTGGCAGGACGAGGGCACGCCGGAGCTTATCGGGGACGAAGGGAGCTGGGCAAAGCCCGGGACAGCCGCCAGGAACCCCAGCCACGAGAGGACGAGCAAACCAGGTCTACGCATGTTTTGCCTCGGCCGATGGGACGGTAGTCGCGTTTGGCCTCCCCAAGTATACACAAACGCGACTTTGCCCGAGCCTTCGGAATGTGGGCGCTCCCACGGTTGCCGGGTCGCGGACCGCGGTAAAGGTTTGGCAGCGGCGGTCTGCTACATTCGTACTTTATGCAGACCGCCCCCGCGCCGCCCGAGGCCACGCTCAAGGCCGTGGCGCTCGGACTCGTGCTCGCCTTTGTCTTCGGCGCGGCCAATGCCTACCTGGGGATGAAGGCGGGCCAGACGGTGGCGGCCACCATCCCGGCGGCGGTGATCGCGCTGGCGCTGTTCCGCATCCCGCGCTTTCGGGGCAGCGTGCTCGAGCAGAACATCGCCCGCACGGCGGCCTCGGTGGGCGAGGCGCTGGTGGCCGGGGCCATTTTCACCATCCCCGCCTTCGTGATGGTGCAGGTGGGCGGCGCGCGCCTGTGGACGGACCTGCGCGCGCACTACTGGGAGGCCTCCTTCATCCTGCTCACCGGCGGGCTGATCGGCGTGTTCTTCATCATCCTGCTGCGGCGCCCGCTGTGCGTGGACGCCGGCTTGCCGTGGCCGGAGAGCGTGGCCTCAGCCGAAATCGTCAAGAGCGGCGAGCGGGCCAGCGACGCGCCGCGCTACCTTTTCGGCGCCATGGGCTTCGCCGCGCTGATGGAAATCCTCAAGAGCGAGCGCGGCCTGCGCCTCTTTCGCGAATCGTCGAGCGGCTTTCTGGAGTTCCCGCGAGCGGTGGTGCGGCATTTCGACCTCGACCAGAAGCCGATCGGCGAGGTGGCGCACGCCGGCGGCATCGGCTGGAACACGCCGAGCCTCTCCCCCGCCCTGATCGGCATCGGCTACATCATCGGGCCGCGGCTGGCCTCCATCAACACTGCCGGAGGCGTGATTGCCTGGTGGGTGCTGATTCCGCTGCTGCTGTTCTTCGACCCCGATCTGCCGCGGCGGCTGGGCACCGGTGCGAGCGGGGGTGGGGAGTTGGCGCAGCGGCTGGCGACCGGCGCAAGCGCGGGCTGGGACGTGCTGACTTTCACCGTCTGGTACAACGTGGTGCGGCCGGTGGCGGTGGGAACGATGCTGGTGGGGGCCTGCTACACGTTGTTCTCGATGCGCTCCTCGATCGCCCGCTCGCTCGGCGGCGTCTTCGGCAAGCGGGCGGCCGGGGCGGCGGCGGGCGTCGAACGCACGGAGCGCGACATCCCGCCGCGCTGGGTCATCATCGGCATGCTGGCGCTGCTGGCGCCGATCACGGCGATCTACTATTACTTCACGCGCGGGCTGGGCGCCGCCCTGATGGCCGCGGTGGTGATGAGCCTGGCCGGTTTCCTGTTGTCGGCGGTGGGCGGCTACCTGGTGGGGCTGGTGGGCAGCTCGAATCAGCCCGTTTCCGGGTTGACGCTGGCGGCGCTGGTACTGGCGGCGCTGGTGATGCTGGCGATCGGCGTCAAGGGACTGGCGGGCGTTGCCGCCGTGCTGGGCGTGGCCGCGGTGGTCTGCTGCGCGTGCTGCGTTTCGGGCTCGCTGATACAGGACCTCAAGGCGGGTCACCTGCTGGGCGGCACGCCGTGGAAGATGCAGGTGGTTGAGATCGTCGCCGTCGCGCTGCTCTCGTTCTTCCTGATGGCGCCGATAGTGGTGCTGCACGAAGCCAACCTGGCCACCGGCGGCATCGGCGGGCTGGAACTGCCGGCGCCACAGGCCGGCCTGATGGCGCAACTGGCCCAAGGTATCGTCGGCGGGCAGATGGCCTGGGGGTTGCTGGCCGCCGGCGCGGCCTTCGGGCTCGCGCTCATCCTCTGCGGCGCGCGTTCCGTGATGCTTGTCGCGGTCGGGATGTACCTGCCGTTCAAGACGGTGTCGGCGATCTTCACGGGCGGCTTGATCCGCTGGGTCTGCGACCGGGTCGCAGCGCGGCGCTCCCAACAGGCGCTGGCCGAGGAACGGGGCACGCTGCTGGCTTCGGGCCTGATCGCGGGCGAGGCGATCCTCGGCATTGCGCTGGCGGTGATCTCGCTGAACCGGACGATCCCGTCGCTGACGCGCTTACTGACCGGCGCCGACCAGCTCAGCTTTTTCCCCGCCTGGGGCGGCTGGCTGTCGCTGGCCGGTTTCGCGGCGATTGCGTGGGTGCTGATTCGGGCGCCGAACCGGGGCTGACCGCTCCCTTTGGTCGCGGCTCGGTAACTCTGCTGAGCCGCGACCGTCAGGGAGCGGTTGGCTTCTTGTACGCGCTGTCGTCCAGGCCGGGGTTGATCTTGATCTCGGTCACCGTCTGCTCGCCGATTTTCTTGCCCTCGCGGTTGAGCACGACCTTGTGCGGGAACTTCACGCCGCCGGCTTCGCGGTAGTCCGAGTAGATCTCGTCGATCGCGCCGGGCGCGCCCATCAATGCCGCGGTGTAGCTCTTCTTCACGAGCAGATTCGTCGCCGGATCGACGTAAAGCTTGACCTGAAGTTTGCGCGCCGGATCTTCGACCGCGACGCCGTCGTCCGTGCCCAGCGACTGGACCGTAAGCGCGCCGCTCTCGAAGTTCTGGAGCAGCGAGACGGTGTCGCGGAAGAAAGTCCCCGCTACTTCCGCCTGCTCCGACGCGGGCAGATCGCGGACGCCTTGCGGCGTTTTCATCCAGCCGGCCTGTCCGTCGTAGCCGGAGACGATTTCGCCCATCGGCGTCTGTATCTTGCTGAGCATCTTGCCGGACAGGTTGTGGGTGGCCCCCTGCTTCATCGAAAACTCGCCCTGAGGGGTGCTGAGCACGAGCGTGGCGACCGAGGTGTACTCCTTGATGGCCTTCAGCGCCGGGCCGCCCATCGCGTCGCGGACCTTGGCCAGGATCGCCTTGCCTCTGGCGGTGGCCTCCGGCGTAGCCGCGGCCAGTGCTTCCTCCTTGGGCTTGGGAATGGCGATGTCGATCGCCGTGACCGGGCCGAGCGAGGAAAGCGGCTGGTCGAAGCCCTTCTCCTTGCCCAGCACCAGGATGGCAAGCTGATCGGTCTTGACGTACTGCTTCGCCACTCGCGCGACATCCGCCTTGGTCACTTTCTCGATGTTGGCGCGGTACTGCTGCAAGTAGTCGAGCGGATAGCCGTAGTAGTCGTAACTGACGAGCCGTTGCACGATCTCGCCGGTGGAATCGAACTCGAAGGCGAAGCCTTTCAGGATTGAGTCCTTGGCGCGGGCGAGCTCATCGTCGGTGGCGCCGGCCTCGGCCATGGTGCGCAGCTCGTGGCGGATCGACTCCAGAATCTTGACGGTGGTCTCGGTCTTGGTGCTGCCCAGGGCGGTAAAGGTGCCAGGCCGGTCCCAGCCGGCGTTCCAGTTGGAGCCGACCGCGTAGGCCAGCCCCTGAGCCGAACGCACGTTGGAAAAGAGGCGCGAGGCGAAGCCGCCGCCCAGGATGTCGTTCATGACGGTGAGGGCGTAATAGTCCGGGTGATTGCGCTTGCCGCCGAGGTAACCCATCAGCACCCAGGACTGGGTGACGTCCTCCTTGCTGATCTGGTAGAGGCCGGCGCGGCTGCTGGCCGCCGGGTCCACCGGGGGGGCCGGGGGTTTCTGCCGGCCGCCGCGCGCCCAGCCGCCGAGCGCCTTCTCGATCCTGGCCCGCATGTCGGCAGCCTGGAAATCGCCCCAGGCGCCCAGGATGACGTTTTCCGGTTGGAAGTACTGCTGGTGAAATGCCACCAGGTCCTCTCGGGCGATCGAGTTGAGGGTGTCGTATTCGGGCTGGTGACCGTAAGGCGTGTCCTTGCCGAAGATGAGCCGGCGGAACTCGCGGAAGGCGATGCCGCTAGCATCGTCGTTGCGCCGCGCGATCCGGTCCCGCTGCTGGATCTTGGCCAGGTCGATCTTGTCCTGGGGAAAGGCGGGGTGCTGGAGCACGTCGGCCAGGATGGAGAGGCCCCGGTCGAGGTCCTCCTTCAGGACCGACACCATAGCCCGGCCTGAGTCCTCACCGATCGAGGTTTCAACGACGGCCGCCAGCCGGTCGAGTTCTTCATCCAGTTGATCGCCGGAACGGGTGGCGGTACCGCCGGTGCGCATCACGCTGCCGGTGATCGAGGCGACGCCCGCCCTGGCGATCGGCTCCCAGCGCGAGCCGCTGCGGATCATCGCCGAGATGGTCACCGTCGGCAGTTCGTGGTCCTCGACCAGGTAGACGACCATGCCGTTCGAGAGCTCGAAGCGCGCCGGTTCGGGAACCTTGATGTCGTTCAGCGGCGGGTACTTCAGGTCTTTGTAGGACTTGGGGATCGGGCTTCGGGGAGCGGGCTTGGCGGCCTGTTGGGCGGCGGCGCCCGAGCCGAGCGCAACTGAGATCATCAACGCGGTCAAGAAGTTCTGCCTGTTCATCGTCGTGTCCCCCTTACTTGGCCTGCGCCGATTCGGCTGGCTCGATCATGCCGATCGTCCTGTTGTTTCGCGTGAAGGTCTCTTTGGCCACCCGCTGGACGTCTTGCGGCGTGACAGCGTTGATCTTGTCGATCAGCTTGAACAGGTTGCGCCAGTCGCCGGTGAGCGCCTGCGCCGTGGAGAGATGGCCAGCCAGGGTGGAATTGTCGGCAAGCTGGCGGATCAGGCCGGCGCGGACGCGCCGCTTGACGCCATCCAACTCTTCCTTGGCGGCCAGCCCTGTCTTCAGCCGTTCCACTTCTTCGTCGATCGCCTTCTCGACCTCTTCGTTCTTGTGCCCCGGCGCGGTGAAGCCGAAGAACAGGAACAGCCCGGGATATTTCTGGCCCGGGAACCCGGGGAAACCGCCCACCTGGGTGGCCACTTTCTTGTCGCGCACCAGCCCGCGATAAAGGCGCGAGGACCGGCCCTCGCTGAGCAGGCTGCCGATGGCGTCGTAGACCGCATCGTCGGGGTGGTTGACATCGGGCTTGTGGTAGCCGATCAGGACCACGCGCTGCGACTGGAGCGTGAGCGTGACGCGGCGCTCGGCTTCCTGGGGCGGCTCGACGGTTCGCAGCGGCTCCGGTTTCGGCCCGCTGGGGATGCGGCCGAAATAGATCTCCGCCAGCTCCCGCACGCGCTTCGGGTTCACGTCGCCGACCACCACGCCGATCAGGTTGCTGGGAGCGTAGTACTTCTTGAAAAACGCTTCGGCGTCGGCCCGGGTGAGGTTCTCCAGGTCGCTCATGTGCCCGATGACCGGCTCGCCGTAGGGGTGGGCCTTGTAGGCGATGGCCTGGAACTCCTCGATCAGCTTGCCGATCGGCTGGCTCTCGCTGAGGCGGCGCTCCTCCATCACCACGTCGCGCTCCTTGTAGAACTCGCGAAAGACCGGGTGGAGGAAGCGCTCCGATTCGAGGTAGAACCACAATTCGATGGAGTTGGAAGGCAGGCTGAAGTAGTAGTTGGTACGGTCCTCGGCGGTGGTGGCGTTGAGCCCCCGGCCGCCGGCCCGCTCGATCGCTTCGCCGAACTCCTCCTTGGCGATGAACTTGCCGGCCTCCTCCTGCGCGTCCTTGAACGCCTGCTCGAGCTTCTTCAGCTTCTCGGGGTCGGGCTTGAGCTTTCGCTTCTCGTCACGCCGGGCGTAGTAGGCCTTTTCGACCTGCTCCAGCGCGGCCTTCTCCTTGGTGTAGTCCTTGGTGCCGATCACATGGGTGCCCTTGAAGGCAATGTGCTCGAACATGTGGGCCAGGCCGGTGATGCCCTTGGTTTCCTGGGCGCCGCCGACGTCGGCGTAGGTGAGGAACGACGCCACCGGCGCCTTGTGCCGCTCCAGCACGATGAACTTCATGCCGTTCTTCAGGGTGAACTCGGTCACCCTGGATTGGATGTCGGCGAATTCGGTCTGCGCGCCGGCGGCGGCGGCGGCAAAAACCGCCACCAGAGCCGGCACCAGCTTGCACGGTGTGACCCGCATTTCAGCCTCCATGAGTTTGGTCAGTTTCTTGAGCACGGCGGTGCGAAGCAGCATCGCTCAGCCGTCCCGCTCCCGGAAGATGGTGAGCTTCACACTGTCTCCGATGACTGCAAGATCGGGTGGCCTCCCTGAGACTCTTTGACATTCGCGCACCATTGCCAAAAACCCTTCGCCGCGGGCCTCCATATACGACCGTCCGGTGAGCGGACTCGTGTAATCGCGCAAGAATCCGGCGAGCATCTGGTTGCGCCGGACCGGCTGGCATCCGGCAAAGAGATCTGCCGGAGTGAGCGTGTTCGGAAGGCGGCCGGGGCTTGAGATTTCGATGCGGTCGGGAAAAACGAACACCCGCACCTGTGAGCCTGCAATCGTGTAGTCCCGATGCACGAGGGCGTTTACGGCGCCTTCCTGAAGCGCACGGAGCGAGTAGGCCGGCCGGTCTTGGCGGCCCCAATCATCCTTCCGGGCCGCCACTGGAACGTATGGTGAGGTCCGTAGATAGCCCATCGTGGCCTCGATCTGCTCAACGACCGTGCCCCGGATCGTCTTTGCATCTACCTGTCGATCCGCATCGGGTTCGAGACCTTTGTAGACTGCCAAATCCAGATAGGACCCGGTGATCCAGCGATCGGGCTCGGGCGAGAACAGCAGCACGCCCAGTGCCGTCGGGTGCAAAACACTGGCCTCGTCCCGAGCAAGCAGCTTAAGGTTAAGCATCAGACGCCGCAGCGATTCCTCGTCCTCAGCCCACTTCTCGCCAAACCGTGCCTGGTAGTAGGTCTTGAAACGGTCCGAGTCAAGATCGTCCGGACCTGCCGTGTAGGCCGGCCGTTCTTCGAAGGGGGCCATCATCCCCCGACGCTCGAAGGCTCTTGCCTGCTGTTCGAGCGTCATCTCGTGGCATTGGTCAGCGATCCGCCAGTAAGGGCGTCGTCCCTTCGGGGCATGCACGCTGAAGAGGGCCCTCTTGATCTCGATCTTCAAGCACAGACGGGACTGTCCCGCCGAGTCGGGCAGCCACACGCGATCAAACACCAGCAGGTGGCCTAGCGGCGGCTCTATGTTGTTCTGAGCGACGTTCGCGATGAGCTGCTGGAGTGCGTCCATCCGCTCGGCGGGAACACCAACCCGCTCACCGTCTTTCCTGACGCCGAAGACGATGACGCCACCCTCGGTGTTTGCAAAGCAAGTCAGGTCCTTGGCGAGCTCGACGGTGGCGCGGTCCCCCTCGGAAGCCCGCTTCGGAACGAAGAGGATCTCGTTGCCCCTGACGACGATCTCCTTCCAGTCGAGTTTGGTGTCCTCACCCGCCAGGATCTCGCGCAGCAACTCGTCGAGTGTGTCGTACATGTCGGTCTCAGATCATCTCGTTCAACAACTCGGGCCGCGGCGAGGGAATGACGACTTTGTTGACCAGCAGGCCCTTCTGGGCCACCACGGCGGCGCCGGCATCGACCGCGCTGCGGACGGCGGCTACCTCCCCGGTCAGCGAGACAAAGGCTTTGCCGCCGAGCGCCATTGCCAGCCGCACCTCGATCAGGCGGACGTTGGCCGCCTTGGCGGCCGCGTCGGCCGCCTCGATCAGCGAGGCCACCGAAAAGGACTCGATCACGCCGAGCGCCTCGAGCGCCTCAACCTTGGTGGACCCGCTGATGGCAGGGAACACCTGCTCGTCCACATTCGGAATAACAAACGTATCGATGACGGAAAAGTTCCCGGCCCGTGAGCCGGCGTTGACGCTCGATTCGACCGCGGCCACGTCGCCCCGTACCATCACCATGTACTTGCCCGAGCAGATCGAGCGGGAAAGCAGCAGCTCGACGTCAGCCGCTTTCAGCATGGCGTCGCAGGCCTCGAAGCCGGCGGCGATGCTGCTCAGTTCGATCAAGCCGATTGAGTTGCGCGCCATAGTTATGCCCGTATCTCGACGTAGGTTTCCGTCACCGCCGCCACCCTGCCGGCGATGCTGGCGTGAATGTTGGCGCCCAGTTCCTTCTCCGCGATGCGCCCGATCAGGGTTCCCTTCTCGACGCGGTCGCCCGGCTGCACCACCGCCCGGGCCGGCGTGCCCGCGTGTTGCAGGAGCTTCACCCGAACGCTTTGCGGCCGGAAGGCCAGGGCCTGGTAGGGAGTCTCGCGCTCGTACTCCTCGACACGTAGACGCCGGCGCAACATCGCCAGCGGCACCCGCCGCGCCTCCTTCATCGGATGCACCAGCACTTCCTTCTGCTGCACGAACTTGATTCCGGCGGTGCGCAGGTCCTGCTTGGCCTGGTCGCACGCCTCTTTCGGGTAGAGGTCTTCGGGGCAGGCGTAGAGCGTGCACAGCCCGCAGGCGCAGCAGAGCTGGCCCCACTGGTTCCAGATGGGCGCACCGGTGAGCGTGAAACCCAGGCTGCGCATGACTTTGTGGGGCACTATCTCGTAGCCGAGCAAGTAGCGCGGGCAGAACTCGGTGCAATAGCTGCACTGGTCGCAGGCCGACTTGCCGATGCGGTTTTGCGCTTCGGGCGTGCGGGTCTTGCGATCGATCACCGGATGCTCCCTGGGCAGCAGGATCAGCCCGGCAGTGGTTTTGGTGACCACGTCATCGAGGTCGAGCGTCAGCGTCCCCATCATGATGCCGTTGACCACGACGCCGAATTGCGGCACTGCCGCACCGCCGGCCAGCTCGATCACGTCGCGGAACGAAGCGCCCACCGGGATCCAGAACGACTTCGGCTCGCGGACCGCCCCGCTGACGGAGATGAACTTGTCGGTCACCGGGATGCCCTTATTCGCCTGATGGACGTTGTAGAGCGTTTCGACGTTGTTCACCACCGAGCCCACCTGGAGGGGGAGGCCGGCGGGAGGAATCAGCCGCCCGGTAGCGATGTAAACAAGTTCGTACTCGTCGCCCGAGGGATAGAAGTCCCCAAGGAACACGAGTTCGATGGGCTTCGACTTGACCTGGGCGCGGATGGCCTCCGCCGCGCGGGCGTTCTTCTCCTTGACGCCGAACTTCCCCTGGCGCGCCTTGGTGGCCTTCTGCATCAGGCTCAGGCCGGAGACAATCTCGGCCGGGAAGTTCTCCATCAGCTCGACGTCTTTATGGATCAGCGGCTCGCACTCGGCGCCGTTGGCGATCATGAACTCGACCTCGGCGCCCGCCTTGACGTAAGTGGGAAACCCGGCGCCGCCCGCTCCGACCACGCCGTGCTCCTTGAGTTTCTGGGCGAGCATGCTGTCTTTTAATTATAGCGAGGGCGGCCAGCCTGGCCACAGTCAGGGCCGGCCTCGCCTGTAGACCTCGCGCCGGTGAGCGACCCGCAGTACGAGGAAGCCGTCACTGGTGATCTTTGCGCTCACCGCCAAGTCACTCCCCGGCGGCCAACAGGCGGCGCAGCTCGGCCGAGGAAACCACGGGATCGTCTTTGTCCCTGAGGCGATCCAGGGCCACCTGGTAGTCGGTGTACTCGGCGAGGTAGGATTCCAGCGCCTTCACGATAAAGTAGGACTTCGGCCGGTCGGTCAGCCGGGCCAGCTTAGTGAGGCCTCTTGCGACTTCGTCGGGGAGTCGAACCGAAACGGAAGACATGTGCTGCTTGTAATACCACTACCACAACAGAGAGCCTGCCACAAGGCCAGCCGGCGGCGTAACGCCGCGCCCTCAGAATCTGATCCGGAAGCCCACCTGGATGAAGCGGGGGAAGCTGGCGGAACGGACGCGGCCGAAGGCGGCGTTGCTGAAATTGCCCTCGACCTCGCCGAAGCGGTGCCGGTTGAAAACGTTGATGACGTGGACCAGCAGCTCGGTGGCGACGCGCTCGGTGAGCTTGGTGTTCTTGGTCAGCGAGAAGTCCTCGCCAAGCACGGCGAAGTTGCGGAGTTCCTGGAGGTACGGGGCTGAGTCGCCGAAGCGGAAGGCGCCCGGCGCGGCGAAGGCGCCGGGGTTGATCACCCGGTCGCGGTTAGGCTCGAACTCCGCGTTGGAGACGCCGGTTACCGGGTTCGCGCCAGCCACACGATTCGGCCGCAGCACCCGGTTGAAGATAGGCAGTGTGTTCTGCATATAGATGGGCAGCGGGTTGCCGCTCTGGTAGCGGTGAATCCCGGAGACGGTCCAGCCGGAGACCAGCCTGTCCAGCCCCCCGTTGACGCGCCAGGGCAGTTCGTAAGAGTAGTGCAGCAGGAAGGCCTGCGGGATGTCGAAGGGCAGGATGGCCCGCTCGAGCGCGCGGTTGAAGTTGTCCTGAAGCACGACGTCGGCGCCGCCGCGCCCGGCGAACGACGGGTTGTTGTAGCCGATGTTCTTCGAGAGCGTGTACGAGGCATCGAGAGTGAACCCGGAAGAGAGGCGCTTGACCAGCCGGGCCTGCATGGCGTGGTAAATCGATTTTCCGGCCTTGGCGTTGGCGGCCGTGAGGGTGCGGTACTGCGGATACTGGCGCAGCGCCTGGGCCACCGAACCGGTGAATCCGGGATAGGGCAGAGTGAAGCCCGCGTCGCGCGCCACCTGGGAGGTGATGCTGTTGGTCAGAACGTTGCCGAGCGTCAGGTAACGAGGGTGGACCTGGTTGATGTTGATGATCTGAGGCTCGACCTGGCGGGTGTTATGGTTGGCGATGTAGGTCGCCTCGGCCAGCAGGTTCGGCTTCAGCTCGTGCTGAAACCCGAGGCTCCAGTTTTGCGTGCGCGGCATGGAGGCAGCGGTTGGCTCAAGATAGGTGGCGTTCTGGTTGTTCAGCAGGGTTGGGTCGATCGCCGGTTCGCGGGAAAAGTTCTGCGGGAAGCCCTCGCGCATGCGGAAGGCGGGATTGATGCCGTTGTCCACCGAGGAGAAGTTGGCCGAGATGTTGAAGCCGGCAGTGGAAAGACCCAGGTTGTTGTTGGAGTAGTAGATGCCGTAGCCGCCGCGCATCACCGTCTTCGCGGCCAGCCGCCAGGCGAAACCGATGCGGGGTCCCCAGCCCGAATAGTCGTTGGCAGTGAGGGTGCGCCGGCCGGTCCGCCCCTGGCCCTTGCCTGCGAACACCAGCGCTCCGGGGAGGTTGCCGGCGCGGGAATTGGCAACGCTCAGGTCCACGATGCTGTGCCGGTCGGAGGCCTCGTAGGGCGCCAGATCAAGCTCAAACCGGAAGCCCAGGTTCAGCGTCAGCGTGGAGGTCAACTTCCAGTCGTCCTGCGCAAACCACGCCCAGTAAGGCCGGCGCGTGCCCGCGGTGGAGGGATAGCTCAGGCTGGCCGAATGCACCTCGCCCAGCAGGAAGCTGGCGAATCCGTCGCCGGTGGCCGGGCTCCCCGGCAATCCCGTGCCGAGCGAGTTGAAGCTGTAAGTGCCGCTGGTGTTGGATTGCGACACGTCGTTCCACTGGTTCCAGCGCACCTCGAAGCCGAATTTCGAGACGTGGCTCGAGTGTGTCCAGGTGACGGCGTCGCGCAGGAAGTAGGTCTGGTCGATGTTGTCGCTGTAGCCAGAGCTGCCCAGGGTGGGATAGCCGTTGGTGAAGCTGAAGACGGGGAACATACTGCCGGGTACGCCGGTCAGGCCTAGTTTGGCCGGCCAGCCGCCGTTAAAGCTGCGCGTGCCGGCCGGGTTGCGGAAGCGGTTGTAACCGAGCGAAAGCGTGTTAAGCAGCGCGGGACGGGCGAAGTAGTCGTGGTTGAGCCGGAAGACCCGGCTGGTGATGTCCTGGATGAAGCCGTCGTTGACGGGGTCGGGCAGCGGCACGCGGTTGCGGAGCCGGGGGATGCGGTTCCAGTTGAAGGTCGAGAAGAACTTCTGTTTCGGCGAGATGAGGTGGTCCATCTTGGTGGTGACCACGTCGGGGTCCAGCAACTGCTCGCCGATCCAGTCCTGGTAGTTGAGCCCGCCCACTCCGGCGGTGTTAGGCCGGGGGAGCATTTCCGCCGTCTTGACGGCCACCGGGTCCAGCCTTCCGGAGGGGAGCAGGTTGCCGGCAAACGGGTCGCGGAGGAAGCCGCCGCGCCCGTCGGGCCGCGTGGTGCGCGGGTCGTAGATGGGGACGCGGTTGCCGCGGGCGTCCACCAGCCCGCTGAAGTCGCCGCGCGCGAACTCCGGGGTCGCGATGCGGACGCGCTCGATGTTGTCCATGCCGCGCTTGCGGGAGCCGGTGTAGGCGAAGAAGAAGAAGGTCTTGTCCCTGCCGCTGTAAATCTTCGGCAGCCAGACGGGGCCGCCCACGGTGGCGCCGAACTCGTTCTGGCGGGTGAGGGCGCGCTCGGGCGCAAACCAGTTCCGCGCGTCCAGCTTGTCGTTGCGCAGGTACTCGAACCCGCTGCCGTGCAGCTCGTTGGTGCCGCTCTTGATGGTGAAATTCACCACCGCCGACCCGCTGTGGCCGTATTCGGCCGAGACCTGACTGCTCTGGATCTTGAACTCCAGCACGGCGTCCACCGGCGGCGACATCTCGTTCATGCTGCCGATGGTGCGCGACTGCCCGCCGCTCAGCCCGTCCAGCAGCACCTCGGTGTTCTGCTTGAAGCTGCCGTGGACCTGGATCTGGTTGGTGGCCGAGACGTTCTCGTTGCCGTTGAGGTCGAGGAGTCCGTGCACACCCGGAGTGAGGAACAGGAAATTGGCCGGCTGCCGCATCCGCCCGACCTGGATGAGCGGCAACCGGTTGTACTCGTAAGTGGTGATCGACTTGCCGAGATCGGAGGACTCGGTGGCCAGCAAAGGCACATCGCTAGTGACGTTCACCGTCTCCACCACCGCCCCGAGTTCCAGCACGAAGTCCACCCGGGCCTTGTCGTCCGCCAGCAGCTTGATGCCGCTACGGACCACGGACTTGAATCCCTCTTTCTGGACCCGGATCTCGTAGTTGCCAGGCGCGAGCGACGGGACGGTATAGTAGCCCTGCTCGTTCGAGCGGGCTTCACGGACCACCCCTGTCTCGACGTTGACGATGGTGATTCTGGCGTCGGGAACCACGCTGCCGCTGGGATCGCTGATGCGTCCGGCGGTCTGGGCCAGTTGCGCGTGAGCCGGTACGCTCAAACACGCGAGCGCGAGCGCTTGAAGCGTCCGATTGAAGAAACGTCGGCTGCTTAACATAGCACCTCCCTAAGACCCGCTATCGACTATCTTACGACTTCGGCCGGCCCGCCACCAGCACCGGGTGGCCCAGCGTGTCGCCGTTTGCCTTGAAGCCCTTGCCGTCCAGGTCCACGTAGATCGGGTTGGTGTAGGCGAGCGGATGCATGGCCGAGGGCCAGGCCCGGCCCCAGCCTTTGCTCAGGTCGGACTTCTCGCCGATGGCCACCACGATCAGGTGCGCGTCCTCCTGAAGAGCGACGCGCAGCGTTTCCTCGAACTTCACCGCGCCGCCGCGGAACATCCGCGGGTGGCTGGCGCGGGTGTAGTTGTCCTGCGGGCGCTGGCGGCCATTGACGAGCACCTGCACGCGGTCGATCTCCATCCAGTCCGGCGCCTGCACTTTCACCTTCAGCCCGATGCCGCCGGCCGAGACGACCGAGGAGCCTATCGGCAGCCCGTCCTCGGTGGTCACCTGAAGGAACGGCCCGTTGGTGATCATCATGCGGCCGGCCTTGGAGTTGCGGATGACCTCCTTGTGGTCGATCGCGGGCGGATCGTCGGTCGAGCTGGGCACGTAGGTGCGCCAGGCACCGACGCCGCTGGTGAAGACACCGTGCGCGTCGCTGACGGCGACGCACCAGACGTGCCGGCCCTGGTTGAGCATCTGGAGCCAGCCGAAGGTGCGGTTTTCGAGCCTGGTCGCCTTGCCGCCGCGTTCGATCTGGTAGCTGGCGTTCAGGTTCAAGATCTCGGTGCTCCAGACCTCGGCGGCGTCGATCAGGCGCTCGAAGCCGGCGAAGCCGCCGTCGGCCACGCCGTCGCGGTCGCGGTCGTTGAACACCTCGCCGACGATGGGGTGGTTGGCCTGCACCCAGCGGTCCGGCCCGCCGCCGCCCATTTCGCGCAGCACGATGGCGTTCAGCCGCGGATCGTAGTTCCACACTGGCGCGCCGCCGTCTTGCGCCAGCGGCGTGCGGGGCAGCGGGAAGGAGTTGAAGTGCTGGCCGGAGCCGGTCAGCTCGATGCCGATGATGGTCTTGATGTGGCGCCCGATGGCCAGCCGGTCGATGTACGGCTGCCAGTCGTAAATGCGGTTGTGCTCGGTGGTGGGCGCGAACTCGATCTGCTCGGCGACGAAGTTGGTGAGGCGGTCGTTGGTGTTGCAGTAATTGTCGCCGCTCGGCGTCGAGTGGGAATGGTAGTCGGTCGAGATCCACCCGCGCGTATCGACGGTGCGCCGCAGCGTGGCTGCAACCGTGGCCGTCTGGCCGGCGCTCACCTCGATCTCCCGCTCGACCAGGTCGTACTCCGGGCCGCGGGTGATGCGCACCAGGTAGCGGCCGGGCGGCGCCTGCTGGGTGAACTGCCCGTCGTGGGAGTGGTACTGGTGATCACAGCCGTGGGCGCGGAGGGGCGTGCCGAGGTCCGGCGTCGGCGTGCCCTCACGCCCGATGAACTGCACCTTGGCGGGCGAAGGCTGCCCGCTTTGGTCGCGGATGTCGAACATCACCGCCGTTACCGGTGGCAGCGGGTAATCCAGCCTGGCGGGCTTGTCAGGCGCCACCGTGAAGGCCCGGGTCTCGACCTCGCGGCCGATCTCGTGGAAGTCGGCCTCGTAGCGGCCCGACGGCAGCCGGAAGCGGAAGCGCCCCTGCGCATCGGGATAGGCGGGCAGCCAGCGTCCATCGACGTTGATGCGGATGGCGGCGTGCACCGCGGGCGCCCCGGCCGCGTCGCGCGCCTCACCGGTCAATTCGCCGGTGGCAGCCGAAAGGCCGGCGAGCACTCCATAGGCGGCCGCCGGCGAATCGGCCACGGCCAGGGCAACCGCGTAGGATCGCTCGTTGCCCGGCGCCAGTTCCTCCACCTTCGGCGGCGGGGCGCCAACCGGCGCCCAGGCGTAGGCCCGCTTGTCGAAGGGGTCGATGCTGTCGCCGATGCGGATCTCGCCGGCCTGCCATTCCTCCGAGAACGCCTTCCAGGCCGGCGCCGGCGTGATCTTCTTCGCTTCGCTCGACTCGTTGCGCCAGGTCGAGGTGACCAGAAGGTGCTGCCAGCCGCGCTCCAGCTTGTACTCGTGCCGCACGTAGAGACCGTCGCCCTTGGCGGCGGTGCGAACGGCCTCCACCGCGGCCGCGCCGCTGCGGCCGTCGCTCGCCACCCGCACCCAGGAGAGTTCCCCGCCCTGGTCGCCGGGCCGGAAGGCGGTGAGCTGGTCGTTGCCGCTGCCCACCAGGTCGAGGTCATAGACCACGCCCGGCACCGGGAAACGGTACTCGGTGCTCATGTTGGCGCGGCGCAGCGGCAGGTTGCCGGCCACCAGCGCCTGGACTTTGTCGTTGCGCAGGACGAAGTCGCCGATGATGCCGTCCGCCTCCTTGCCGTTCGGCAACAAGGCGGCGTTGTGCTTGCCGATCTCGACCGCTTCCACGCCTCCGTGCTGCGCGGTGAGGGCCAGCACCAGCAGCAGGAGGAAGCCGCCGCCGAGAAACCACCGGAGATTCAAGGTGCGCGGCATGGGCGACCTCAAAAGGCCAGCGCCAGGCCGGCCGAAACCTCGAGCTGGTTCAGCATGCCCTTCTGATCGCGGAAGGAGTCTCCGAATGGCTTGGCGGTGATGTAGTTCCGCAGGTCCAAACGGATCAGGAACATCGAGGTGACCCGCGCCTTGATCCCGCCGCCGTAATTGTATCCGAACTTGGTCACACCGTTGCCGGAAAACACCGAGGCGCCCGGCGGGTAGAAGGTGCTGAAGTGGCCGCCGCCGGTAACGAAGGGCCGCACCGGGGAGCCCTCGCGCGTTCCGTACATCAGGAAGTTGTACATACCCTGGTGCACCGGCATGCCGACCGACTGCGGCGGCGTGGTCTCCGCCTTGAAGCTGCCGTGGTTGTAAGCGTAGCCGATCTCGTGCCCGTAAAACCGGTCGTTGTTGAAGGTGAACCGGAAGCCGAGGCGGAAGTCGGATTCCACCTTGTACTCCACGCCGTCGGCCGATCCCAGCACGTTGTTGCGGAACTTCGACTGCCCGGCGCTGATGGATATCTCGCCAACCTGGGCGAAGACCGTCATGGCCGCGCCTGTCAGAAGCGAAATCATGATCCAGCGTTTCATCGCATCTCCTGTGTCAGACCACCACTACATGAATTTCCCCCGGCCCGTGGACGCCGCGCACCAGGATCTGCTCGATATCGGCGGTGCGGCTCGGGCCGGTGATCAGCACCATCGAACTCGTCTGCTCCGACGGCTGCGGGAGCAGGGTCAGCAACTCGTCCAACCCGGTGAGCAATCTCTCCCGCGGCACCAGCGCCACGTGCACCGGCGGCAGCAGCGAGATCATGCGCGCCTCCTGGCTGGAGGAGAGCAGGACCAGCGTGCCGGTGTCGGCCAGCGCGTAGTCGGCGCTGGTGATGCCGAAATCCGCGGTGGCGCA
>JBBTDS010000559.1:2974-35980 GCA_038060875.1 Acidobacteriota bacterium | reverse complement strand
TATACAGCCGCGCATAATTAACAGGACAAACGGGTCAACAAAAAGGAAGGAGATACGAGCGGATCAATTCAGGGTGTGATTGCATTTCTCCGAAGACTCTCGACAGGGTGCCGACCAGTTCTGCTTCGGTCGCGAAGTAACGATTGTGGGTCCCGGTCTTCCGCGTGTGTTGCCAGAGCCGCTCCGTCGGATTGAACTCCGGCGAGTAGGGTGGCAGTTGATGTACTTCCAGCCAGTGGCGATTGGAGGCGAACCAGCGCCACACGTCGGCATGCTTGTGATAGGAGGCGTTGTCTTGAATCAGAATCGCTCCTTTCCGGCGATAGCACCGCGCCAGTTGTTCCAGGAAGGGCAGGTAGGTTGCGGCGTTGAAGACGGTGTCCTGCCGGTAATGGAAACGGGCGCCCCACAGTTCGATGGCGCCCAGGATCTTCACGCTTTTGCGTTCTCCCGTCACCGGGACTTCGGGCGGATGACCGACGCGGCTCCAGGTGGCATGCAGCGTGGAATCCTGTCGGAAGCTGGCTTCGTCGGTGAAAATCAGCGCCCAGCCTTCGGTTTGGGCTTTTTTTTTAGGTTCGGATAGGTGCGTCGGTGCCAGCGATCCTGCTCGCTGGCATCGGCGCGCGCCAGAACGCGACGGGGCCGTTGCACGGAAAAGCCCATGTTGTGCAGCAACTTCCGCACATGCCCCGGATGGTAGGCCACCCCGAACTCTTCCTCGATCACCCAGGCCAGCATAGGGGACGTCCACAGGCCCGTGTCCAAACCGTAGGCTACCGGACCACTGTCGAGAATGTCGCCGAGCTGGGTGCGCTGCTCCGCCGTCAACAGCGGCGGCCGTCCGGACCGGTATCCTTCCAAGAGTCCCTCCACTCCGTGCCTCTGATAGAGGGACAACCACTCGGATACCCTGGATCGCGGCGCCTTGAGAATCCCCGCCAGTTCCCCGCTGGTGCGGCCTTCGGAGTTCAGGACAACGGCCTGCAAACGCTTGGCCACCCGGTAGGCGCCATCCCGTTCCGCTTCCTTGCTGAGGCGGACCAGCCGGCTATACGTTTGCGGGTGCAAATGCAGCAGTCGAGGAAGCATGGCCACTCCTCCTACGAGAAGTATGCCACAACGGAAGCCTGTACGTCCTCTTATTTACGCGCGGCTGTATAGCTGTTCGGACCGCTGAAGTCCTGCGCGATCACCACCGGATATGGCGACCGCGCCAGCGCGCTGAGCAGATCGGGGTCAATCGTGATGCCGTAGCCGCTGCGGAACACCGTCTTGGAACCGAGCCGGTAGGCCAGGCCCACGCGGGGCGCAAACAGCTTCTTACTGACCGTTGTCCCGGCGTTGTCCGGCACGCCGCCGAAGCGGCCGATATGCACCTTGTTGGTCTCCGGATCGTAGCGCTCGATGCCCGACCAGGCGCGCGTCATCAGCGGGTAGTACTCGTGGCGCAGCCCCAGCGTCAGCGTCAGGTTGCGGGTCGCCTGCCAGCGGTCCCGCACATACCAGCCGAGCTGCCACTCCCGCGGGCTCATCGGTGTGAAGTACTGGAGGCTCTTCAGCATGGTGCTGGGCAGCCCCAACAGGTATTGGGCGTAAGCATTGAACTGGTTGGGGGAGGGGCCTCCGGCGAGCGCGGTCACGCCACCACCGAAGTCGAAGCGCCCCAGCGGCCCGCCGCCGGACTCCGGCTGCCAGTGGTTGACCTGGTAGCGGCGCAGGTCGAAGCCGAACCTGAGATCGTGCGCGCCGTGTACCCAGCCGACGTTGGAAGTGTGCGCCCAGGTGTTATCGTTGCGGAAGAGGGGCATCCAGTTGTACGGGTTGCCGTAGTTGGCGTAGCTGCTGACGACGAACCGCGGCTGGCCGCTCTGGCGGATGTCCGGCCCGTTGGTGCCCGGAATGCCCAGCACTTCCAGGCCGAAGTTCTTGCCGTAGTCCGGACCCTTGACGTTCTGGCCGAACCGGCTGAAGCCCAGGTTGCCGTCCACCACCAGACTGGGCGTGAGCGTCCAGGTGTGGCCGATGGTGGCGACCTGCGTCAGCGTGTGGCCTTTACCGGTCCCGCCGCCGGTGCACAGCCCGACCCCGCCGGCCTCGCCCAACGAGGGCTGGCAGTTGACCGTCGCGTCCAGGATGGCGTACTTGCCCCAGACGGCATGGCTGGCCGAGCGATTCCAGTTCACCTTGACGTCGAGTTTGTCGCGGTCCAGCGCCTGGGAGCCGGACGTGAAGAAGTTGGATACCGTGCCTGGCTCGGTGGGAAGAGGCGCCAGCGACTGCATCTTGCGGGTGATCTGGCTCTGGCGGATCAGCGGGATGGTGGCGTTGGCAAACGGTGTTCGCCCGCGGCCATCGGGCGTGCCGGTCAGCGGATCGTAGATTTGCGTGCCGTAGGCGCTGAAATTGCCCTCGCGCTGATCGGCCGTCGGAAGCGTATACAAAGAGGAAAAGCCAACCCGCTCGCGCGTAGCCTCATAGCTTGCGAAGTAGAACAGCGTGTTCTTCCGGATGGGCCCGCCCAGCGTGCCGCCGTAAATGTTCTCGATGCTCTTGGGCTTTCCGGGCGAGCGCAGGAAGAAGTTCCGCGCCCTCAGGTGATGGTTGTCGTGGTAGGCGAAGGCGGTCCCGTGCAGCTCGTTGGTGCCCGACTTGGTCACCACCGTGACGGTCGCCCCGCCGGCCAGCCCCTGTTCGGCGTCGAAGCTGTTGGTGGTCATGTTGACCGTCTCGATCGACTCCGACGGCGCGACGTACACCGTGTGGTGACGCAGGTAGCCCTGGATGTTCGGCGCGCCGTCCAGCCGCGTGTTGTTCATGCTGCGGGCGGTGCCGTTCACGTTGGTGGTGAGGGCCCGGTCCGGCGTGTCGATGATGGCGTTCTGATAGCGCGCGGGCGTCGTGCCCGGCGACAGGTCCAGCAACGACTGGTAGTTGCGATAGGCCGGCAAGGGTAGTTGCGTGATCTCCTGGCTGCCCAGCTCAACGTGGACGTCGGTCTTGTCGGTCTGGAGCGGCGTCACCTCCGATGAGACGGTGACCGTCTCGGTCACCTCGCCGACTTGCAGGCTCACATCCACTCGGGTGACAGTGTTGATGGTCACCGCCACGCCTTTCTCAGTGAAGGCGCGGAAGCCGCGTGCGGTCACTTCCAGGCTGTAGGAGCCCGCCAGCACGTTGGAGAAGGTGTACAGCCCGAGCTCATTCGACTGGATGTCCCGCGTGGCGCCGGTGGCCCCGCTGGTGATCTTGATCGTCGCGCCGGGTACGGCCCCGCCGCTCGGGTCCCGCACGCTGCCGACGATCGTTCCGTAGAGAACCTGCGCCGCCGCCGACTCACACAACAGAACGCCGGCGACAGTGAGAGTGCAAAGCAATCGGTTCATACGTCCCCCTTTTTCAGCAATCGTTGCTTCCTGTATACCGCATTCGGCTTCCGCTTTCAAGCCCGCCGCCGGTTACAGGTGTTAAAGTGAGCTGGTGAGGGCGGGGCCCGCCAAGCCGGATGCGAAGCTGCTGCGGCGCATCCTGCGCGACGGGATGCGGCCGTCGGAGGTGCGCGAGGCGGCCATACGACGCGCCATCCGCTCGATTCCGCGGGGCCGAGTGGCGACTTACGGGCAGGTGGCCGCGGCGGCGGGCTACCCGCTGTATCACCGGCTGGTAGTGCGCATCCTGCGCCACGCCGGCGACGCGCTGCCCTGGCAGCGCGTGGTGGGCGCCGGCGGGCGGATCAAGCTCCGCGGCACGGCCGGCCTGGAGCAGCGCCTGCGCCTGGAGATGGAGGGCGTCGCCTTTCGCGGACGCTCGGTGGACCTGGCGCGCCACCAGCACGTGTTCCGGCTCTGGGAGCCCGGCTAAAGCTCCCGCAGCCGCCGTCCCACCTCGCGCAGCGTCGCTACGTCCTCGCGAGGGATGGAGCCGTCACCAAGCGGCCCGGTGTTCAACAGCAGGTTCGCGCCCTGCGCCTCGGCGTCCTTCAGCATCGCCATCACCTCGTCGGCCGTCTTGTGCTTGCCGTCTTCGGCCTGGCTGTATCCCCAGACGCGGGCTTGAAGCGTAGCGCATATCTCGGCCGGCTTGCCGCGATTCCTCTCCCACGCGATACGGGCGACCTCTGCCGGAAACGTGTGCGCGGCCACCTTGCGCTCGGGGGCGACGAAGTCCTCGTCTCCGTTGGCCCCCTGCTTGAACGAGATCAGGCACGCGGGCTGGAGCTTCCGGATCAGCGCGTAAGTCTCCGCGATAGGAAACAGGTCCGGCCGCGCGTAGTAGCCGGCGATCGGGTCCAGCCAGATGCCGCGGATCTCGCCGTACTGCGTCAGCAGCTCGCGGAGCTGGTTGTGCACGAACCGGATGTAATGGCGGAAATCTTCGTCCTTGCGGAAAAGGTACGACGGCTCCGGCTTCTCGTAGGCAGGGCGCGCGTTCTGCCAGCCTCCCTCGCGCGGCATGAAGTAGGGGTGCCGCCAGTCGGCGGCATAGGAGTAGTAGAGGAACAGCCCGAGCCCCCGCTTGCGGCAGGCCTTGGCCAGCTCGCCCACCAGGTCCCGCCGCGCCAGCGACTCGACGCTGTTGTAGTTCGTCTCCTTGGTGCGGAAGAGGCAGAAGCTGTCGTGGTGGCGCGAGGTGATGTTGACGTACTTCATCCCCGCCTCCACCGCCAGGTTTGCGATGAAGCCGGCGTCGAACTTCCCGGCGGTGAACTTCAGCTTCAGTTTCTCGTACTCGGCCACCGGGATTCTCTCCCGCTGCATCACCCACTCGCCGCGCCCGAGCAGGCTGTAAAGGCCATAGTGCATGAACAACCCGAACTTCGCCTGCTTGAACCACTCCAGCGGCGCAGGGGTTTTTGCCTGCGCGGCCAGCAGGCCTGCCCCCAGAAACTCCCTGCGTCTCACGAGATCCTCCTCACCCAGATCTTGTGCAGCGCCATCAGTTCCCTGCCCTTGATGGCGAGCGGCTTCATCTCGAATACCGCCGGGCCCTTCGCCAGTTGAAATGCGCCCGCCACGAATGGCCGGAACACCTCGCGGCCCGCGGTTGGCTCGACCGTGCCATCGATCCGGGCGTCCCCGGCCGTAATGCGGTAGCGCGAGCCCGCCTCCGCCGGCGCGCAGCCGTATTCCAGCGTCACTTCATAGCGTCCCGGCCGCGTCGCATCGATGTTCCAGCGGACGGAGTCGTTCACGTCGCTCCAGCCCTCGATCGTGTCGCGGTTGTAGTGCCGGTAAGTGGGCCGGACCTTCGTGCCCACCGCTTCGCCCCAGGTCAGGTCGATCTCGACCGGGTTTTCGTCGTCGCGCCCCACTTCGATCGGCACCCGCCGGTAGTCCCGGCCCGCGGTCACATCGTCGAAGAACTTCTCGAACTGCGCCCGCAGCTCCCGCGCGATCGCGGGCTGCTCAGCGGCAATGTTGCGGCTCTCGCCGGGGTCCTTCTCCAGGTCGAACAGCTCGCCGGTCGAGATCAGCTTGTACCCGCGGCGGCTGTGCACCGCCCAGTTTGGGCGGAACGCCTTCCGCTCGTCCGGCGGCGCAGCGGCATCATCCCGCGCCGGATCCATCAGCGGCCGCACCCGGTTCCACTGGTGGAAGAGATATTCATGCGGGCTCTCGCCGCCGCCGCCGCGGATCAGCGGCAGGATGCTCTTGCCGTCGATCCGGCGGCCGGCGGGCAAGGGCGCCCCGATCAACTCACACAGCGTCGGCAGCACGTCGATGTGCTGCGCCATCGCGGGCACGGTGGCGCCGGCAGGAAACTTCCCCGGCCAGCGCACGAAGAACGGGACGCGGACGCCGCCCTCATAGACCGATCCCTTGTTGCCTCGCAGCCCCGCCTTGAAGTAGCGGCTCACGCCGCCGTTGTCGGTCATGAAGATGACCACGGTGTTTTCGGCCACGCCCGTCCGCTCCAGCGCCCCCAGCAGCCGCCCGATGTTCTCGTCCATCGCGGTGACCATCCCGTAAATCCGCGCCTCCCCGAGCGGCAGGCCCTTCTTCAGGTACCGGTCAATGTAACCGTCCGGGACAAGATAGGGCGCGTGGCACGCGTTGTAAGGCACGTAGAGAAAGAACGGGTTGCCGCGGTTGCGTTCGACGAACGAAATCGCCTGATCGGTCAGTACGTCAGTGACGTAGCCGGTCGTGATCACCGGCTTCTTGTTGTGGAACAGCTCGTCGGAGTCGTCGTAGCGGTTGATGAAGCCGTACTGCCAGAAGCCGAAGTACTCGTCGAAACCGCGCTCGTTGGGGTGATACTTCATGTAGCGGCCCAGGTGCCACTTGCCCACGCACCCGGTGCGATAGCCCTGGCGCTGGAAGACCTGGCCGAGCGTAACCTCGCCGGCGCTCATCGTGTCGCGCCCCTTGTAGGTGTCGATGGCCCCGGTGCGCTGGTAGTGACGGCCGGTCATCAGCGCGGCCCGCGTCGGCGTGCACACCGGCGAGCAGTAGAAGCGGGTGAAGCGGACGCCCTCGCGGGCGATCCGGTCCATCGCCGGCGTCTCGACATGAGGGTTGCCGTTGGCGCCTACGTCGAACCAGCCCTGGTCATCCGACATGATCAGCACGACGTTGGGCCTGCCGGCTCCGCCCTGGCCCGCCGCCGCCGCAGCGGTCGCCTTCAGGTACTCGCGTCGCGTGTACATTCAGTCCTCCTTGACCCCTTCAAATCTACTGGAATCCGCCCACAAACGCATACCGGAACCCGTTCTCCGCGATCCCGCGCAGCTCATCCTCCGTGAAGCCGAACTCGTGCGCCGCCAGCTCGTATTCGTGTGACAGCGTGGTGTGGAACATGGCCGGGTCGTCGGCGCCGAGCACGATCGGCACTCCGGCCTCATACAACGCCCGCACCGGGTGCGCTTTGAGTGACGCCACCGCGCCGGTGGCGACGTTGCTCGAGATGCAGATCTCCAGCGGGATGCGGTGGTCGCGCAGGTAGGCCACCAGCGCCGGGTTCTCGATCGCGCGGATGCCGTGCCCGATCCGCTCCGCCCCCAGCCGCAGCGCGCCCCACACCGACTCCGGGCCGACCGTTTCCCCGGCGTGCACCGTCAGGTGCAGCCCCGCGCGCCGCGCGAAGGCAAAGACCTCATCGAACCACTCCACCGGCCCGAGCGACTCGTCTCCACCGATGCCGAAGGCGGCCACGCCCAGTCCGGCGTACTCGGCCGCCGCTTCGGCCACCCGCATCGCCTCTTCGGATCCGAACTGCCGCACCGCGTCCAGAACCCACCGCACTTCGACCGGTGACTGCGCCGCCTCACCAGAAACCGCCTCCAGGATCGGCCCCACCTTCTGGTCCCGCGCCAGGATCACACCCGCCGAGAGCGTGATCTCCGCATAGCCAACGTTCTCTTGGGCCAGCCGGGCCAGCAAGCGCCGCGCCGCCAGCGCGTAATCCTCGGGTCTCCGCAGCCGCCCCAGCACCCACTTGTAGCTCTCGATGAAACCCCGGAAGTCCTCGTAGCGGTACCGTTCGGCGATCTCCTCCAGCGTCAGCTCAGGATCGAGCTCCCGCAAGGTCTCAGGCTCGATGGAACCCTCCAGGTGCAGGTGCAGCTCCGCTTTCGGCAGGGCCCGATACACACTCGTCATCCTGCAATAATAACGACAGATGACCCGGGAAGAAATCGAAGCCATCGCCGGCGGTTACCACGGCGATCCCTTCCGCATCCTCGGTCCACACGTCATCGACAGGCGCAAAACGCCCTGCTGGGAGGTGCGCACCTTCCAGCCCCAGGCGGCCGAGGCCCAGGTTCTGCTCGATGCGGGCGCCGTCCCGATGAGGAAGTCACATCCCCACGGTTTCTACGTCGCCTCTATCGATGGCGAGCCGCGGCCTTACAGGCTGCGCTTAAAGCTGTGGAGCGGCGAGACGGTCGAGCGCGAGGACCCTTACCGCTTCCCGCCCCTGCTCACCGATTTTGAGCTGCACCTGCACGCCGAAGGCACGCACTGGGAGGCCTGCAACACGCTCGGCGCTCACCTCGCCGAAGTGGACGGCGTGCCCGGCGTGCGCTTCGCCGTGTGGGCGCCCAACGCCGAAGTGGTCTCGGTCATCGGCGAGTTCAACCACTGGGACCCGCGCGTCCACCCCATGCGCCTGCGCAACGCCGGCATCTGGGAGATCTTCCTGCCCGGCCTCGGCGAAGGCGCCCATTACAAGTTCTTCGTGCGCTCGCGAGTCCAGGGCTACCGGGCCGAGAAGGCCGACCCCTACGCCTTTTTCTGCGAGAAGCCGCCGAAGTCGGCCTCGGTCGTCTGGAGCCTCGACCGCTACCAGTGGGGCGACGCCGCCTGGATGGAGGCCCGCGCCCGCGCCGACCTGCTCAAGCAGCCGGTCTCCGTATACGAAGTCCACCTCGAGTCGTGGCTGCGCGGACCGCACAACCAGACGCTCACTTACCGCGAGCTCGCCGAAACGCTGGTCGGGTACGTCAAGCAGATGGGCTACACGCACATCGAGCTGCTGCCGATGCTCGAACACCCGTTCTCCGGCTCCTGGGGCTACCAGGTGCTCGGCTACTTCGCCCCCACCTCCCGCTTCGGCACGCCCGACGACTTCATGTACTTCGTGGACCGCTGCCACCAGGCCGGCATCGGCGTCATCGTCGATTGGGTCCCCGCCCACTTTCCCAAGGACGCGCACGGTCCGGTCTGGTTCGACGGCACCGCCCTCTACGAGCACGAGGACCCCCGCCGCGGCGAGCATCGCGACTGGGGCACGCTCATCTTCAACTTCGGCCGCAACGAGGTCCGCAGCTTTCTCATCTCCAGCGCGCTGTTCTGGCTCAAGCGCTATCACATCGACGGCCTGCGCGTGGACGCCGTGGCCTCCATGCTCTACCTCGATTACTCGCGGAAGCCCGGCGAGTGGGAGCCCAATGTTTACGGCGGCAACGAGAACCTGGAGGCGATTGACTTTCTCAAGCGCTTCAATGAGCTGGCCCACCAGGCGCCCGGCGCCGTCACCATCGCCGAGGAATCCACCGCGTTCCCTGGCGTCTCGCGCCCGGTGCATTCGGGCGGGCTCGGCTTCACCATGAAGTGGAACATGGGCTGGATGCACGACATGCTCCGCTACTTCTCCTGCGATCCCATCCACCGCAAGCACCACCACGGCAACATCACCTTCAGCCTGCTCTACGCCTTCCAGGAGAACTTCGTGCTGCCCATCTCCCACGACGAGGTGGTCCACGGCAAGCGCTCGCTCGTCGGCAAGATGCCCGGCGATGAGTGGCAGCGCTTCGCCAACGCGCGCGCCTTTCTCGCCTATATGTACGGCCACCCCGGCAAGAAGCTGCTCTTCATGGGTTGCGAGATCGGCCAGTACGAGGAATGGAATTCCGCCGGCGGCGTGCGCTGGGAGCTGCTCGAATTCGATTACCACCGCAAGCTACAGGCCTGCGTGCGCGACCTGAACCGGCTTTACCGCTCCCAGCCCGCCCTCCACCAGGTCGATTTCCACTGGTCGGGCTTCGAGTGGGTCGATTTCCAGGACGCCGGCAGTTCGATCATTTCCTTCCTGCGCCGCGCCGAGGACCCCAACGACTTCCTCCTGTTCTGCTGCAACTTCACGCCGGTGCCCCGCCACGGCTACCGATTCGGTGTGCCGGCCGCCGGCTTTTACGAGGAGGTCTTCAATTCCGACTCGGCGGAATACGGCGGCGGCGGCGTCGGCAACGCGCCGGGCGTAGAGTCGGCGCCGGCACCGGGGCACGGCCGGGACCATTCGATCGAGATCACGCTGCCGCCGCTGGCGGTGGTGGTCTTCCGTTACAGTCCCGCCTGATCCTCCAGGCTCCGCCACAGATACCACGAGGCGACCGAGCAGTACGGGCGCCACTTCTCTGCCCGGCGGTCCACTTCGGCCGGCGTGGGTGTCTCCGCGTAGCCGTAGGCCTTCCGCACCGCGGCCCGGATTCCCAAGTCCCCCGAGGGCATCACGTCCAGACGCCGCAGCGCGAAGATCAGGAACATGTGCACCGTCCAGACGCCGACCCCCTTGATCGCCGTCAGCAGCCGCATGACCTGCTTGTCCGGCAGCCGGCGCAAGGCCGCGAAATCGATCTCTCCCGCCAGCGTTCGCGCGGCCACGTCGCGGATGTAGGCGACCTTCTGTTGCGACAGGCCCGCCGCGCGCAACGCGGCCGGGGTGGCCTTTAAGACCGCCTCCGGCGTCAGCCGCCCGTCGCCCGTCGCCGCTACCAGCCGCCCGTAAATGGTCGCCGCCGCCTTGCCGCTGAGCTGCTGCAAGACAATGGTCCGCGCGACCGTCTCGAAAGCAGGCGGCGAGTACTCTATCCGGTACGGGCCGATTCGCTCGATCAACCGCCGCATCACCGGATCCGCGGCTTTCAAGTGTGCAAGAGCTTTCCTCATAGAAACAGAACTGCCCCTCCGCGCGTCCTAATAGTGCAATTCTAATCCTATGCGATTCGTGTGGTCCATCGCACTGGCCGCGGCGCTCGCAGCGCAGAAGCCGCCGGAGCCCGACCAGATCCCCACCATCAAGGTGGAGGTCGATGTCGTCAACATCCTCTGCACCGTCCGGAACAAGAGCGGCGGCCTCGTCAAGGACCTCAGCCAGGACGACTTCGAGGTCTTCGAGGACGGCAAGCGCCAGGTCATCAAGTACTTCAGCCGCGAGACCGACCTGCCGCTGACTATCGGTCTGCTGGTGGACGTCAGCCGCAGCCAGGAGAATCTTATCCAGATCGAAAAGCAGGCCGCCTCGCAGTTCTTCTCTCAGGTCCTGCGGACTAAGGACCTCGCTTTCCTGATCAGCTTCGGCTCCGACGCCGAGCTGTTGCAGGACCTGACCTCCTCGCCGCGCCTGCTGCGGGCGGCGCTGGACGAACTGCGGGTGAAATCCGACGTCAGCGGCCTGCACCCCGGTCCCGTCCCCACCATGTCCAAACCCCGCGGCACCGTGCTCTTCGACGCCGTCTACCTCGCGGCCACCGAAAAGCTGCACCAGGAGGTCGGACGCAAGGCCATCGTGCTCATCACCGACGGCGTCGATATGGGCAGCCGCCTCAAGCTCCCCGACGCCATCGCGGCCGCGCACAAGGCCGACACCATCATTTACAGCGTCCACTACTTCGACCCCTCCGCCTACCGCGGCCGCTTCTACGGCGTCTCCGACGCGGACTTGAAGCGGATGTCCGAGGAAACCGGCGGCGGCCTGTTCCGGGTGAGCAAGAGGAATCCCCTGCCGGCCATCTTCGACCAGATCCAGCAGGAGATGCGCAGCCAGTACGCCATCGGTTACACGCCCGCTAATTCCACGCGTGACGGCGGCTTCCGCCGCGTCGAAATCAGGACTCGCCAGAAAGACCTGAAAGTGCAGGCCCGCCAGGGCTACTTCTATGAATTTCGGTGACAGGCTACACAACCTCGAAATACATGTCACGCGCCAAAGATTAATTTCGAGGTTGTGTAGCCTGTCACCGAATTAAGAGGTAGGCGAGAAGGTCGTCGAGCTGGCGGGGGGTGAGGCGGGAAGTGCGGCCATGCTGGTCGGTCAAAACCTCGCGCAGGGTGGGCGCCGAGCCGTTGTGGAGATAGGGCGCGGTGCGCCAGATCTCGACCAGGGTTGGAGTGTCGAACCGCCCACCAGTGCCCACGTCATAGGCCTTGAGGTCGGTGTAAAGGCCCACCGGGTGGCAGCTCGCGCAGCCATCCATGAACAGCTTCTCGCCGCGCTTGGCGGCGGCTGACGGCTTACCTTTGACCAGCCAAGGGCTGGGCACCGGCTGGAGTGACTTGAGGAACTCGTCGATGGCTGCCGCCTCATGTCCCGGGCGCTGGGCGAAGAGGATGTGGCGGATGCCGGCCCGCACCGCCTCTTCCGCGTTCTCGCGAACACCCTGGCTCATGGCCGGCGGCGTCCGGTGCGAGAGCAGGAGGCTCTTGACGTTCTTCGGGTTGCCGATGCCGTCATTGAGGAGGTCCCAGTTCAGGCCGTCCACGCGGGCGTCGGGTGAGTGGCAACTGGCGCAGCTTTGCCAGCCCTGGAAGCAGATGGAACCGTCATTGAACAGCATCTCGCCGCGGCGGACGGTGGTCATCGGTGCTGAAGAAAGGCGGAGGAACGCGGCCGCAGCAGGCTGCTCCAGGTCGATCTCTTCCAGCGTGTCGGAGAAGTAGCCGGCCACATAGGCCCGGCGCCCGACCAGAACCAGCGCCCGCGGCCCGTTGCCGGCAAGCTTGATGCGCTGGCGCAGGCCCACCAGGAACGCGAGGTCGTCGGAGGTCTCGCGCGTCGCTCCCCGGACTTTCTCCACAAGAGCCCCGGCCTCAATCAGGCTGACCTCATGCGTGCCGGCGTGGGTAACCACGATCCGCTTACCGTCGCCGGTCCAGCTCACCGCCCAGGGATTGGCCGCGCCCTGGTCGATCTCGTCGAGCAGCACCGTCGCCAGCAGTTTCCTGCCCGGCACGTCGATAACGCTCAGCGCGTTGGTCTCCATCCAGCCGCGATCGACCTGGGTGGTGGGCAGATAGTAGCGCGCCAGCAGGTGAGTGACACCGGCGAGCGCGCCATCAGGCGAGACGGCGATGCCGCGCAGTTCGGCGCTTCCGTTCGGCAGTACGATCCGGCCGGCAGGCTTCAGACTCCCGGTGTCGATGAGGCTGATCTCGGCGGCGACGTACTCCACATCGGCGCGGCCGGCCGGCACGGAGTTGATGACGAACAGCAGCTTGCCGTCGCGGCTGAGAGCGGCACCCATCGGCTCCCGCACCACCTGCACACGGCCAATCTCCTTCCGCGCCGCGGTGTCAATCACCGAGACGTCATTACTGAACCGGTTCGGGACATAGAGCCGCTTGCCGTCAGGGCTGAGCAGCGGAGCTTCAGCCGTGTGGCCCGCCCGAATGGAACCGCCGCGACTGCCCGGCTTGAGAGGAATCACTCGAATGGTGCTGGCGGGAGCGGCGCAGGTCACGTAAAGCCGCGACTCGTCGGGCGCGAGTGCCAGACCGCTCGGAGGCGCCGGCACGGGAAAGGCGCGAACAACCTTGCGCTGGGTAGTATCGACGACCTCGACACGGTTGGCGGTGGCGCAAGCCGCGTATAGCGTACGGCCGTCCTTCGAGGCGGCCAGGGCGCTCGGGGAGCACCACGTCGCGGCGCGGAACGGGACCACGAGCAGCCCCACCAGGGCTGCCGCCTTCAGCGTGGCTTGTGCCAAAACGACTCCCAGTAAGTGCGTTCCAGCGCGTAGTAGTCCACTGGCTGCGCGGGATCGTGTTCGGGCGGCAGGAACCCGAAGCGCTTCATCTCCCGCACCCAGTCCACGCGGGGGCGGAAGCCCGGCATGTCAAACCGCTTCATCTCTTCCAGCTTCCGCTTGGCTTCGCTGATGTAGGCGAGAATGCTGCGATAATCCGGGTCGGCGGCGCTGCTGAAGACCGCCTCGTTGCACAGTCCGTAACCGCCGGCCTCGCGCGCCAGCGGCGCCAGCAGCAGCATGGACTTCTCGGGGCGGGTGAGGTTATAGAGGATGTGCCGCGAGTAGCGCCGGCGCAGGTCGGCCAGCTTCAGACCCTCCCACGGCGGCAGCTTCTGGTCGTCGGATGCCGATAGCGGCAACGGCATCTCCTTGGTGTGACAGGAGCCGCAGCGCCGCTGGATGGCATCCATGGAAGGCCGCGCCACCGGCCACGTCTGATCCTGCCGATCCAACTGGTTTTCGGTGTAGCTGCCGATCATGCCGGTGCCCAGCGCGGCATACGTGCCCGGGTAGGGCGCGCCGGTCTCCAGCCACAGGCGCACCACTTTGCGTTCGTGCTCCGAAACCTGCACGCCGTAGTGGCCCGGCCCGAGCTTCTTCATCAGCGGGCTGGCCGAGCTTCCCAGCGCGCGGGGCGGGTAGTTGCTTTGCGGTCGGTTGCGCCCGTCGGCGAGCTGATCGCGCAGCGTCAGCGTGAAGTAGCTGTGCGAGTACATCGGGCCGCGGTCGCCGGAAAGGACCACCCCGCCCTTCCGCTGGTCGTAGTCGTGGCAGTTGATACAGTGCCGGTCGAGGATGGGCTGGATGTCGCGCGGGAAGTCGAAAACGTCGGGCACATCGGTGATTGGCTCGACCCGGCTCGGGCCGCGCCGCACGGCCATCAGCAGTTTCCCGCCCAGCGGCGGCGCCTCGACGCGGTCCTCGTGGCAGCCGACGCAACTGGTGACCTCGCCCGGCTGCACGGTCAGGAAGCTCTGCATGCGCTTGACGGAGAGATCGTTCTCATCCAGCGCCACGAACAGGAAGCTGCGCAGCGCCGGCAGCTCGAAGTAGGCGGAGCCGTCCGGCTCCACCGGCACTGTTCCCACCACGCGCTCCAGCGTGAAGGTGCCGCCGTAACTGATCGGCTCCATGCCACCGGTGTAATGGATCGGCATGGGCAGGGTCTCCAGCACCAGCAGCTTCTTGATCTCCCCTGGCCGGACGCCCTTCATGTTGCGGCCCTTGTGGATGTCGGCGAGAATCAGCGCGCCCGTATCCTTGGCCAGGTTGACTCGCGGCGCGATGACACGCTCGCGCGGGCGCGACACGAGCGGCCGCGGCTCGTGGCATTGGAGCTTCAACGCAAGGTCTTCGGCCGGCAACTGGAAGATCCGCTCGACGGCGCCCTGGCCGTTGATGAAAACCAGCGAAGCGCCGCTGGCGGCCAGGAAAGCGTCCTCGGAAAAGGCCCAGGGATCGCGGAAGTTCGGCTGCTTGGGATTGGTGATCTGCCGGGAAAACGAGAGGTCGTCGGGACCGGCTCGCGGATCGACGATGGCGATGATCCCATCGTGCTCGCGCCGCCCGTGGCCGGGCGAAAAGACCGACACCACCTTGCGCGAGTCCGGAATCGGCTTGGCGTCGATCATGACGATGCCGGGGTGGAGATTGCCGTAGAAAATCGTCTGGTTGGTGCCGTCCGGGTTACAGCTCCACAGGTGATGATAATGCACCTGGCTGCGGTCCACGTACTCCCAGCGGGTGTAAAGGAGGCGGCCGTCAGGGAGGGGCCAGGGCGTATTGTCCTGTTCGCCGTTGGCGGAGATGGGCCGGATGTTGCCACCATCGGCGTCGGCCCGGTAGAGCACGGCCACCTGGGTGAGCCAGCAGTTCACCCAGCGGTTGCAGCGGCTGGAGACGAAGACGATCTCGCCGCTCGGAAGCCAGGCCGGCTCCAGATCGTCGTAGGGTCCGCTGGTGAGCTGGCGCAGGCCGCTGCCGTCCACGTTGATCTCATACAGGTGGTAGTTGGGCGTGCCGCCCCTGCGATAGGAGAACAGGATCTTGCCGCCGTCGTAATGTACTTGCGGGTCGCGCACCCCGCCGCGCGGATCGTCCAGCAGCGTTGTGAGCGCGCCGGTGTGGAGGTTGAGCCTGTAGAGCTTGCCGCCCTCCGCGTACGCCTTGCGATTGGCATCCGGCCCGTAGTAGCCGAAGTTCGCGTACCAGTGACCGTCATTGCTTGGGCTGCCGGCATAGCGGGCGGCGAAGACGATCTCCTCAACGCCGGCCATCGGCCCCGCCAGGGCCTGCCGCAGCAGATCTCCAGCCCAGCAAGGGCTGAGCAAAACCAGTAGAAGCGAAGCAGCTTTCATACTAATCCTCCAGCGGCGTAAGGTAGATGTTACGGAAGTAGACCAGCGCGCCTTCCGACTGCAAGGAAATCGCCCCTCTGGTTGCGCTGGCCTTCGTGGCGTGGTTCACCAGCTCGCCGTTGACACGGACGATGATCTCATCGCCCTTGCAGGTGATCTCCATCTTGTTCCACTGGCCAGCGGGTTTTTCCGAACCGTCGGTAAGGTTCAGGTGCCGCCGCCCCTGCCGCCGCTTCTCAACGTCCGGCACTTCCAGGGTGGTGCCGATTACCCAAAAATCGCCCGCATTGCCCGCGGCGAGCTGCACCTCGATCGACTTCGGCCACACCCCGAGCGCGTTCGGCGTGGTCGTGTGCACCAGCACGCCGTTGTTACCGCGCGTGGCGCCCTCGGGCCAGCGCCATTCCAGGCTCAGCTTGTAGTTCTCGTAATCTTCCACCGTGCGGATGTAACCCGCCGGCTTGCCCTGGCAGACAAGCACCCCGTTCTCCACGCTCCAGACGGCGGACATCGGGGTGTCCGTGTCCTGCTTCTTGGTGGCGCCGTCCCAGAGGTAATGGGTCCAGCCAGTGAGGTCCTTCCCGTTAAACAGCGGGATCGGTTTCTTCTCGGCCGCCTGGCCCAGCCCAAAGGCCACCGCCATCGCAATCGTGAGGCATCGTAAAGCGCGCATCGGATTGTTCCTCGCTCAGCAGGCATTCTACTACGGCGCCGCGCCCGGCGGCGGGAAGTCCTTCGACACGTCGTCCAGCGCCAGCACCCAGTCGCTGCCAAAGCCCTCCGAGGGACAGGTGAACTCCTGCACACCGCTGTTCTCGAAAGTGTCGATCACCGACGCCGTGCCCGTGCGCGGGTTGTACCACCACGCCTTCACGCGCGCACCGGAGATCTTGCCCATGTTGACGGTGAACTTGCGGCCTTGCGCGCTGTAGACGAACGCGTATCCCTGGCCGCGGGTGGCGGCAATGCGGTCCGCGCCCTCCAGCGCGTTGGCGACCAGCGACTGGTCCGGCACGCGCGAGAAGTAGGGCCGCGATTCGATCAGCGCCCGCACGTATTGCATCTGGGCCGCGCCGGGGCGGTGGATCGCCTCGTGCCAATACAACAGCGGGCCGTTGATGGGACGGCGGCCGGGCGCGTACATCTGCCACACCGAATGGTTCCCGTAGGTGTGGCCGCAGGCGCCGGAGAACACCGCCCACCAGGCGCGCTGGCGCACGTGCGCGTCGAACGAGTAGCCGTAGTCCCGCGCGCGGAACGCCAGCGGGTGGTCCTCGTAGAGCGGCTCGCCGTCGATCACCGGCTTGACGGGCGAGCGCTCGTAGTCCTTGCTGATCCGCGCCCAGCTCATCGTCTTCTCGGCCAGGCCGTGGCCGGTCTGGTGCATGTTGAAGTCAAGCCACGCATCGTCGTGGAACCACGTCGATGACGTCTCGCCCCCGCGCGGGTGGAAGCTCATCAGCACGGCCTCATAGTCTTCCCTGCCCGCGGCGCCGGCGGCGATGCCCCGCGCCAGCGCGCGCCAGGTCGCCTCAAAGCCGGTCGCGGTGCGGTCCCCGCCGAGGACCCAGATGATTCCCTTCCCGCCGAACCGCCGGCCGAGGAACTCGCCATAGGTTTGCGCTTTGGCGGGAGTGAGCAGGCTCTCGTCGTTCTTGCCGGTGTTGTTCACCCACCGGCCCCACGACGGCAGCAACGCGATGTAAAGCCCGCGCGCGTTCGCCTGGTCCACGATGTACTCAACGTGGTCCCAGTAATCGTATGCCTGCGCGTCGTTCGGGTCCGTCCCGGGGGTTACCGCGGGCCGGGTGGGGTCTTTGTCGATGAGCGGCAGATCGCCATACGGATTCGGATCGGTCACGCCGTCGAGTTCCGCCAGCGCCACGGCCTGGATGGCCGTGTACCTCTGCGCGGCGCGCTTGTCCAGATACTCCGCCGCCTGCTTGCGGTCGAGCCGGTGGAGCAGCTCCCAGGCAGTGTCGGCGAGATAAAAGAACGGCTGGCCGCCGGCGGTGACCAGGAAGCGCTTGTCGTCGCTCACCTTCAGCTTCGGCAGCGCCGGCGGCGGGGCGTGGGCCTGGATGACGATGGCCTCGCCCGACGATTCGTTCCGGATCTCGAACTCCGCCGGTCCGCTCGCAAACACGGCGTCCCGCTCGCCGGCCTGGAGGCTCCCGCCCCGGTGTCGCACCGCGATCGCGCCCTTCCATATGAACAGCACCTGTTCACCCTCACGCGGCACTGTCGCGGAGAGCTTCTCTCCCGGCTTGAGTTTCCAGTGGGCCACTGCGATCCGGGCCGCCCCCATGCCGGGGTGAACGAAGAATCCGTTCCGCTGCGCGAATTCCACGAACTTCACCGCACCCGGGGTGGTCGCCCCCTTGGGCGGCGCAGCGCCCGCGCGGGAGGAATCCCGCGCACCGGTGTAAAGGGCCAGGTCGGGCGGAGTCTGAAAGCTGATCATGGTTGCGGCTTCGGCGCCGGTGGTGATGGTGCCGTGGATCTGGCCTCCCGGGATGAACGCGGCCTGCCCGGCGGCGAAGCTACGCCGCGAATCGCCCTGCCGCAGATCACCGGCCCCCTTCAGGATCAGGATCGTGTCGTCGGAATCGTCGTGGGTGTGCTGCGCGAACTCGTTGCCCGGCTGCGACACGGAATAGTTGAGCGTCAACTTCCTCGCGCCCATCTCCGGGTGCACGATGCGGTTGGAGACCACCGCTCCCATCCGGAACTGCTTCGCTTCGGCGAACCGGAGCAGGCGGACTTGCCCGTCCGCCGTCCTGACGATGAACAACGATAGCGCGGCAATGGCCATGGATATCCGAAACATGATTCTGTATTGTAAGGCTCCTATCCAAGAAGTGTAAGCCCTGGAGGGGCTGTAGGAAAGGAGGGCCTTAGGGCGAGCAGGCCCCACTTCCGCCGGAATCGCTACCAGGTGCGGGACACTGAAAGACGCCTTCGTCTCTGTCCGAGGAAACCGGCAGCGCCGGCTGCCAGCACCAGGCCCAGTCCACCCAAAACGAACCAGCGGTAACTGTGAAGCGGCTCGCGCGATTCGGTCGCAGCCCCGACGGCAGGGCCGGTGCGCACCTCGATGCCACTTCGAGCTTGCCGCTGACCGCTCTGAAGGCCCCCCGCCACCGTGCCCGTCCCGGAGACGCGGAACGCCAGCGACTGGCCTGGCGTCACTGCCGCGGCCACCTGCACGTTCGTCCCGGTCTGCCCTGGCATTGGCTCGAACATGCCTGGCGTCTTCGCCTCGAACTGCATGGACTTGGGCAACTCAACCCGAAACTGTTTCAGCGGGTAGAGGATCTTGGGCTCAATCACGGCTTCGCCCCGGTAGGGCAGGAGGTAGGCGACTGCGAAGCGGGTATCGCCCGGATACAGCGGAAAGGGGAAGTAGTAGTGGCCCGTCCGGTCGCCGGGAGAGGGCTTGCGCGTGAGCGGGCGTCCGCCGCCCAACTGCACTCTTCCGGTGAGCACTTCCGCGCCGGGCGGCAACTGGATCTCCAACGGGCGGTCGTTCATCAGGGTGCGCGGCGGGTTGGAGGCGTTTCGCACCGCAATCTCTTCAACCGCCTGCAGCGTGTCGCCTTCGGTCTGGAGGCGCTGCACGTGCTGGGTCGCGCTCACGCCGTCCAGTTTCCTGGCGACGTCGTAGACTTGAACCACGAACGAGTTGACGCCTGGCGGCGCCATCGCGCCATAGGCAACGCCCTGGTGAACCACCCGCACCAGGAGAGGCCCCGGCGTGCCGGCGACGGCAAAGCGGACACGGCCGCTGGCGTCGGTCTTGCCGCGTCCGATCTCGGTCATTCCCTTGGCCGGGGACAAAAGCAGCACCGCGTCGCCGGCGGCGGGCTTGCCCGTGGTGCCGTTTCTTACTACGCCCCGCAGGTCAGCCGCCGCCAACGCATTTACGCCTAAGCCCACCGCCAGTACCGCGACGGTGTAGCGCAACTTCACCTTCACCATCTCAGCATCCGCCCGCATCCGTTCGCATGCTCTTACGGGTTGATTGTGTATTTTGCGAGCATCCCGGCGTCAATATGATCCGCGACGTGGCAGTGATAAAGCCAGGTCCCGGGATTGTCCGCCAGCATGTCCAACGTTGCCATGCTGCCGGGAAGCAGCTCCACGACATCCGTGTTGCGCGTGTTGTACCGAAGCGTTTTGCCGTGCCAGTGCGGCGTGTGGAGATCGACTTCATTCCCCATCCCCAGCAAATACCAGCGCACACGCTCTCCGTTCTGCATGACGAGACCCGGCACGTTCCCAAAGATAAACCCGTTGATGCCGTGCATCAGCCCGCGCTCTCTGCCGCTGTCCTCGTTGAAGATCATGAACAGGGTGATGAACTCGCGATCAACGTCCTTGGGCATCAGGTTGTCGTTGGACCTCGCCATTCCTTTCCCGGTGACAATGATCGGGCCCAGCAGCCCGGCGTTTGTTTCCGCCGGTTCGTTCACGTGGGAGTGATACCACCATACCAGGGAACTCGGATCGCCCGGCCCGGGGCCGCTCCCGTCGTCAGCAACCCAGGTATAGGTGAAACTGCCGCCTGGCGCGACCTGCGCGCCGGCGCCGGCCGGGATGTAATGCGCCCCTTCGTTGGCTTTGGTGTAGCGGAAACCGTGCGGGTGCATGCCGTAGTACCCGCTGGCTTTATTCCGAAAATGCACGAGCACCGTATCGCCAACTTCGGCGCGGATGATCGGTCCGAGCACGCCCAGCCAGTTCGGCTGCGGTTTAGGCGTCGAGAAACTGCCATCGATGTACTCGATGAAGCGCGTCTTTTTCCAGACCGTGTAACCAGTCCATGGCGAGGGAATAGTCCCGCCGTGAATCAGATCCTGTCCTGTCGGCGCATAGTTCCACGTGACGTCCTCGGCCGCGATGTAGTAGTGACGCGTCGCAGGGTTCGCAGCCCCTGCTGCCGCCAACGTGAGCGCGATTGCGAGCGTCGTGTTCGTTAAGCGAATGTTCATACAGTCTCCTTTTTGGGGTGATGTTAAGTTATACTTCCGATTGCCTTCATTATTTTTGAGCGATCTCCACCACGAGGACGCTGCCCTGATAGGCCGCCTTGATGAACAGTTCTTTGGAAACCGCTTCGGAAGTCACTCGCAGGCTGCTCTCGCCGGCGCGCTGCACGGTGATCTTAACATTGTTGCTTTGACCGGGCGATACCGTCACCATCTCGGGATCCGAGGGTATCCATTGGAAGCTTATATCCATTGGCTGTCCCTGGGCATCCAGCCCTTGGGCCCTGGTTTCCACGGTGAAAGTGTTCGCATTCTGGGTCGTCGGCCCGAGGATAGGCGGCGAAACCCAGATCCCTTGTGTGTAAGTGCCCGCAAGGAGCCAGGGATCCAGTCTATAGAAAACCGCGATGGTGGCGGCGGTGGCCGGGCGCTGCACAGCGAGAAACGCGTTGTCCTGCGTCCGCGTTGCACCGATCTCCGCCTGCACCGCATGGTCGCCGTTCACCAAATCCGCTGGTACCGCGACGTTGATCTGGTACACGCCCGCGACCGTCACCCCCGCGAATGCCACCTGAGCGTCGCGGCCGCCGATGGTCACCTTCAGAGCGGCCGGGTCGGCCAGGGGATACGCCTTGGTGACCACCTGACCGGAGGGAACCCGTTCGGCGGTAGGACCGAAACCCGTGCCCCACAGCACGACCGCCTCGCCGGGCTCGGCCGGCCGGCTCGTCACGCCCGGCGCCAAGCCCACCTTAGCCACTAGCGCGTTGTCGCCGTGCGTGGCCACCACGGATTTCACATCCAGCGGATTCCGGAACAATCCCGGTGCGTATCGCTGAATCTCCGCAGTTGCCGTGGAACTGCCCTGCGGGGTGGTGACCTTCACTTCCGCTGGACCCGTCACGTCGTCGGCCGGCAGCAGCACGTTCAACTGCGTCGGGCTCACGAACGCCAGGTAGGTGGGCTTGCCCCCCACGGTCACACTCACGCCCTCGAGTTGCGACGGCAGCGCCGTCCCCTGGATCGCCCCGTCCCAGGATCGCGTCAGCGGCGCCAGGTTCTCGCCGAAGATCGAGATGAACGACCCCGGCGACATTCCGACGGCGAAGCTCGCGCCGTTGACGATGTCAGCGGCAGTGAACTTCGGCTGGTTGGCCGGCTGGCCTGCCTGCGGCGTGAGGGTGTAGTTCGCCGTGTAGATGTCGTCGCCCGTCGGCTGGAAGTTGGCGTTGGCGGCGTTGGCCGCGATGTAGATCTTCACCTGCCCCCGCTCGGTCGCCGGAGGCGTCCACTGGACGCGGAACGTGTTCGACTGCCGCGGCGCGTTGTGCTGGATGTACTCGACCGGCGCGCTCGCCGGGCAGCCACCCGTCCCGCGCTGTGCGCCGTTCGAACAGATCACCCAGATGTTCGACTCGCCCGCCGCCGGATTCAGCGTGCCCGCCTGGCTGTTGTCGCCGGCGAGGCGCGCGCTCAACTCGAAGCCGTAGACTCGGGCGTCCGCGTCGGTGACGGTAATCGTCAACTGCTGCGCCACGCCGGGTGCATACGTCATGCCTGCGGGAAACGCGATCTCCACCTTACCCCCGCCGCTGCCTCCGCCATGGCACTGTGCGCACGTCCTCTCTCCCGGTGCACCCGACACAGCTTCCGGCGGACCAGTGGGGTAGGCGTGCAGCACGGCGCCAAGCCCAACGGCCAGCAGCCCCGTGCCACAGATCCTGAACCACGTGGGCCGATAGACGTACGCCCTCATTGGACCTGGGCTATCTGGACCTGCATGGCGTTGTTCTGGTGTGCCGCCTTGATCGACAGCTCCTTGGAAACGCCATCAGAGGTGACCCGCAGCGTGGTCTCGCCGGCGCGCTTCACGGCGATCTTGACCGTATTGCCCTCGCTGGGCGATACCGTCACCATCTCGGGATCGGAGGGGATCCATTTGGCGCTTATGTTCCCTAGACTTCCCTTCGGACCAACACCAGCGACTCTGGCTTCCACCGTGTCCAGAGTGGTCGTATAGGTGGGTGGCGAAACCCAGCGCTCTCCTCCGTACACGCCACTCATGATCCGAGGATCCAGCTTGAAGGAAACCTGGATGCCGGTGACGCCTTTGCCGGCTGTGGGCAGAGCGCCATCAGCCACGGTGTCTTGGGTGGAGATCAGCTCCACCTCGTAGATGAGCGTGGCGTTCGGCCCGATCCTAGTGGCCCCTGCGCCGCGCGGGCCGCTCTCCCCGTAGGCGAGGCTTGCCGGGATGAAGAGCTGCCACTTGGACCCAACGGGCATGAGCTGAAGGGCCTCCACCCATCCCGGGATGACCTGCTTGAGGGCGAACGTGGCCGGCTTGTTGCGGGCGATGGAGCTGTCAAACTCCGTGCCGTCGATCAGAGTGCCACGGTAGTGGCAGATGACAGTGTCGGCAGCGGCGGGCTTTTTTCCGTCCCCGGCCTTCAGGACCTTGTACTGGAGACCGCTCTCCAGGGTGACGACACCCTCCTTCGTCTTGTTCTCGGCCAGGAAGGCCTCGCCGTCTTTCTTGTTCTTCTCCGCGAACTGCTTGAGGACATCCTGCTGTTTCGCCCGGTAGTCAGTCCGGGCCGCCTCCAGGGCGGCCTTCATCTCCGCTTCGCTCAGGAGGGTCTTGACTCCCGTCAGGGCATCCTTCACACCCCTCGACACGAGCTCGGCATCCAGCTCCACCAGCGCTCCCTTCTTCAGTTGGCCGCCAATCTGCACGCCCACCGCGTAGCTGTTTTTCGCCTTCTGGTCCTTGAGGATCGGTTCGTCCTTCGCGGCGGCGATTGCTCCCAGGCTGGCCGGCGCGGCGGCTTTCTCATCCGATGAGAACAACGGACTGGCGAGCGCCAGGATCAGGATAGTGCTTGCGGATATTCGAAGAGTACCTTTCATGTTTTTTCCCTCTTATATAAAGATGCCGTGGCCAACTATAAAGATGCCGCGGCAAAAAAATGCCGTGGCCAACCGCCTTGGCCACGGCTGATAACGCCTCCTGCCCATCCCCTCCCGGTGAGGGAGGGGATGAGCAGAGAGAGAACCCATCTACTTGCAGTAGTGGTTGTTCACCACGGTACAATTCGCGAGGCCTCCCACCAAGCGTGGGCTGCTCGCGATGTTCAGGAAGTTCGGCAACTCCACCGCGATGCCGCCAGCGCCGACCGCCGGTACCTGCCTGAAGCACGGCGCATTTGCGCCAGGAAACGGCAAGCTTGTAGCGGGATCCGTGCAAACGGCAACAGCCAATGACGCCAGGAAGCCTTCCCGGCCCCCTGTCGGCGCCACCGCCGCCAGCGAGCCATTCTCCGGCGCAGTGCCATCCAAGGGCACGAAAATCTCCGGATGATCGAACGGCGCCCTCTCGAACGCCACGCGCTCATCGGTGAGTTCCAGGAGGAAATCCACCACGGAAACGATGATCTCCTCTTTCTGCGTTGCCGTAAATTCCGGCGAGCTACCGGCAGGACAGGCGCCGGTGAGGTCCGGGGGCACGGCCTTGCCGAGGGTGGACGGGGGGACCGGAGGGAGCACGCAGCCGCCCAGGGCTTCGTCTTCGAGCCTCAAGTTCATGATGAGGAAGTCCCGGTGCGCTTTGTTGGTGATGGGGAAATTACCGCCACGCATGTAGAAGTCAAGCTGCTGGCGGAGGGTCAGGTTGCCGCCGTCGTGGAAGTACGGATTGGTCTTCTCGACGTTGCGCAATGGAGCCGCCTTGAAAGCGCCCTGTACGTTCACCCGGTTGACGTTGGGCCACGTGGCCATCTCGGGTTGTCTGGCGTTGTTCACGGCCTCGCCGATGACGGCCGCGGGGTTGAAAGGTCCCCACGCATCGACGAGTCCTTCCAGGATCGGCTCCTTCATCAGCGTGTTGACGCCGACGAACAATTCATCCTGATTACTCTCGTCGCCCACATTGAGGTTGCTGGCCCACGGCGCCAGGTACGGAGGCAGCAGCGGATTACCCGGCTCTTCCCCAAAACCAGGGTTGATCTGCTGGTCCTGGGCAGAGGGCTCATACACTCCGCCACCGGTCGTATCGATGGACGGATTGAAGGTGGGGCAGGCAATCCCAGGGCCAGGAGGCTGGGCGAACCCGGTCGCCACGTCATGCCCGCCTGAGCTGTAGCCCACGCCACAGAGGTTTTTCAGCGCGAGGCGAGACAGCGAAAGCGGCCAGCCAAACGCGTCGTTGCCTCCGCGCGAGATGTCCTCCCCAATGGGTGTCACCCCGATGTTGTACACCCCGTTGTCTAACAGGGACTGGCCTTGGGGAAACCCGTTCGCCGGCGTGCCAGGTACAGGGTTGCCGTCGGTGTCCCTGCACGGTGCTAGGGTGCAGAAGTCATTGAGGTTGCGCTCTATCCCGTCCTGGGCGTTCTCCTGAAGCTCGCCTTCGAGCGAGAAGCCGCTGATGACCCGGCCGTGACCCAAGGGCTCCGGAAAGAGCTCGCTCCCCGGCTGGCCCGTGCGGAACTCCTGGATAAAGTCGCCAAAGCTCAACTGGTGGCTGATCTCAACAGTATTATCGGTCAAGGTGCTTCCGGCATGGCACTCACCGCAGCGGAGCGACCGGAAGCGGGGATTCTTGAGCGACAGGTTGGATCCCAGGAAGAAGTCAAGCCCCATCAAGGGGTCCACCGATCCCGGCGTACGCGTCCCGCCGGACGGCACCTCTTGGCAGGCGCCGCCTCCCTCGAGGTTGCAGTTGATCCTGGCGACGACGCCCGGATCCCGCTTGAAGTTCTCGACCTCGGTGAAGCAGGGTTGCACCCCAGCCGTTTGGTTGCACCTGAGCAGGTCGAGAACGAGGTTCGGTTCGCCGGACTCTCCGAACGTCACGTGGGTCTCGGGATTCTCGTCCATGAACCGGTCAAACGGAGTGTCATCCGGCACCAGGATCGTGCCCCAGGCGTGTACCGCCAGCCCGAAAAAGAGGGGCATGTTGGCTTCCATCTGGGTGAACTGGTCCCTGTTGGTCGCACCAGCCGGACCAGGTGCGATGGAAAGAACGTAGTTGTCGAACGGGTCGGCGGCACTGGTTCCGAGCACGTCACCGTTACCGTCGTTATTGGTGTCCTGGAGAACCGGGATAGCAACAGGGACGCCCACGAGGGCACACTGAATCGGATGCCGTATGACGTCGCCGTCGGTGTAGCAGCCGTTGAGATGCTGGCCCGTGTTGTTCCAGAGCGCGTCGTAGAAGGCATTCTGGATCAGGGTGTTGTACGACAGGCACAGCCCTGGCTTGTTAGCTGCCCTTGTACCCAGGTTAGCGCCGCAGAGCGGGCTGGGCGTCGGATTGCCTGGCTGGTTGGAAAAGGGTCCTAGGACACTGTCCGTCGGACTCACCAACTGGTTGGCCAGGGGCACCACCCCGGCCTGGAGCAGTCTCTTGCCGAGCTTGGCCCAGTTGCGTCCCGCGAAGGACATCTCGAACTCGCTCAGCGCCGGCCCCGTTGACAGCGAAGCCAGGCTGGCGAACCGGATGATCTGCCGCGTTGCCACGATGGTTCCGGCGTTGTTGACCATGACATGGCTCTGCGGGTCGGCGGGGCCGAACACGCTGCCGCCGTTGAAGTCGTGACGCGCACGGCCATCCCAGAAGTTGTCGAAGTTCAGGGTCGCGGCGAAGAACGTGGGAGTGTGGCGGGGCTCGATCCTTCGAAAGCCCCGGTTAATCACAACCGGGTCGAGCGGCGCCACGCACGTGGTTCCAGGGTCACCGCATGCGATATCCGGCCGCAATGACCTTACCCCGCTGGCCCCGGCCGGCAGGAAAGCCCCGGCCCCGACGGGCGGGATGTCAACGAACAGCTTGAATCGGCTGACACCCATCGAGGACAGGACGTCGTTGGTGGTCCGCACAGCGCTACCTGGAGTCGCCAGAAGGTCGGCTGAAACGTCTGGGTTGACCGGCTTGTTCAACGGAAAAGACGCGGCCGTCACCTCGGCATTAGCTCCTAACGCCGTTCCTCCAACGGTATTCTGGACGGTAATAAAATTGACATCCCCTGCATTGATGCCGGAATTGATCTGGGCCTTGGTGCGGTTGTCGACGCCGGCGTGGAAATGGCACGAGGCGCAGGCCTGAACCGAGTCGCTGCCCACCTGCATGTCCCAGAACAAGGCCTTGCCCAACGCCGCCGCCACGTTCCTTGCGACTACCTTCTGCGCACGCCCAGCTCCCCGGTAGTAATCATTCTCATTGGAAGGCTGCAAGGCAGCGGGATCGGAAGCCAGGTTGGCCACAGAGTTGACGAGGTAATCCGGGGCAGCCGGAGTTCCAGCGTGAGCGGGCTGATCTCCAAACCCTCGGGCCCTCAGCGAAGGCCTTCGCAGCCCCCCGGCCGCGCCCGCGTCGGGGCGCGGCTGGATGTAGCCCCGCACCGGGTCGAACAGACGCTTGCCTACAATCGAGGTGCCTGGATTTCTTTGAGCCGGCGGCAGGGAGCCCCCGGGAACGCCCGGGCCGCCGAGAGGGACGGCCGGCAAGGAGTATGCGTCTCTGTTTTGGGCCCCGGTGCCCACAGTTCCGAATCCGAGATAGCCCGGTTCGCCCGGATCGCCTCCCGTAATCAGCGCGCCCTCTCCGGTGGCGACGGTGCCAGGGGAGTAAGGGTGAGGCCCCGGGGAAAAGAACGCGTCCACGCTGCGGATGGTACAGATGGTAAATGCGCCCGCGTTGGTGCAGTTGGGTGCTACTACGTTGTGGGGCGCGATTGGGCTGTTGAAGTCGGCCGCCGTCTCGTCGTCCTCAACGCGGTCCTCGCCCGGGGAGACGTCGATGTCCACATAGGTGAATGCATACGAGCCTGGCGAGCCGGGAACGGGGAGGAGTGGACCCACAACTTGCGCAGGACCTCCCTCGTACTCGATGTTCAGCAAGCGCATTTCCTCGCCGTTCATGTGGTTGTAATTCAGCGGGTGGATCACGTGGCGGTTCAGGAGCTGCTCGGTGCAGCCCGAACTGCCAGGCGCGCACGGCGCACCCGCCGCGGTCCGGTAGATGAAGGACCGGCGGCGCGGCTGGGTCAAGCGGTAGGCCGGAAAGCCCTGAGCGTTCGGCTCCGTCCCCCCCAACGCTACGGAGGGCTCGAGCGCGAAGGCGTACGGGTTGTCCAGCATCTGCTCGATCTCGTCCCAGATGGGAACCTCTTTCAAGGTACCCAGGGGACTCTCCACCTCGAAGGCAAAAAACGCCTGTTCGAAGGGGATCTGCCCGGAGTTGTTTACCCTGCCGCCCGGCCCGGGAGTTACCGTCGGGGGTGGCCACGGGGGTGGCCCCACCTGAGCCATGGCCGGCGGTACCGGAAGTACCAGCAGCCAGGCCAGGAAAACCGCCATTGCGGTACGGGCCGCGCCCAATAGTTTCCGCCTCAGGCTTCCTCGTGGAAGAGGCCTGCAAGTTCTGTTGCGAGAATACATCGTACCTTCCCTCCGAGTTTCAATCCGCCCCTGCTATGCCCAACCTGCCGAGATGCAGGCGGGTGTAGCACCCACTCCCGCGCTAAGATTCGCGCGGTTAAGGTTAGGATAGAGGATGGGTCTGACGGGAAGATGACGCCAGCATTAAGATTTCGCAATCTGCGGGAAAGTTAACACCATGCGCGTACCCCGGGCGAGCTCGCTGTCGATTTCGACCGAGCCTCCGTGCAGGTCCATGATGGTTTTCACGATGCTCAGTCCCAGGCCAACACCGCCGGAACTCCTGGAGCGCCCCTGCTCGACGCGGTAGAAGCGATCGAAAATGTGCGGAAGATGCTCGGGAGGAATGCCTATGCCGTTGTCGGAGACTTCCACGCGAACGGCCGCATCCCACCCGGCCGCCGCGATCAGCACGGCGCCGCCGGGCGGGGTGTAGGTGACTGCATTCACGACCACGTTGCCCAGAGCGCGGTGGAAAAGCACGCGGTCCACTTCCGCCCATAGGCCTTCCTCTGATTCCACCGCGAGCGTGACGCGTTTTTCCGTGGCAATCGCTTCGTAGAACTCCGCGATCGCCTGTAGTTCCGGCACCAGGTTGACCCGTTCACACTCTATGCGCCTCCCGGACTCCTCGCTCAGTCCGATGAACAGCAGGCTGTCGATGATTCGGGACAGCTCGGCATATTCCTCGAGACTCGAAATCAGAACTTCGCGGTACTCGGCGGCGGACCGCGCCTTGCCGAGCGCGACTTCCGCTTCACCCCGGAGATTGTTGAGGGGAGTCCGGAGTTCATGGGCAAGGTCGGCCGAAAAACGCGAAAGCCGGGCGAATGCCTGTTCCAGCCGGTCGAGCATGTGGTTGAAGTTGTCCGCCAGCACTGCCAGCTCGGCCGGCAAGCCGGCCAGGCTAACCCGCTCGTTCAAAGTCGAGCTCCCAATCCGTCGCGTTGTGGCGATGATTTCCTTCAGCGGCCGCATTCCCTTCCGGGTAATGCGATAGCCCAGCCCGAGACTGACCAACGCGCAGCACACCAACGCCATTGCCAGGAACCATCGATACCGGCGGAGCAGCCTCTCCTCAGGGGTAAGGTCGAGCGCCGCCTGTATCACGCGAGTCTCGTCCCCGTCACCCACCTTTGCCGCCGCAGCCATCACAATGAAGGAGCGACCGGCCGGGCTTTTCACCCGGAGGCTGCGCGTGGGCAGCTCTCCCCGTCCAACCGCAACAGGAAAGGCTTCCGCTGGAAGGAGCCTGGACATGCCGGCCGTCTCCAGGAAGGAGTTCTCTCGATCGTTCAGCACCCGCAAGTAGATCTGCGGAGACTCAGACCCTTCCTGTTCGGTTTCGACTTCCCACCTCAGTACCCCCTCGTTCCGCTTCTCATCCCGCAACAGTGTGCGCAATATTTGAATTCTTTCCAGAAGCCGCTCATCATTTCCTTCCTGGACACCCCGCATCACGCCCCAGTGGAGAAATGCACTGGCGGCAAGAACCAGGGTGAAAGTCGAGCAGGCGTACCATGCGGTAAGCCGCGTCGTAAGAGACCAGGAAGCCCTGGAGGAAAGCGGGGAGGGATAATCGACCCGCCCGCCTTCACGGTTCCTCGAGGACATACCCCAAGCCCCGTCTCGTGTGAATCAGTTTCTTTTCGAATGGGTCATCCACCTTGGATCGAAGCCTGCGTATGTGCACATCCACTACGTTGCTGCCGGTATCGAAGTTGACGTCCCAGACCTGCTCGGCGATCAAGGTGCGGGAAAACACCTCGCCGGGATGACGCGCCAGGAGGGAGAGGAGCGAGAACTCCTTGGGGGTAAGATCGAGAGCCGTGCCGTTGCGACTTGCCTTGTGCCCGAGCAGGTCGAGCTGAAGATCAGCAATGCGAATAACCTGCGGCTGGCGGGTGGGACTCCGCCGCGAGATCGAATGGATGCGCGCCACCAATTCTGAAAACGCAAACGGCTTCACCAGATAGTCATCAGCCCCCAACCCGAGTCCCCTGACTTTTTCGGCTACAGTGCCCAAAGCGCTGAGAATCAGGACCGGAGTCTTGTTGCCGGCACGCTTCAATTCGGAAAGTACCCACCACCCCTCGCGCCGCGGCAACAGGATGTCTACGATCAGAAGATCATAGCTCCGTTGGGTTGCCAGGTGGAGCCCGTCTTCGCCGTCGCGGCTCAGGTCGACGGTGAAACCTTGCTCCGACAGTCCCTTCTTGAGGTATGAAGCCGTCTTCTCCTCATCCTCGATGACCAGGACTTTCATAGACAGCGCAGCCTCCCGACTGCTCCCGGTGAAGCGGCGCAGCTTCAGAACTCGCGGAGGACGCCGATGAAACCGGCACAGAAGCCCCTCTCCGCCCCAGCCGTGGCTCAAGAATCCTTAATGTCATCTTACGTTAACTGCCTGCTCGTGCGCAAGCCTGCTGCGATTCTTTTAACACTTCTGACAGGATTACCGTTGCCGGCTGGGAGCAAGCCGTCGAACTGGTGGGCCCGGCCTATGCGGGTTGTCTGGAGCACGACGGCCCCACCCACCCCCCGAGCGACATCCTTCGCAAGTTGAACGCGGTTTACCTGAAACGGTTGCGCGCTCCGCCCCAATAGCCACCGCTACGGGGCAGGCGCTTACGCCTGCCGCCGCGCTGTGAGAGAACCGGCAGACCGCTTACTGAGCGGATATCCTGGTCTGCATGGAATCGCATCCAACGAAAAAAGCCGCTTTGCTCCTCATAGCCATGACCGCCGCCTTCGCGCAGGAAAAGGTCCGCGTCGAGCCGAACGTCATCTTCGGCATGTACTCCGGCCTGGCGCTGTTGATGGACGTGCACCATCCGGCGACGCCGAACGGCTACGGGGTCGTCTACATCTCGGGCAGCGGATTCCACGCCCCGCAGAGCCACGGCGCCGAGCCGCTCAAGCAGAGCAGCCAGGCCAGGCTGTACGCCGGGCGGCTCGCTGCGGCGGGCTACACGGTCTTCTCCATCTGCCACCGCGCCGCGCCGCGATTCCGCTACCCCGCGGCCGTGGAAGACGCGCAGTGCGCGGTGCGCTTCGTGCGGCACAACGCGGCGCGCTTCGGCATCCGCGCCGACCGCATCGCCGCCGTGGGCGGCTCCTCCGGCGGCCACCTGGTCCTCATGCTGGCCGTGCTCGACGGCAAGGGCGACCCGCAGGCGCCGGACCCGGCCGACCGCCAGAGCGCCAAGGTGCAGTGCGTCGTCGCTCGGGCCGCCCCGTCCGACCTCCGCGCGATGGCTCGCGGCGGCGGTGGCGGCGCTGTTGCTTCTTTCCTCGGCATGCTGCCGCCCGGGGACAAGGACGGGGAGACCGTCGAGCAGCGAACCTACCGCGAGGCTTCCGGCATCACTCACGTCTCGCCCGACGATTCTCCGGTCCTGCTGATGCATGGCGACGCCGATCCCGTCGTGCCGTACGAGCAGTCGGAGATGATGGAACGCGCCTTTCGCGGGGCGGCCGTGCCGGTAAAGCTGTTACGGATCCCCGGCGGCGGTCACGGAGCTACTTTCGCCGGCGCCAAGGACCCTCCCGACTACATGGGAGAAATGATCCGCTGGCTGGACACGCACCTTGGCCGGCAGTGATCTTCAGTTGCCCAGCCCCGCCAGGGCGCTCTTCGCGCCGAGATGATCGGGGCTGATCTCAAGCGCCCGCGTCATCTCCTGCTTCGCCTTCTCCTTTTCGTTGAGCCCCAGGTAGCCGAGGCCGGCGATGTAGTGCGCCATGGCCACGCGAGCCCGCCGCGACTGCCGCTCGCCGAAAGCGGAGAAGAAGTCGAGTCCCGAGGATTCCTGGCGGGCCGCTTCGTCGCCGGCGGCCACCAGCTCCTTGAGAATCGCCTCCACTTTCTCGTTGCGGCCCAATCTGCGGAGTGAGAGCGCCTGATAGTAGAGCTGCACGCCGCGCTCGGAGAGGACATCCCCGCCGCCGCGGGCTCGCGCAAGCTCCGCCGAGGTCGATGCCTGCCAGGACTGCCGCGCCTTCTCCGCATCGCCCAGCGCCTCATGAGCGGCGCCGATCCAATAGGCGACCTCGGGCTGCCGGCCACTCCCTTCTCTTCGCTCGGCGCGGAGGTTCTCGGGAAACTGGAGCGCGGCCTGGTAGTCAGCCAGCGCCTCGCGGTGCCGCTTCGCCGCCAGCCGCTGGTGGCCGCGGAGCAGGTGGGCGTCGGTCCAGTCCCCGTGCGTGTTGAACCGCGCCCCGCCCTCCCAGGTGTTGAACTCCCTGCCCTTCAAGAGCTCGATGGCCTCGTCGTACTTGCCCAGGTTCACCTTCAGGCTGATGGCGCGAGACAGCGCGTCATCCCGCCCCAGGATAATGTTGTGATTCTTTTCCAGCACCGCCAACCGTTTCTCGGGCGCAGTGCCGGCCGCTTCGTAGAGCTGGTCCAGCTCGAAGAAATGCATCGGGTACTTGTTCGGGAGCGACACCGCCCGCTCCAGGCTGGCAACGGCCTTCTTCAGGGCGCCCTCCTCGTCCCGGTGCGAGTAAGCAACCGCCAGGTTGCGGTGCACGATCGGGAATCCGGCGTCCAGCGAAGCCGAGCTCTCCCACAGCTTCACCGCCTCCTCGGGCTGCCAGTCGAACAGCAGGTTGCCGAGATAGTAAGGCGCGCGCGCGTCGCTCGGGTTCGCTCTCATCGCCTGCCACAGCACCTGAATGGCTTCGTGCTCGAACGGGAAGACGTAGTCGGGCGGCATGCTGGCGGCCAGCCGGTAATACTCGGAGGCCCTCCGCGGCTGTCCCAGCCTGCCGGCGAAATGGGCGAGGTAGTAGTAGACCATCGGCGAGATCCTGGACTTGTCTCGCGCCGCGTCCACCGCTCCCGACAGCACCGTCGCGCCGTCCTGCCACAGACCGGCGTTCAAGTACTCGGCGGCCGTCTCGACGGCCGTTGCCGGATGCTCATTCAGCGTGGAGAACAGCGCCTTGCCGGCCTCCGGGCTCTTCG
>JBBTDS010000559.1:0-2874 GCA_038060875.1 Acidobacteriota bacterium | reverse complement strand
GCCGGATGCTCATTCAGCGTGGAGAACAGCGCCTTGCCGGCCTCCGGGCTCTTCGACACCAGCCAGCGCTCGGCCATCGCCCGCGCATCGAGCGGGTCGGTCTTGCGGAAGGCCGACGCCAGCAGTTCGAGCGCTTCGTTGCCGCGCCCAAGCTGACGCAACACAGCCGCCTTCAGGTTCAGCGCCCTGACGTTCAGCGCGTTGGCCTCGAGCGCGCGGTCGGCCAGGCCCAGGGCGGCGGCCATGTCGCCTCGTAGGCAGGCGATCTCAGCCAGCGAGTAGTATGCGGGCGCCCGCCAGGCCGCGCTCCAGGTGGCCTTGTAGAAGACGTCGAAGGCTTCGTCGTTGTGGCCTTGCGCCTTCAGCGCCACCGCCAGGTAGTACAGCGGCTCGCCGTCCTTCGGCGCCGTGTGCTTTGCGGTCAGCCGTTCGAGCGCCTTGCGGAAGAGCTTCTCGGCCTCCTCAAACCGCGCCCGCTTCAAGCAGTTGATGCCCAGCGCCGTGTTCACCCGCACGTCGCCCGGATCGCGCCGCAGCGCCTCGTGCCAGTACGGATCGGGATCCAGCGCCGGGTTGTGGAACTGCTCGATCCGCAGGCCGGTCAGGTAGAGCTCCTCGTTGGTCTTGATCTCGCCCGGCGGCGGCGGGGCCTCGACCGCCGGCGGCATCGGCTCCGGCTTCACCCGCAGGGGCGAGTACGCGACCAGCTCCTTGCCGCCGGCCGAGATCGCCGCGCGCAGCGCGTACTCGTCCACGCCGGCCGGCAGCAACACCTGCTTCACGAACGCCCTGTCGGGGCCGATGGCCACCTTCTCCTGGAGCAGGACCCGCTCGCCGGACTTGAGTGTTACCGTCGCCTCCCGGTGCGCCGAGGTCGTGTAGAATCCGAGCTTCGCGACGCCGCCCTTGGCGACGTCGAGATTGACCGCCGCCTCCAGGTTGGCGTTCTTCACCCCGCCGATGTCGCGGAACGGATACCAGTACTGCTCGAACACCTTCGCCTCGTAAGGTTGCAGCCAACTGTAGTCGGGCTGGTTGTCCGAGTAGGCGCCCACCATTAGCTCGATGTACGGCCCGTCCTCGTCGGTCAGGATCTTGTCCCACATGCGGCCGCGGGGGCCGCTGCCCCAGGTCCACAGCTTCTTGCCCGGCACCATGTGATGATCGGCCACGCTCATCGTCCCGGCCTGCTTGCCGTGGTCATAGCCGGCGAAGAAATCGTCCCAGTAGTTCCAGGCGAACATCGAGTTTGAGTTGACGTGGTTCTTGTACCAGCTCACATCCACGCCGCGGCTGAAATCGTAACCGCCGTACCGCGTGGTGGCGATCGGCCAGGTGGTGAACTCGCGCTTGGCGTGATGGGTCACGTATTGCGTGCCGGGAGGGAAGATGACCTGGTAATTATCGTTCACGTGCACCGCCGGGTTGGCAAAGCAGAGCATGGTGTTCACTACCGGCGTCCGGTTCAGGATGCGCACCGACGCCTCCAGGTAGGACTTCCCCGGCCTTAGTGTGTAACCGACCGCCCACCGCATGCGGTGGCGCACCTCCAGTTCCCCCACCCACACCGTCTTGCTGCCGTCGGCGTTCTCCTCCAGGCGGTATTGCACGGGAATGAACGTGCTGGCGCGGTGATGGTGCGGGATGTTCCACTCCACCCCGCCGGAAATCCAGGCCCCGATCAGGCCGATCAGCGCCGGCTTGATGACGTGCTGGCGGTAGAAGAAGTCGTAGTTGTTGGTCTTGTCAACCGCTTCGAAGATGCGCCCGCCGATCTCCGGCAGGACGCCGATCCTCACGTACTCGTTCTCCAGGTAGACCATCCGGTAGGTCTTGTCCACCTTCTTGCCGGTGAGCCGGTCATAAAGCGGATACGGGTAGATTCTCCCTTCGGCCCCCTGGGAAGCCCGGCCGAAATAGAACATCGGATTGGGCTCGGGAGCGCCGGCCGGGTAGGTCGGAATCACGATGTCCCTTTCCGATATCCGGACCGGTGGGCCTTCAGCGGCGCCGAGCAGAAGCGGGAATGTCAAAAGCAGTACTCGTCTGGCGTTCACGGCAATTCTCCTGAAGAAGATCATATAATAGCTGTCTCGGGAGGTCTCCAGTGGCATTCTTTCTGCACGGGCTGCTCATGGGCCTGCTTTCTCTGGCGCCGCTGTTCAACGGCAAGGATCTGAAGGGCTGGAAGACGGGCGCCGGCCAGTGGGTCGTCGAACCCGGTGGCGTGCTCACGCTGCAATCGCCCAACGACGGCAAGATGCGCAACGAGAGCTATCTCTGGACCGAAGACACCTTCGGCGACTTCGTCCTCGAGCTCGAGTTCAAGGTGCCGGCCGAACGGGCCAACAGCGGCGTGTTCATCCGCACTTCCGACCTGAAGGACCCGGTCCAGACCGGCATCGAGATCCAGGTGGGCAATGTCAGGCCCGACCGGCCGCTCGGCCGCGGCTCGGTCGGCGGCATCTACGACCTGGCGGCGCCGAAGGAGAACCGCTTCAAGCCGGGCGAGTGGAACCACTACCGCATCACCTGCCAGGGCGCCCGGATCTCGGTCGAGCTCAACGGCGCGCTCACCGCCGAAGCCGACCTCGACCAGTGGACCGAGGCGCGCAAGAACCCCGACGGCAGCCCCAACAAGTTCCGGCGGCCGCTCAAGGACTTCGCCCGCCGCGGCCACATCGGCTTCCAGGACCACGGCAGCCCGGTCTCCTACCGCAACATCCTAATTCGGTGACAGGCTACGCTTTCACTAATTTAATCTTCGGCGCGGGCATCGTTCTCGCCACCGTCGCTTCGCCGACGGCGAGCCGCTACCTGTAATTGATTTACGGCTTGCTCGGCGTCAGGGGGATGGCTGGTCTGGGTAGGGTG
>JBBTDS010000558.1:0-1312 GCA_038060875.1 Acidobacteriota bacterium | reverse complement strand
TGGAGGGAATCGACCACGAGCTGGGCGATGTCGTCTTGACGAAGCCAAGCCGGGCCGTGGCCGGCACGATCCAGGTATCGATCCAGACAGACGAACACCCGCCCGCTGCTGAGGCCCTCGCGGCCAAAGTAGCGGTTCGCCGGCAGCGTGCCGTGGAGCCGCCAGGTGAGGAACAGGGGTGGTCCTGTCGGCTGCCAATGCGGGAGGCGGCGTTGATACAGGCTCACGACAAGTAGTGGTCCAGCCCGGAGGAACCTCTCTCGACCAGCCACAAGCCGGTTCGAAAACCGGCTCGCAAACCTGGAGGTTCACCCCACGAGATATAGCAGCAACTCCAGGGGTTGAGAGGCCACCCTTCACGCCTCGGGAAACGAGAAGGCCGTTACCCGGCCAGATGGGTAAGGCTCTACCCAGGGGCCGGATCGCCGCCCCACGGGTCAAGCACTTAGCGTTTGGCACCAGCGGTGCTAGACAGCAGGGGCGATGTGGATTCTCTGTGCGCTGGTCGTTGTGGCGCTGGCGGCGGCCGCCGGTGAGGCGCAGGCGCCGGCCGGGACGTCGTTCACCAGCGAGCAGCAGCGGATCCTGGAACTCAAGAAGCTCGAGCTGACGCTGAAGCACGCGCGGGCGCGGCTGGAGCGGGCCAAGAAGCTGCAGGAGGCCGGCCTGAGCCGGCCGCTCGATCTCAATGAGGCCGAGGTCGAGTACCGCACCGCCGAGGTGGCCTTCCAGCAGGCCTTCCTTCAGTTGTTCGCCGATGTGCCGCGCATCAGCTTCGTCAGCGCGATCAAATCCCAGGCGCCGGACGGGAAGAAGTCCGTGCGGCTGACGCTGAAGAACACCTCCGGCGCGGTGATGGACTACAAATCGTTCGGCATCGACCTGGCGGAAGTGCCGGTGCCGGACGAGATGAAGCTGCGCGAGCTGACGAACGTCTCGGTCTCGCTGCGGGAGTACGCCGCGGCCGGGAGCGGGCCGATTATCTCCAGCCCCTACGAGGCGCTGATCCCCGTGCTCGCGGTGGGGCAGGAGCGGACGCTCCAGTTTGAGCTGCTAAAGGATGCCGATTCGGTCACCGTCGCGATGACCTATGCGGGGCGGCTGGACCAGCGGGAGGTGTACCTGGAGAAGGACGCCTCGGCGAACATCGTGACCATTGCCTCGGCGACGTTCTCGCAGGAGGCGGACCTGGGCGGGCAAGCCACCTACGACCTGGCGCTGGAGCAGTTCACGCGGGCGACCAGCACGTTCCGGCTGACGGTGCTGAACCTGCCCCGGCAGATCAACTACGAGTTCATCGACCCGGCCACCA
>JBBTDS010000557.1:0-13986 GCA_038060875.1 Acidobacteriota bacterium | reverse complement strand
ATCTCCGCTCGCAGCTCCGCCCTGAGGTTGACCAGCTTCGGCTCGGCGCAGTTGAAAGCTGCGCGACGAGAATGCTTGACACGACTCCGCTCTAATGATATAAACACCGCGGGGGGCAGTTTAACAAATGGCCGCCAGACTGATCCTTCTGGGTGTTTTCTCCGTGCGCCTGATCATGGGCCAGACCATTACCGGCTCGATCACCGGCGGGGTCCGTGACAGCAGCGGCCTGGCGGTGGCCGCTGCGGAGGCAACTTTGACGCACGTGGCGACCGGCGTGGAACGCAGGACGACGAGCAACGAACGAGGAGTCTTCGTTTTCACCAGCCTCCAGCCCGGCGAGTACAACCTCGCCATCAGGGTGTCCGGGTTCAAGACCGCCGAGCGGCGTGGCGTCGTGGTGTCGGCGTCGCAGACGCTGCCGGTGGGGGACGTCGTGCTCGAAGTGGGCAGCGTGACCGAATCGATCACCGTCGCCGCCCAGGGATCGGTCGTTCAGACCGCCAGCGCCGAGCGCGCCGGCGTGGTCACCAGCAGCCAAGTGGACACTCTGCTCATCAAGGGCCGAAACGTGATGTCGCTGCTCCAGTTGCTGCCCGGCGTCGTGGACAACCGGAGCGAGGATGTGATCAGCCGGACTTTCAGCCTGAACATCCAGGGCGGAAGAGCCAATACGCACAACGTCTCGGTGGACGGGGTCCCGGTGACGGATATCGGCAACGGCACCAGCACGACGATGATGGTGGCCATGGACGCGGTCGCTGAAGTGAAAGTATTGCTGAGCAATTATCAGGCGGAGTACGGCCGGACGTCAGGCGCGAGCATTCAACTCGTCACCAAGTCGGGCACGAAGGACTTCCACGGAATGGGCTCGTACTTCAAGCGGCACGAGCAGTTCAATGCGAACAACTTCTTCAACAACCGGCTCGGCACCCCCAAGCCGCGCTACCGGTTCAACACGTGGACCTACAACATCGGCGGCCCCCTCTACATCCCGAAACGGTTCAACACCAACCGCGACAAGCTCTTTTTCTTCTGGTCGCAGGAGTACTGGCCGCTCAAGGCGAGCCGGCCGATTGCACAGCTCACGGTGCCGACCGAACCGGAGCGCGCCGGCGACTTCTCGCAGACTCTGGATCTGAACGGCGCGCTCATCCGCATCACCGATCCGGGCAGCAGGCAGCCGTTCCCGGGCAACCGCGTGCCGGCAAACCGCATCGACCCGAACGGGCAGGCGCTGCTGAAGTTCTTTCCGGCGCCAAACTTCTTCGATCGCAACATTTCCGCGGGCCGGTACAACTACGTCTTCCAGAGCGATAATGACATCCCGCAACGAACCGAGACGCTGAAGCTGGACTACAACTTCAACTCGCGCAACCTGCTGTTTGGGAACTTCTCCGATCATCTGGACCTTCAGACGGGCGCCGTTGGAATCCCGACTTCCGGAGGCACGAATTGGCCGCAGATGCGCAAGACATTCGCCAATGACGGGAAGGCCGCGGTGCTGCGCTTCCAGCGGATCGTCTCGCCGACGCTGGTCAACGAATTGAATCTCGGGTTCAGCTACCGGACGGCGTACGACCGCCCGGATGCGGAAGATGAACGGCGCAATCAGAAAGAAAGCGCGGGATACCGGCTCTCGCAGTTCAATCCCGCCAGTAATCCGCTTAACCTGATCCCCAACGCGACTTTCGGAGGAGTGGTCGGCGCGGCCAACCTGACGGTGGAGGGACGCTATCCGCTGGACATCATCGACACCGTCACCTCGGTAGCCAACAACGTCTCGAAGACCACCGGGGCCCACAGCCTGAAAGCGGGCATCTACTCCGACCGGTTTACGCGGAATACGAATATCGCGGTCAATTTCCAGGGCAACTTCAGCTTCGCCCGGAATGTGAACAACCCCCTGGACAGCAATTACGCTTACTCAAACGCGATGCTCGGCGTGTTCGATTCGTACACGGAGGCTTCGACCAGGCCGTTTGTCCACCTCCGGATGAGCAACGTGGAGTGGTTCGTTCAGGACAACTGGAAAGTCCACAAAAGGCTGACACTCGATTTCGGCATGCGCTTCGCCTGGGTTCAGCCGATGTTCGAGCGGGAGAACCGCATCGCCGGCTTTGCGCCCGAGCGGTTCGATCCCGCGCGGCAGGTTCAGTTGATTCGCCCGGCGACAGTGAACGGCCAGCGCTCGGGCGTCCATCCGGTCACCGGCGCGGTGTACCCGGCGGTGTTCATCGGAGCGATTGCGCCCGGGACGGGCGACGTCGCCAACGGCATGGTTGTGCCCTCGAACGACGGCGGCTACCCGCGGTCCCTGATCGCGGACCGGGGCATACACTACGCTCCGCGCTTCGGTTTTTCCTTCGATCCGATCGGCAAAGGGAAGACAGCGGTTCGCGGTGGGTTCGGCATGTTCTACAACCGCATCAACTCCGGCGTCATCCAGGAGCCGCACACGTCCCAGCCTCCTGTCGTCCAGAATCCGGTCATCCGGTACGGGAGCATGAGCACGCTGCTCTCCTCTTCGGGTCTGCTGTTCCCGCAAAACGTCCTGGGTCTCGACCGCGAGGGCAAAGTGCCCACGACGATGAACATGAGCGTGACGGTGCAGCAGGATGTCGGCTTTGGGACGGTGATCGATGTGGGTTACGTGGGTTCGCTGAGCAGGCATCAGATGTGGCAAAGGAACCTGACCGCTATCCCGTTCGGCGTCAACTTCGATCCAGCAAATGCCGATCCAACGAATCCCAGGGTCCCGCTGCAACCGGCGTTTCTCCGCTCGCGCGTCGGATATGAAAACATCAATTATCGCGAGTTTGCGTCGAGTTCCAACTACCATTCGCTCGAAATGACGGCGAACCGGCACTTCACCCAGGCGTTGCAGTTCGGGGCCTCCTGGACGTGGTCCAAGGCGATGGATTTCAACGACGGCGACACCGGAGCGGTCAGCGACCTCGTGCCGGTGCGCGTCTGGAATTACGGACTGGCGGGCTTCGACCGGACGCATAACTTCAAGCTGAACTGGATGTGGGACACGCCCCGGACGCCGTTCCGGGCGGGGCTCGTGAAGGCGGCGCTCAACGATTGGACGCTGTCGGGCATCACCAGCTTCATCAGCGGCGCGCCGCTTGGCCTCGGCTTCTCGCAGGTGGTGGCGACCGACATAACCGGATCCCCGACCGACGGCCCGCGGATCGTCGTGACCGCCAACCCCGTGCTGCCCAAGAGCGAGCGGACCTTCAGCCAGAACTTCCGCACCGACGTTTTCCGGATGCCGCCGGTCGGCACAATCGGGAATGCGGCCAAGACGCTGATACGCGGGCCAGGCATCAACAACTGGGACCTCGCCGTATTCAAGAACTTTCCGGTCGGCGACCGGATGCGCTTCCAGTTCCGCTGCGAGATGTACAACGCCTTCAACCACACCCAGTTCAGCAACCTGGACACAGCCGCGCGCTTCGATGCGCAAGGCCGGCAGGTGAACGCCCGCTTCGGCGAGTTCACGGCGGCGCGCAACCCACGCCAAATGCAGTTGGCCCTGAGGTTCTATTTTTGACAGGCATGAGGCAAACGTTCCAACCTGATGTGCTATAGTGTTTCGAATCGGCCGATACCGAGCCGCGCGCGTAAGCGAGCGGACTCATGACGGTGGGCTGCTAGACCGAAGGAGGGTGGTACAAGATGGGACAGAGAAACACCAGACGCGAGTTTCTGAAGGCCGCTTCGGTTGCGGTGGCGGGGACGACATTGCCGTCCCGGAGCGAGGCCGGGCCGCCTCAAAAGATCCTCAACCATAACCCGAAAATGAGCTACCGGCCGCTGGGCAAGACCGGGTTCATGATTTCCGAGATTGCCTTGGGCGGGCACGGAGCCGTCAAGACCGGGGATCCGGTGCAAAACCGTGCGGCGGTACTGGAACGGGCGGTCGAATTGGGCATGAACTATGTCGATAACAACATAGACGCCGAATGCGACCTCTATGGCAAGGCGATGGCTGCCTCCCGCTCGGCCGGTCGCGACAAGTGGTTCATCGGCTTTGCCTCCTGGCCGGAGAAGATCACCGAGGAATACGAGGCCCAGCTCACCCCGGCGAAGATGATGCAGTCCATCGAGGACCGGCTGCGGTCGTACCGGACCGACATGCTCGACATGTGGCGCCCGGTGGGAGCGACCTGGGGCGAGGGCCAGCGCAACATCGCCACCCTGCTGATGGTGTCACACAAGGCTCTCGATATGGTCGTGGAAGTCTTCGGGAAGGCGAAACAACAGGGAAAGGTGCGTTTCCTGGGCGTCTCGGCGCACAATCCGAAAGTGTTCCACCGCGTGCTGGAGGAGTACCCGCAGTTCCACGTCATCATCTTCCCGTACCTGTTCCTGACCACCGAATTCGGCGGCGACAGCTTGCTCCAGCTCGCCGAGGAGAAGGGCGTGGGTGTCATCGGGCTCAAGCCGTTCGGCGCCGGGACGACATTCGGCGTCAGGCCACGCGAGATCGCCGGCCAGGTGGATCAGCGCGCTCACGTGCTGCTCCGGGAGATGCTGCGGGAAAAACGCGTTTCGGCGGTGATCCCCGGAGTGAATTTCCCCGAGCAGCTTGAGGAGAACGTCAAAGGGTCTTACGAGAAGGAAAGTGCCAGGACCGCAGAGGACGACCGCGCTCTTCTCAGTTGCCGGAAGAACTTCTACGCCCACCTGACACCCGAGTACCAGTGGCTGCGCCAGTGGGAAACCGTATAGCAGCCTGGTCTCAAATGGCCGTGGCAGTGCTGGCCGGGGTGCTGTTCGTGCCCTCCGGCGCGGCGCAAACCCGCCTGGACCCGATGTCGCCCAACGCGGCCTGCTACGTATGCCACATGACCTTCGTCCGGGAGGAAATCAGCAAGACGCACATGGCGGCAGGCGTCGGGTGCGTGAAGTGTCACGGCCTGAGCGCGGGGCATGCCAACGATGAGAATGTTGGGGCCACGCCGCCCGACATCCGATTCAAACGGGACGAGATCGACCGGGCCTGCGGGGTATGTCACCCCAAACACGATGCGGCGCCCGGCAAGGTCGTCGCCCGCTTCCTCGAGCGGAAGATGCCTGCCGGCGCCCTGCCGGTCTGCACCGATTGCCATGGCAGTCATAAGATCGCACGGGCGGGCGCCCAACCTTTAGGGGCGGCCGATCGCGGAAGGGAAGGCTTCAGGCATCCGTTCTTCGCGCTCTGCATGGACACGCACGACGCGAAGAAGCGCACGCTCCCGCAGCAGGCCGAGATGCTCAAGGAACTGGGCTATGACGGCCTGGGCCACCTGTGGCTCGACAATGTCGCCGAGCGGCTCAAGACGGTGGATGCGCTGGGATTGAAGCTCTTCCAGATCTATCTCCGCGTGAACCTGGCTCCGGGGAAGGAGATCTACGATCCTCGGCTGAAGGACGTAATGCCGCTGCTGAGGGGCCGGGGAACGATGCTGGCCTTGTTGATCCAGGGCGGCGAGCCGTCGAACGAGCGCCTGGATCCGGAGGCCGTCCGGGTGCTGCGCGAGATCGCGGATCTGGCTGAGCCGTCGGGCGTCCGCGTGGCGCTGTATCCGCATCGCAAGCACTGGCTGGAGCGCGTGGAAGACGCTGTTCGCCTGGCGAAGAAGGCTGGTCGCAAGAACCTGGGCGTCATGTTCAATCTGTGCCACTGGCTCGCGGTAGACGACGAGAAGAATCTGAAGCCCCTGCTCGAAGCGGCGCGGCCGTATCTTTTCGCCGTTGCGATCAACGGAGCCGACCAGGCGGCCGAGATTCGCGCCGGCAAGGGTAACTTCATTCAGCCTTTGGACAGCGGCCCGTTTGACAATTACAATCTCCTGAAGACGCTGAAGGAGCTGGGTTACACCGGCCCTGTCGGTCTTCAGTGTTTTGGAATCACGGGGGACGCCCGCGACCACCTGGCGCGCTCGATGGCCGCCTGGCGCAAGCTGGTCCAGCGGTTGAACGCGAACTGACGCGGAGGCCCCGGCGGAAAGGAGCAGGCAGGATGATCGAACTCGGACTACATACGGACAACTGGCGCCCGCTGAGCGGGAGCTTCAAGATGGCGGCCGAAACCGCCGTCAAGTACGGATTGAAACACCTTGAGTTTGCTGCCATTCACGGCCAGTACTTCATCCAGGCGATGGGCTATGAGCCGGGCATCTCGCTTCAATCCAACCCCCGCGCTCTCAAGCGTTACTGCGATGGCCTGGGATTGAAGATCTCGCAGATCGACGGATCGTTCCCCCTCATGGGGCCGGAAGGCTCGGCGTTCGGCGTCCAATACGTGCAGCAGTCGATCCGGTTCGCCGCCGAACTGGAGTGCCCGATGGTGGACACCGTTGACGGGGCGCTGGAGATCGAAGGCTACACGCGGGACGAAATCTTCAGGATTACCTGCGACAACTACCGGCAATGCCTCCCGTGGGCCGAAGATTACGGCGTGATCATCAACGTGGAGCCGCACGGCCCCTACACCACCGACGTGGAGTTCATGGACAAGCTGTTCCGCCATTTCGACTCGGAGCATCTCCGGCTCAACTTCGACACGGGTAACACCTTCATCTCCGGCAAGGATCCGCTGGCCTACCTGAAAGACCTGCGCAAATACCTCGCCCACTGCCACATCAAGGACGTCAGCAAAGAGCTGGCCGCAGCGGTGCGCGGCGAGGAAACCGGTATTGCGTGCAGCGAAGTGCCGGTCGGGGGCGGCGTCAACGCCGGGAACATCGCGAACTGCCTTCGCTACCTGAAGGAAACCGGATGGCACGGCGTCGTGTCGATCGAGTGTTACGGCACGGACGCGAACATCGGCAAGAGCGTTGAGTTTCTCCGCCCGCTGGTGGACGGGTAGCAGGCGGGTCTCATCGCACGACCGGCCCGGACGCGGCGTCGGCCGTCAGAAACTGAACCGCAACTGAAACCGGAACGCCCGCCCGTCGTTGAGCGTGTTGCTGATCTGGCCGAAGTCCGGCGTCGTGAGTTCGTAACCGGGAGCGGCGAACTGCGCCGTGTTCAGCAGGTTGATCGACTCGGCGCGGAAGGTCAGGCTCATGTCGCCGGCCAGCGCCCAGCTCCGCGAGACGGCGGCGTTCACGTTGCCGATCCCATCCTTGCGGAAGGTGTGGCGGCCGAGGTTGCCGCGCGCATCGGTGGGCCGGATGAACGCGAAGGCGCCCGGGGGAAGCAGCCGCGCCGAGGTCTCCGGGTGGGCGATGCCGCGGCCCAGGACGGCCGGGTCCAGCAGGTTGGGCCGGTCGCTGCTGACACCGTCCACGTTGCCGTAGCCGGGAGCGTCGGATCCAGAGAGGACGCTGAACGGCGTGCCGGTCTTGGCCAGCGCCACCGCGCTGATCTCCCACTTCGCCAGCATCGCGCGCAGCCAGCCCCCGCGGCTGGCGAGCGGCGGAACGGCGTAGGCCAGCCGCACCAGGCACGAATGCGACTGGTCGAACTCGCTGAGGGCTTTCAGGTCCTGCGCGACACCTTCTTCGCTCTGGCTGTGCCCCTGCCGCGATGCGTCCCCGGCCGCGGTGTTGGTGTGCGGCGCGCCGAGGTCAATGGCCTTGCCGAACCAGTAAGCGGCCTCGACCGACAGGCCGCGCCGGCGCGGCAGGACCACCGAGACGCGTCCAGCGTCGAAGTAACCTTGCGAGGAGTTAGCGATTCGCCGCACGTCGAAGTGCGCGGAATCGGGCCGCCGCAGGTTGATGGTGGCGGTCGTCTGCTCGATGCCCGGCACAACGCGGGCGCGGTTGTTGCGCAGCATCATCAGCAAGTCTCCCGAACGGCTGCCCACGTATCCGAGCTGGACCTTCCAGTCGCCGGAAAACTCCGGTTCCCAACTGAAGTTGTACTGGTGCGAGTAAGGCGTCCTCAGGTCCCGCGGCAGGTCGTAGATGGTGCTGCGCAGATCCGGCGTGATGGAGGCGGGCGTCAGGTCTCCCAACGGCCGGACCAGGTCGGGGACCTGGAACTCCATCTTGATCGTGCCCGGCGGGTTGAAGCGCACCTCCTGAAACGTGACCGGGAAGATCTCACCGTAGTGCAGCCCCCAGGCCGACCGCAGGACGCCCCAGCGCGCCGGCAGCCGCCAGGCCGCTCCCACGCGCGGCGCCAGGTTATTGCACTCGCAGCCGAAGGGGATCGAGGTGAGGCGGTTGACCTCCGAAGGGCCGGTCACCGGCTGATAACGGATGCCGTAGTGCACGCTCAGCCGGGAGGACAACCGCCAGTTGTCGCCCGCGAAGAACTGCGTCTGCCAGCTTCGGAAACCCCGGTGCCGGGGGCCGAAGCCGACCGAGTAGCGGCTCGGCGTGCCCAGGCGGAAGTTGGTGATCGTGTCCCTTCCGAAATCGTTGCGGAAGTAAAAGTTGCCGCGGTGGCTGCTGGTCTCGCTGCCGTTCACCTGCCGGCGCAGCAGTTCCGTCCCCGCCGTCCAGGAGTGGGCGCCGCGAACCTGGTGGAGCTGGGCGGCGTAGCGGAACAGGTTCTGCGCCCGGTCGATGGGCAGGTCCGAATCCGGCCCCAGCCCTTCCAGCGTTTTCCCGAACGAGACGGTGGGGCCGACCGCGTTCTCCTCCGGCGCCAGCAGGGAACGCAGCCGGTCGAAACCGAGTGAGATCTCGGTGACGGTAGCGGCGGACCGCGTGCGGGCCCAGGTCAGCCGTCCGGTGTGCGACCGGGTGTCCGTGTCCGGGTGCTGGCCGGCCACGAACTGGAAGGCATCGACGCTCTGCGCCAGCAGGCTGTAACGGAAGGAGACGCGGTCGCGCGCGCCGCAGCTCTCGTCCAGCCGCAGGCCCGCGCTGCCGGTGTCCACCGACTGGGGGGAGTTGGTGTTGAGGGCGCGCTCGTTGATGTCGGTGCGGTTCGGCAGCTCGTTGGGGAACGCGGCCAGGAAGCGCGCTATGATCGCCCGCTTGACGGGATCGGTGGTCAGCGGAGTGCGCTCATCGGGCCGCGGCACGAGCACGTTGCCGTTGACGCTGCCGCGGATCTTCTGCTGCCCGGCCTCGAGCGACAGCGCCGTCCGCGGCCGCGGCGCGGCGCCGAGCTTGAAGCCGTAGTCGTTTTCGCGCGCCGGCTTGACGGCGCCCGCCTGGAAGAACGAACGCGCGCTGAACACGCTGTTGTTGTGGGACTCGAAGAGGCTGCCGTGGAGCCGCGGGACCGGCGCCGGCGGCACGTGCAGGGGAGCGGGCGGCGGGCTGCCGAATTCGACCCCGAAATAGCCGCGGTCGGACCGGAACTCCTCGACGATGGTGGCGCTGGTGCCCATGCGGATGTTGAGTTCCCGCAGCGCGTTGTTGTCGATGGGGTTGAACTGCACGTTTTCGTTGCGGCGGCTCTCGCCGGCGCCGGCGTCGGTTTCCCCCAGCAGGTTGAGTTCGGTGCGGCGGCTGCTTTTGTTTTCGCCCTGCGAAGCCTGCGCCGGCTCCTGTTTTGCCGGTGGCGACTGGCCGGCGCACGTCGCCGCCGTCGTCAACAGCAGCAGGGCGGGCAGCAGCCTCCTCATCCGGACTTTCGTATCATAACAGTGATGAGCCAGAGCGAGATCACGCCGGCCCGCCCGGCCGCGCTCGCCAAGCTCGACGAGCTCGAAGCGGCGCTGGGCTCGGCCCTCCGCGGCAAGGCCGAGGTCGTGCGCCTGTCACTGGTCTGCCTGCTGGCCCGCGGGCACCTGCTCATCGAGGACGTCCCCGGCGTCGGCAAGACCACGCTGGCCCAGGCGCTGGCCCGCTCGGTCGATTCCGGCTTCCACCGGCTGCAATTCACCAGCGACATGCTGCCCAGCGACGTGCTCGGCGTCACCGTCTACAACGCCCACACGCGCTCCTTCGAGTTCAAGCAGGGCCCCATCTTCACCAACTTCCTGCTGGCCGACGAGATCAACCGCACCACGCCCAAGACTCAGTCGGCGCTGCTGGAAGCGATGAACGAACGCCAGGTGACCATCGACAGCCATTCCTATACGCTGGCCGAGCCGTTCATGGTCATCGCCACCCAGAACCCGCTGGAGCACCACGGCACCTATCCCCTGCCCGAGTCGCAACTGGACCGCTTCTTCATGCGAGTGCGGATCGGCTACCCCGACGCGGCCAGCGAGCGCGCCGTCCTGCGTCACGCCGGCGAGATGCCCGGCGCGGCCGTCCGCCCGGTGCTCACCGCCGAAGAGGTGCTTCGGATCCAGAGCTGGGTGCCCCAGGTCGCGGTGGACGAGGCGGTGGTGGACTACATGATGGCCGTGGTCGAGAAGACGCGCGCTCACGAATCGCTCTCGCTGGGAGTGAGCCCGCGCGGGGCGCAGTCGCTGTACCGCGCCGCCCAGGCGCTGGCCATGCTCGAGGGCCGCGAGTACGCTCTCCCGGACGACGTGAAGCGCCTGGCGGTGCCCGTCTTCGCCCACCGCGTGGTCGTCAACACGCGGGTGGTGCTGGCGCAGCGCACGGCGGACCTGAGCGACCGCATCCTCCAGGAGATCCTCACCCTGGTTGAGGTCCCGCTCTGATGCGCACCGCGATCATCGGTCTGCCCATGGCCGGCAAGACGTCCCTGTTCACCATCCTTACCGGGGCGCACCAGGCGGCCCACCTGGGCGCGATGGCCGTCCGCGTAGGCGTCGCCAAGGTTCCCGACCCGCGCCTGGAGACGGTGGCCGAGGTGTTTCGGCCGGGCAAGGTCACCCACGCCACCATCGAATACGTGGACACGCCGGCCATCTCCAAGGAGGCGCTGCGCGATCCCGCCTTCCTGGCCGGGCTGCGGCTGGTGGATGCCTTCGCCCACGTGCTGCGGCTGTTCGAGGACGAGCGCGTCCCCCATGAGATGGGCTCCATTGATCCGCGGCGCGACCTCGAGCACATCGAGGTGGAGCTGCTCCTCAGCGACCTGATCATGGTCGAGAAGCGGCTGGACCGCCTGGAGAAGGACCGTAGGAAGATCAAGAGCGCGGAGCTGGACCGGGAATTCGAGCTGCTCGAAAAGTGCAAGGCGCTGCTCGACGCCAACCGGCCGCTGCGCGAGCTGGCGCTCTCGGAGGAAGAAGACAAGCGCATCCGCGGCTTCGGCTTCCTCTCGCGCAAGCCCGCGCTGTGCGTGCTGAACCTCGGCGAGGCCGACGCGCCGCGCCTGCATGCGATCGAGACCAAGTATCACGCCGGCGCAGCCATTTGCGGGAAAATCGAAGCCGAGCTGGCCGAGCTTTCGCCCGAAGAAGCGGGCGAGTACCTGGCCAGCTTCGGCCTCGCCGAGCCGGGGCTGGAGCGCGTGGTAGCGGCCACTTACTCTTTACTCGGTCTCATCTGTTTCTTCACTGGCTCGGACACCGAGGTGCGCGCCTGGACTGTCCCCAAGGACACCCCCGCGCTCAAGGCCGCCGGCGCCATCCACACCGACTTCGAGCAGAAGTTCATCCGCGCCGAGGTGATCAACTGGAAGGCGCTGGTTGATAGCGGCAGCATCGCCCACGCGCGCGAGAAGGGCCTGCTGCGGCTGGAAGGCAAGGACTACCTGGTCAAAGACGGCGACGTGCTCCAGATCCGCCACACTTAATTCGGTGACAGGCTACGCTTTCACTAATTAATGTTCACCGGCGAAAAACTAAATTGGTGAAAGCGTAGCCTGTCACCGAATTAAAACACCCTTCGCTTCAGCCGCTCGAGGGTGAACTTGGCGGTGTCGGCCACGGCCATGACGGCCATCACGCCGGCCTGGACCGGGTCGGTGACCACGATGTCGGCGGCGTCGGGCACGCTGCCGGCCATGTTCAGGCTGATCACCAGCAGGCCCTGCTCGCGCACCTCGCGGACCGCCTGCTCGATCTCGCCGCCCATCAGCGAGCCGGCCAGCACCAGCGCCCGCGCCCGCGGCAGCCGGGCCACCGCCCGCACCGCCGCCGCCAGCGCCTGCTCACCCACCAGCGGGATGGTGTCCACCGAGATGTGCTCGCCACGGATGTTGTGCCGGTCGGCCTCGGAAATGGCCCCGATGGCCACCTGTCCCACCTGCGCCCCGCCGCCCATGATGATGATCCGCTTGCCGTAGATCTTCTGGAACGTTTCAAGCTGGACGGCTTCGCGCACCACCGGCAACCGTTTGAGATCCTCCAGTAACGGCCCCGGCGGGCCAGGCAGATCGATCTCGAAATAGATCCGCGACCGGGCGGGGACGTTCTCGATGATCTCCACCAGGGCGACGTCCCCCTGGTGATCAGCGATCACGCCGGTGAGCTGATGCAGCACGCCCGGGCCGGGTTCGGCATGTATCAGCAGGCCGACACGTTCACTCATAAGGCCTGGTAGTGGCGCAGCAGGTCGTCCCAGTGCCCCTGCGCCTTCAGCAGCAACTCGGCCACCTCGCGCACCGCGCCGCTGCCGCCCGGATTCTGTGTTACGAAATGGGCGCAGCGCTTGACCTCCGGCCGCGCGTTGGCGGTGGCGATGGCCAGCCCCACGCGGCGCATGATGACCAGGTCGGTCAGGTCGTCGCCCACGTATGCAACTTCTTCGGCCGTCACGCCGGCCTTGGCCAGGATCTCCTCGAAAACGGGGATCTTCTCGATGTGGCCCTGGTAGACGTAGGCCATCTTGCACTGCCGGGCCCGTTCCTCGGTGGCCGGCGATACCCGCCCGCTGATCACCCCGGTCTTGATCCCTTTCCAGTGCAGCCACTGCAACGAGATGCCGTCCTGGGAGTCGAAGGCCTTGGTTTCAACCACCTTGCCGGCGCCGTCAGGGACGTTGTACAGCTTGCCGTCGGTCAGCACGCCGTCCACGTCCATCAGCAGCAGGCGGATTTGAGCGGCTCTTTCGTGGACTTCCATCGCTCACCGCTGGATGCGCGCCGAGCCGAACGCCCGCACCTGCTCGACGCTCGCCATGGTGGTGTCGCCGGGGAAAGTGGTCAGCAGCGCGCCGTGGGCCCAGCCGAGCCGGACCGCTTCCTGCGGCTCCTCGCCGCTGAGCAGGCCGTAGAACAGGCCGGAGGCGAACCCGTCGCCGCCGCCGACGCGGTCGTAGACGTCGAGCTCGGCGGTTGGGGCCACGTGGGTCTTACCGTCGATCCAGGCCACCGCGCCCCAACTGTGCCGGTTGGTCGAGTGCACCTCGCGCAGGGTCGTCGCGACCACCTTGACCTTGGGGTGCTTCTCCACCACGCGATCGATCATGGCGAAGAAGATGCTGGGATCGAGCTTGGACTTCTTGACGACATCCGGACCGGGGATGCCGAGGCCCATCTGGAGGTCCTCCTCGTTGCCGACCAGCACATCGACGTTCTCGACGATGCGCGCGATTACCTCGACCGCGCGCTGGTGGCCGCCCCAGATGTTCCAGAGCTTCTCGCGGTAGTTAAGGTCGAAGGAGACGACCGCGCCGGCGGCTTTGGCCGCTTTAATGCCCTCGATGATCACCTCGCCGGTGGTCTCCGAGAGGGCGGCGAAGATCCCGCCGCTGTGGAACCAGCGCACGCCGCCGGCGAAGATGGCGCTCCAGTCGAAGTCGCCCGGCTTCAGCAGCGCGCCCGCTTCATTGCTGCGGTTGTAAAACACCACCGGCCCGCGAACGCCGTAGCCGCGGTCGCTGTAAACGGTGGCCATGTTCGGCCCGTTGACGCCGTTATGCTTGAACCGTTTGTAGAAAGGCTTGACGCCCATGGCCCGCACCCGCTCGGCGATCAGGTCGCCGATCGGATAATCGACCATCGCGCTGGCGATGCCGGTCTGGAGGCGGAAGCAATCCGCCAGGTTGGCGGCGACGTTGAACTCGCCGCCGCTGACGTGAATCCGGCACTCGGTCGCCTTACGGAAGGGGATGTTCCCCGGATCGAGGCGGTGGACCAGCGCACCGAGGGACAAAAAGTCCAGTGCGCCCTGTGCCGGGATGTTGAGACCGTATTTCATTCAGCTCTCCAAGTCGGGTCGGGCATGCCCGACCCCTACCGCCGGATACGTACGCGCATGCCCGACCCCTACCGCCG
>JBBTDS010000556.1:5013-7397 GCA_038060875.1 Acidobacteriota bacterium | reverse complement strand
CCGGAGAACGCCATTGCCTTACCTGCGACAGTTTGCGGCCATGCCGCGCTGTGGATTACAGTGTATGACAATGTCTACACGCACCCTGGCGCTCCGAAGGGTCCTACGACCGGGCGGGATAGTACCTTTTCGCTCCGCCGGCTCGCGTTCCCGGTTGGCAAAGTGGGCATCTTGGTATTAGAATTGACTCTGGTTCCCGATCAGATGCCATAACAAGCCTCCCCCAACCACGGAGGAAGAGGAGTCAGCACATGAGGCTGCAAAGCGGCTCCGCCTTTCTTTGCGTGCTACAGCTATTGACGGCGCACTTACCCGCACAGCCCCAGGGCGCGGCGTCCGGGCCCCAAGGAAGCGGGCTTAAGATAGTGGTGCTCGAAGGCGAAGGCGCCCGGCACAGCATTAAGACCAAACGGGCGGTCCAGGCGCGCATCGAGGTCCGCGACGAGAAAGACAGGCCGTTGCCGGGCGCTCAAGTGGTCTTCCAGCTCCCCGCCGCCGGGCCCGGGGGGACGTTCCCGGGCGGCAGGCTGATGCAGCGGGTCGCGGCCGACGCCCGCGGCCAGGCGGCCACCACCGGCCTTGTGCCTAACGACGAGGCGGGGCGCTTTAATGTCAAGATCACGGCGACCTCCGGTACCGCCTCCGGCAGCGCGATCATCGCCCAGATCAACGCAGCAACCACCGAGCTGGACGTGAAGAAGAGGTCCAAGGCGCCCTGGATCCTGCTCGCGCTGGGCGCCGCCGGAGTGACCGGAGGCGTGGCCGCCACCCGAGGCGGCGGGGGGAGCGCGGGCCCGCCGCCGCCGCCGAACGCCGTCACCCTCGTGCCAGGTCCGGTGACGGTAGGGGGGCCGCGATGAACAAAGGGGTCTCGTTCTGCTTGCTTGCCTGCGGGATCGGGGCCGCAAGCGCGGCGGACATCCGGCTGGCCGGGCCGGTTTCCGGCCTGCTCTACAACCGGGTGGCCCGGGCCGTCCAGCCGATGCTGGGCGTTCCAGGCGGCGCCTGGCTGGGCGCGCCGGTGGTCAGCGATGTCGATTGGGCGGTGGTGGCCCCGGACGGGCGCCAGGCGCTGGTGGGACGCGGCGGTGAGGCTTGCCTCGTTCGCAGTCTGCCGGATGCGGCGCACGAAGGCATCCGCCTCGGGAAGACCTCCCGCGCCGCGCTGGCAGCCTGGAACCTGGAGTCTTCGGCGGCGGTGCTCCGGACGGAAGCGGGCTTACTGCTGGTTGGGGATGTCGGGCTTGTGGAGTTGGAGTCCCCGGCGGGGCCGGTCTCGGCGCTGGCCGTGGACGGCTCCGGAAAGAACGTCCTGGCGATCACCGGTTCCGCCGTTTACCTTCTCTCGCCCGGGCTGCCGCCGCGCCTGCTGATGGGGATCGACGGGGGCGGGGCGGTCGCCGTCCACCGCCAGAGCGCCTTCGTGGCCGGGCAGAACCAGGTCTTCGAAATCCGCAACTTCGCCGAACCCGGCGGCGCCCAAGTCAGACCGCTTCACACGGCGCGCGACGGTCTCTCCGATATTACCGGTCTGGCCTGCTCGCGCGATGGACGCCGCCTGCTGATCGCCGACCGCGGGTTGAGGACGGTGACGGTTTACGATCCCGGCACCGGCGCGCCGGCGGCCACGATCGAGCTGGATTTCGTGCCGGACGGCATCGAGCTGGTCGCTGGATCTGAACTGTACCTGTTGAAGCCCGGTGGAGGCCCGGCGCCGTTTTATGTGCTGGCCGGCGGCCCGGTTCCCGGTGTGTACTTCGTGCCGGCCGGCGGTTCAGGCGGGGAGGAGTAGCTCGTGTCGCGACTCAAGTTCGCCTGGAGCGCTGCCGCGTTCGGTCTCATTCTGTCTGCCCCGCGGCTCTCCTCTCAGCCGTTTGTCATCCTGGTGGACCAGGGGCCATTGGGTGTCAGCAATGTGCCCAACGGCGGCACCATCAACATGGTCGCCGACGCCATCGGCCTCGCCAACACCGCCCGGCTGACGCTGTCCTATCGAGGAAGCGGCTCAGCCGCGGTGCCGGCGATTGACCGCACCGGGTCGAACGACTTCTCTGTCACCCTGCCCACGCTGCCGGCGACGCTCGTCCCCGGCCAGTCGCTGAATCTCAGCTTGCGCTTCGTGCCAAGCTCCGGCGCTCGGGTGGGGGGGCGGCTGACGTTTAGCGTAACCGAGACGGCCCAGGACGGCGCGCAGAGCCAAAGCACCATAGTGGTGAACCTGGCCGGCTTCGCTCCCGACCTGGTGGCCAGCTACACGCTGCCAAACGCCAACGCGGCGCCGCTGCCGGACGGGGGCACGATTCCGTTCCCGCCCACGCCGCTGAACACCACCACCTCGGCGGCGGTGACTATCATGAACCGCGGCAGCGCGGCCGGCACGGTGA
>JBBTDS010000556.1:0-4913 GCA_038060875.1 Acidobacteriota bacterium | reverse complement strand
ACCACCTCGGCGGCGGTGACTATCATGAACCGCGGCAGCGCGGCCGGCACGGTGACGGCGGTTTCGGCCACCGGCGCGGCCTTCCAGTTGGCCGGCGTGCCGCTGCCGCCGATCGCCATCGAGCCTGGCAGGGAGCTGCGCTTCACGGTGAGCTTCACCCCGCAGCAGCGAGAGCCGCAGAGCGGCACGCTGAAGGTGGACTACGCCGGCCGCGGCGCCAGTTTCACGTTGCAGGGATCCGGGGCCAGCCCGACCTTCGTCTACCAGCTTCTCCGCGACCGCACCGAGACGCCGGTGGCGCCCAACCAGACCTTCACCCTGCCGGACACCCCGGTCGGCCAGAAGAGCACGCTGGCGATGCGCGTCCGCAACTCCGGCAACGCCGAGGGGACGGTGACCAGCATCAACGTCCTCGGCGCCGGCTGGCAGCTCAGCGAGCTGCCGTTTCTGCCGCTCACGCTGGCTGCCGGCGGCAGCGTCCAGTTCACCATCGTGTTCGCGCCCGCGCAGCCGGGCAAGGCGCCGGGGCGCCTGCGCGTGGGCAACGACACGTTCGAGCTGGCCGCAACCGGACTGGGGCCGGCGGTAAGCTACGCCTACGTCATCGGCGGCGCCGCCACCCAGGTGCAGAACAACGGCTCGGTGCTGTTCAGCCCGCTCCAGGCGGGGCAAACTGCCAACGCGCGCTTCCTGATCTCCAACACCGGCACGACGGCGGCCGTCATCAGCGCGATTTTCGTCGCCGGCGGAACCGCCTTCACGCTGACCGACGTGCCGGAGCTGCCATTGACGCTGGAGCCGGACGGCTCGGCCAGCTTCATCGTCACATTTGCGCCGGTCAGAGTGGGGGTTTCCGAAGCCATCCTCCGCGTAGGCGGCCACAGCTTCGACCTGGTGGGTTCGGCCACGGCGCCCACGCCGCTGCCGGCCACCCGGTTTGAAGGCCCGCAGGGCGCCATCCAGCCGCTGCAACAGCCCGGCTATACGCTGTCAATCGCCGAGCCGTACGCGCTGAATCTGACGGGCATGCTGACGCTCACGTTCAACTCGGAGGTGTTCGTGGACGATGCCACCGTCCAGTTCGCCACCGGCGGCAGAACGGTGAGGTTCAGCATCGCGGCCGGCTCGACGCGGGCGCTGTTCCCCAACAACGAGACGCAGATCCGCCTCCAGACCGGCAGCGTGGCCGGGACGATCACAGTGGCGCCGGAGTTCGCCACCGAGACGGGGATCAACCTGACGCCCAGCTCACCGCCCAGCGTGAGCCTGGCGATCGCCCAGGCGGCGCCGCAGCTTGTCAGCGTCCAGGTCGGGACCAGAACCGCCACCAGCTTCACGCTGCTGGTGACCGGCTATTCGACGGCACGGACGCTTTCGCAGATCGAGATTCAGGCGACGGCCGCCGCCGGCGCCACCGTCTCGAACCCCAAGCTGACGCTCAATGTGGAAACGGCCTTCCTGGCCTGGTATCAGACCGTCCAGTCGCAGCAGTTCGGCAGCCTGTTCACCGCGGTGGCGCCGGTGTCGCTGGAAGGCACGATGCAACCCGGCACGCTGCTCGACGCGATCCAGTCGGTGGCGGTGACACTGAGCAACAGCCTGGGCACGTCGGCGGCGAAGAGCGTCGAGATGAAGTAAGCGCATCACGCGCCGGCGGCGCGCCGGGCGCGCTGCTCGAGTTGCGCCGATGCGCCCGCCGGGCTGGCAGCGAGCCACACCGGGAGCTTTTCGACCAGCCGGACGTGTATCGTGTCGACAAAGAGGGCAATGGCGGCGTCGTGGGCGGCATCGCTAACCGGCCGGCCGAGGCGGATGAAGCCGGCCCCGGAAAACGGTATGGTGATGGTCCAGGTTGTGGAAGACTTCGCGCCATTCAGGTCGGCGGCGTAGCACCGCCCGGCAACAGAAAGCCGCACCTCGGTGAAGCCGAAGGCGCCGCAGGCCTGCCGGATGGCCTGCCAGCACTCATCGGGCGTGGAGGCGGCTGCCAGATCGTCCTGGAGATCGTGAACGGCAAGTTGGGCTTTCAGGGCGCGGCGGAAGGGGTCCTGAAGCACCAACTGCCCGGCGATGCGGAACTCCACGTAGCCCAGCCGCTGCGTTCCGATCCATACGACGGCACAGAAGAGGATGAGGATGAGGCCGGGGAATCGATTGTTGGCGAGGCTCTGTAGCAGCGAGAAGACCGCGGCCAGGCCGCAGGCGCCATAAAGCACCAGGGCCACGCGCCGGGGCGTGAGCCCGCGGGCGAGCAGGCGGTGGTGAATGTGCCCCAGGTCGGGGCCGAAAATGGGCTGGCCGCGGAGAAAGCGCCGGACCACGGCGAGCGAGGCGTCCAGCAGCGGCACGGCCAGAGCCATCAACGGCGCCGTCATCCCCAGGGCGGTGACTGACTTCTGGCTCCACAGCGCGCCGTAACTACCGAGCAGGAAACCTATCAACAGGCTGCCCGAATCGCCGAGGAAGATGGTGGCCGGGCTGAAATTGTAGCGGAGGAAACCCAGCAGGCACCCAGCCAGAGGCACCGTAACCAGCGCGAGCTCCATATTGTTGTGGAGCAGCGCCGCCAGCAGCATGGTGACGGTGGCGAAGAGGCCGACGCCGGCGGCCAAACCGTCCACGCCGTCGATGAGGTTAAAGGCGTTCGCGCAGCCGACCAGCCAGAGCACGGTCAACGGAAAACTCAGCCAGCTTTCGAAACGGAGACCCTGGAAGGCGTTGATGTGAACGCCGGCCCAGAAGGCGAGCGCCGCGGCCGCCGCCTGGCCGCACAACTTCTGCCACGGCTTCAGACCCCGGAGGTCGTCAACAAGCCCGGTGAGGAAGATCAGCGCCGCCGCCGGCATCAGCCTGGCCGCCAGCGGCAGCCCATGGGCGACCGCGAGGCTGCCCTGGGAGTTCGCCAGCAGCAGCACGGCAAAGGCGCCGGCGTAAGAAACGGCGATGGGAATCCCGCCCACCCGCGGGATGGGCTTGGGGTGCCGCTTCCGCCCGGAATCCGGCTTATCCACCAGCCCCAGCCGCAGGAACATATCGCGGGTGACCGGGGTGAACGCCGCGGCGAACAGCAGCGAGTAGAAGCCGAGCAGTATCAGCGAGTCCACTGGGAGAGCTTCCCATTGCCGCAGAGCACATCCGCGATACGGGCGACACCAAGCTGAACGGTGTAGTTTTCCAGGAAAGCATGGCGGGCGCGGCGGCCCGCCTCGCGGACCAGGTTCGGGTTATCGGCGAGCACAGCAAGCAAGGCGACCAGGCCGGCGGAGTCCCCGGGATCGATCTGCCAGCCGCAGGCGAAGCGTCCGATGATGCGGGCGGGCGTCGCCTGGCGCGGGCCGATGAACAGGACGGGGCGGCCGGCGGCCATGAGCGCATAGGTCTTGCAGGGGACGACGCAGCCGAGCGTGGCCGGATGCTGGGTGACCAGGCCAACATGGCAGGCGCCGAAGTGGTCCGATAGTTCCCCGATCTCGATATACCCTTCGAAGAAGACGTTGGACACACCAGCGGCGCGGCAGCGGTCTTCGAGCGCCCGACGGCGCGGCCCGCCGCCCGCAAAGACGAACCGGAACCCGGCGTCGCCGTTCAGCGCTTCGATGGCGGCCGCGATGGTCTCGACGTCGTGGGCCAGGCCGAGATTGCCGGAGTACAGCAGGGTATACGGGCCAGGCGGGAACGGCAAGGGAGCAATGGCGGCCGGATCGGCCCAGTTATCGACGACGTGAATCAGCCCGCCGGGGACGCCGCGGCTCATGAGGCGGTCGCGCATGCACGGCCCGATGGCGATCACACCATCGGCGCGGCGGCGGGCCAAGTCGGCCAGCGCGCCCGCGATGCGATCCGGCCATGAGCGGGGCGGGAAGACGCCCACGGCCACGGCCACGTCGGGGTAGAGGTCCATTTCCCAGATGAAGTGCCGGGCGCCCCGGAGCCGCTGGGCGAGCGCGCCGGCCAGCGAGAGCAGGGGCGGGGTGGTGAGGGTGAGGACCACGTCGGCGTCGGAGCGCAGCGCGTGCCACAGGGCGCCAGCGTAAAACGAGAGCCAGGAAGCCAGCCGGGCGGCGCGCCGGTGGGAGAAGGCGAAGGCGGGGGTGCGCAGGACGCGAACCCCATCGGGATCGCGAGGCGCGTTGCCGTTGGAGCCGGCATAAGGGGCGCGCGCACACACCACGCTGACGGAATCCCCCTGGGCGGCGAGATGCCGCGCCAGATCGGCCAGCAGCTCACCGGTCGGCGCCGGGCCGGGGGCGTAGAACTGGTTGAGGAGGAGAAGAGTCACGGCTCTGATTTCGCTGCCGCACAGCGCGGCACGGATTGCCGGCCACGACAGTCCACGGCGGCACATCCGAGGTCACCACCGAGCAGGCGCCGACCACCGCGCCGTCGCCCACAACAACTCCGGGAAGAATGAAGGCCCGCGCGCCGACAAAAGCGTCCTCGCCAATGACGATGTCGCCGGTGACCAGCGGCCACTGCGGATGGCGGAAATCGTGGGTGCCGCCGCACAGGTAAGCCTCCTGCGCGACGACACACTTGTGCTTGAGGATTACGCGGCCCAGATTGTAGACATTGGCCGCTGGCCCAAGGCAGGCCCGGTGCTCAAGCACGAGGTTCCAGGGCATTCTGATGACGGCCGAGGGGGAGACGAAAGGCCGCCCGGCGACCTGGGCGCCGAAAAGGCGCAGGAGGAATACCCGCCATCGGACCAGGGGCGTCGGCGTCGGCCGGAACAGCGTGAGCCATACCAGGCGCCAGAGAGCCCCTTTCAAGCGGACGCGCAGCGGCCAGGGCGAAGCGAACCGCCCTGGCTGCTCCATGGTTCTTAGACGCGATTCAGGAACACTCATTGCAACGCTCCTGCCGGTCAGCGGCGGACGAACGGCCAGCTTCCATTTCGCGACGCTTGGCCCAGA
>JBBTDS010000555.1:3875-34455 GCA_038060875.1 Acidobacteriota bacterium | reverse complement strand
GCCAGCGGCTGGGCGCCACCGGAGTCGGCGACTGGTGGCCGGACCGCATTCGCGATCCGCGGCTCCCGACGCGCACCGCGGACCGCTGGTTCGACACCGGCGCGTTCGTGCTTCCGCGCAACCCTGACGGAACCTGGCGGCTCGGCAACGCCGGCCGCGGCATCCTCAACGAGGACGGAATGTTCACCCTCGACTTCGGCCTGATGAAGTCCTTCCGCGTCCGTGAAGGCATGGAATTGCAGTTCCGCTGGGAGACGTTCAACGTCACTAACACGCCGACCCTGGGCACGCCGAACACCAACGTCGAGAGCCCGGACTTCGGCAAGTCGCGCGGCACCATGAGCACCCCGCGCCAGATGCAGTTCGCCCTGCGGCTGACGTTCTGAACTACTGGATGGCCACGGTGGCTCCGAATTGGCTGCTGAATCGTCCGAAACGAACGATAAGGGCTTGCACGCCGCTGCGGGCGTCCGGCGCGATGCGGATGTTGACCTGGATAGCGCCGGAGACGAGACCAGGGGCGGCGCCGGCGTAAAGCACTTCCATGTCCTGGTCACCGACGCGAGCGGTAGGGGGCAGCAGCGGAACCGGCAGCAGGTCGCTCGGAACCAGGCCGTCGATGCCCGGCGGTGTGGTCTGTCCGACGCCGGTGAGATAGACGCTGATGACCGAGCCCTTCGGGGCAGGATTGGCGACCGAGTTCACGGTGTTGTTGTGGTTGAGGATGGCTCCCGGACCCCTGCCGGAGCCATCCAGGGTGAACACGCCCGGCGCGGCCTCCGACAGCGGGATCTGCTGCGGCGTGGAGCGCTCGCCCTGGTACTCAACAATGACTTCGGCCCCCGCCCGCCCGGCCACGCCGAACGGGATGACACCGTTGATCTGGCGCGCCTGGGCGTAGAGCATCGGCGCCGGGATTCCGTCCACCAGCACCCGGACTCCGCCCAGGGTGTTGGTGACGATGTTGTTGGGGCCCACCTGTAGCATGGCCGCGGTCTGCGGGCCCAGATTCTCGCCGAAGATCGTAAAGATGCCGCCGGCAGTGAAGTAGGCCGGGGCCATGGCGGCGCCGTGGACAATGGCGCTAACCGCCGGGCCGCGCGGGTTGACCGTGAAGACGACGTTGACTCCCTGCGGGGAGTTGGACGCGCCGGCCACGGCGACCGTGATTGTCCCGTTGTGGGTTCCAGCGGCGAGACCGCTCGCGTTTGCGCGGATGGTGACGTCCGCCGGCGTGTTGCCGCTGTCGGGCGTGGCCGCGAGCCAGTTGCCGCCGCTGGCCGCAACGGTGAAGGCCCGGTTGCCGGAACTGGCGATCACCGTGATGGTGCGGGTGGCGGCCGCCGGGTCGCCGGCGCGTGCGTTCAGGCTCACCTGGTTTGCACTCAGGGAGATGGTGAACGCCTCGGTGACGGTCAGGGTCACATCGACGCCATACGAGGTGGTGGAGCCGGCCTGAGTGATGCGCACCTGGCCGTTGTAAGCGCCGGGCGCAAGGCTGCCCTGGTTCACGGATACCGTCAGCGTGGCCGTGGTGCTGCCCGTGGTCGGAGAGACCGAAAGCCAGTTGGCTCCGGTGGTGGCGGAAGCCGTGGCCGTGAATGAGACCGCGGCGCCGGCGCTGGTCACGCTGATGCTTTGCGCCGCAGGCGCCGGGCCGCCCGAGGCCGCGGTGAACGAGAGCGACAACGGAGTGACGGTGACGGCCGGGCCGGTGACCGTCAGGACGATGGGAATGGAAGCGGTCACGCCCTGTACAGTGGCCGTGATGTTGACGGCGCCCTGGTACGTCCCGGCGGAAAGGCCCGTGGGGTTCACGCTAATCACCACCGGAGAGCTGAGACTCGCATAGCCTGATGCCGGATCCGCCAGGAGCCAGTTGCCGGACTGAGTCGTGACCGCAGTGGTGAAGTTGAGGGACAAGCCTGTAAGACTGGTGATGGTCACCACTTGCCCGGCGGGTGCAGCTCCGCCCTGGCTGGCGCTGAAGCTAAGGCCGCCCGGGCTGACGGTGAAGACGGTGTTGCCGATTCCGCCGCTGACGCCGACGTTCAGCGTGACGGCAATGACTTGCGGCGTAGATCCGTCGGACGGTTGAACCAGAACGAAGCCGCCGTAAACGCCGCTCGACAGACCGTAGGGATTGGCGGTGATCGTCACCGTCGCCGGCGTGGAGGCGCCGGTGGAGCTGACCGACAGCCAGGAGGCGCCGTAGACCTGGGCGCCAAATCCGGCGGAAGCGCCGCCGGTGCTGCTGACATAGCTGTAACCCGAAACGCTCGGGCCGCCGTGACTGGCGCTTAGCGTGAGCGACGCCGGGCTGACGCTGACCGTGCTGGTCGCGGTTCCGAGCACGAACAGGACCGGAACGCTGACGCTGGCGCCGCCGCCCGAGATCAGGACCGAACCCTGATAGCTTCCGGCGGTCAGCAACGAGGAGTTGGCCTGCACCGTGATGCTAGCGGGGGTGAATGCGTTGGGCTGGGAAACGGTGAGCCAGGCCACTTGCGAAGTAGCAGTGAACTGGACGGTGGCGCCGTAAGAACTGCTGACCAGAATGGTCTGTGCCGGGGCCTGGCCGGAGCCGGCGACGGCGGAGAAGGCCAGCGCGGCCGGGCTCACCGTTAACCCGTAAGCGCCGGTGACGCCGACACTCAGTGCTACGCCCACCGATCCCGCCAAGCCGGTCTGGGAGATGACCGTGATGGTGCCCGTATAGGTGCCGACGCCCAGGCCAAAGGGCTGCGCGGTCACGGTGAGAGTCGCCGGTGTCGAGGACCCCGACGTTGGGCTGACGGTGAGCCAACTGCCGCCGACCGGATTCGTTACGGTCGCGGTTGCGGTGAAGGAGCCGACGTAATTCTGAATGTAGACCGTGCCTGACTGAAGCGAGCCGCCCACCGGCGCACTGAAACTGAGGGTCTGCGGATACAGCCCGAGCGGGCCGGTTCCGCCGCCGCCGACATTGAGCTGCACCTGCACCTGGGTGGACTGGCCGCTAGCGGTTGGAGTGAGCGTCACCGTCCCGGTGTAGGCTCCGGCGGTCAGACCCGCCGCGGAGGCGGTGACATTGAGGACCTGCGGCGTGGTTCCGTACGATGTTTGGACCTGGAGCCAGTTCGTCAGACCCGTCTGGACGCTGGCCGAGGCGTAAAAGGAAACCGCGGTCCCATAGATGGAACTGACCGTCAGTTGCCCGGTGGTGCTGCCGCCCAACTGGGCGTTAAGCACAAGCGGGCTGGGCGAGGCCGTCAGCGTGGTGGCGCCGCTGACGCCGTAGCTCAACGTAACGCTGATCACGGTTGCCGTGCCGCTGGTGGGGGTGAGGATGATTGAGCCGGTGTAACTGCCGGCGGCGATGCCCAAGCCTGCCGGGTTGGGACTGACGGTGAGGGTCGCGGAAGCGCCCGGTCCGACCGTGTAACTCGTGATCGACCAGTTGCTGAGCCAGTTGTATCCGGACGGCGCATTCACCGTCGTGCTCACGCTGACGCCGGTGATGGTGGCGCTGCTTATGGTGACGTTCTGCGCAGCGGGGTTGGAGCCGAGATTTGAGGCGAAGGTGAGCAAGGTCGCGCTCGGGACGAGTGTCCCGACGGTCCCGCCGCCCGGCCCGACCGTGAGGTTCACGGTTATCAGCGCTTCTTGATAGCCAAGCGTGGTGGAAAAGACTCTGAGGACGGTTTGGTACGTGCCGGCCGGGAGGATCTGGCTGTTCACTGCCAAGGTGATGTCGGCCGGCGTGCTCGCGCTGCTCACTTGGGGCTGGAGAAGCCAGTAGGCTGGTGGCTGGCTTTGCGCTGCGATCTGGAACGGAACGCTTTGCGCGTTGCTTGCGGTGAGTCTTGTCGTTTGGGCCGCCGGGGTTGCGCCGACGGCAGCCGCAAAATTCAGGGTGACGCTGGCGCTTCCATCGACGAGCAGGCTCTGCGAGGTGGCCGGTAGGGCGCTCACGAGCAGGCACGCGATCAGTGCGGCGATAATCCGAACTTCGTAGCCCATGATCCTACTCCACCACAACGGGACCCTCATGGCAATGCAGGTCTGAGCCCGCCCCAAAACCGGGGACAGACGGAACGTTTCCCGCCGTGACAATCACCGCCTTGTCAAACCGGCGAAGTTGGGGACGGTTCCGTCTGTCCCCGGTTTTAGAACCTCAGCTTCAGCGCGAACTGCATGATGCGCCGGCCGCCGGCGGACGCGACGCCGAAGCCGCCGCCGCCGAAGGCATTGCCGGGGAGCTCGAACTGCGGCGTGTTGAACGTGTTGAACGTCTCCCAGCGGAACTGGGCCCGCCACTGCTCGCCGATGCGGAAGTTCTTGGCGACCATCGAGTCGAACTCCACCGAGCCCGGGCTTAGGATTCCCGGGACGGTTCGCGAGACGTTGCCGTACGTGAACAGGGCCGGCACGGCGAAGGCTTCCGGGTTCATCCAGGCGATGCCGCGCACGCCGCCCGAGGCCGGCTTGCCCTTGGCGCTGCGGGGCAGGTTCGGATCGGCCACGATGTTCGGACGCAGCAGCTTGCCGTCGGACTGATCCCCCAAAATGTCGCGCGGCCCATTCAGCACCTGCACGCCAAACGGCGCACCGCTGCGGATGGTGCCGATGGTAGCGATCTGCCAGCCGCCCAGCAGCCGGCCGAGAAAGCCGCGCCTGCCGTCCGCGAACGGCAGCTCGACGATCGGAGAAAACACCAGCCGGTGCGGGACGTGGTTGGTCGAGAGCGACTTCTCCGCCCGCAGGTTGTAAATGTTCTGCGGGTTGTCGTCATCGCCGAAGGTGACGTCATCGTCGCCGGTGAACGTGACGTTGTCGATCCACTTCGACAGCGTATAGGCCACCAGCCACCCGATCCCCTGCCGGAAGCGCTTCTCCGACTTGAAGGTGAAGGCATGATAGGAGGAAAGGCCCCAGTTGGGGGCGATGATCTGGATTTGCGGCTGGTCGCTTGTAAAGATCGTCCAGGGACGGCGCAGGCGCACCGGTATTTCGGTGCGGGGCAGCAACTCCGGCGGAATGTGGTTCAGGTTGATGTTGGGGAAATTGATCTTCCGGCCCAGGTTGCCGATGTAGCCGGCCTCAAACAGAACATCCTTCCACTGGTGCTGGATGGTGAGGTTGAAGTTTTCGCTGTATTGGGTAACGCGGTCGGGCGCCAGAAACTGCACGGTGGAGGTCTCAAACCGCGTGCCGCGGTTGCCCAGCGTGGGCAGCAGTTCGGAGTCGGGCACCGGGTCCAGCACCCCGCCGGGCAGCCCCTGCTGAAGCGTAAAAGGCACCGGAGTGCGCGCCTGGTAAAGCAGGTCGAAGCCCAGCCGGCCCACCCCGACCGTGGCCCGGTCATAAGGGTTGCCGAAAAATACCCCGAAGCCGCCGCGCACCGCCGTGCTGGAGCCGAACACCCGCCAGGCAAACCCGAACCGCGGCGCGAAGTTGTTCTTGTCCCAGTTCCACAGGTACTTGCCCTGGCCGTGCCGGTTGGGAAAGGTGACCACGCCGATGGCGCCCGCCGATATGTCGCCGGTCCCGGCCAGCGGGTTCGGCGCATAGGGATCGAAGTTACTCATGCGCCCGGTAACCTCATAAGTGGGCGTCTCGGTGTCATAGCGGATTCCGAGATTCAAAGTAAGCCGCGAAGTTACTCGCCAGTCGTCCTGGAAGTAGCCGCCGTAATACTGGATGCGCTTGCCGTTGCCGGGATTGATGCGCGTGTTGGCGGCGTTCAGGCGGCCCAGCAGAAAGTCGGCCAGGTTGATCCCGGTGAACGACGTCGCCCGGCCGCGGGCGTCGATCTGGCGGGTCCACTGGCCGTTGAAGCCCCAGTTGCCGCTGGCCAGTTGAGCGTCAAGTTCATTTCCGTTGTAGCGCGTCGCGCCGGACCCGAACTTGAGCGTGTGCTGGCCCATGACCTTAGTGAGGTTCGCTGTCCATTCGGTATTGGTGAAGGCGGCCAGGCGGTACTGGCTGCCGGTGGCCCCGAAATTGTCCACCGGCGCCGCGCCCCCGCCGGTGTTGAGCCGCGGGAACGCCTTCCCAGGCACGCCCCTCAAGCCGAGCAGGCCCGGGTAATCCGTCTCGCAGCAATCGCCGGTCGCACGCGTAAGGCGAACGCGATTGACGCCCGCCGACAGGTTCAGAAAGAAGGTCGGCGAGAACAGGTGGCTGGCGTTGAGCGCAAGGTTCTGCCGGCGCAGCGCCACGGTAATGCCGTCCGGATCGGCGGGGCCGTAGCCGCGCGAGTATCCGGTCAGGTCCTGGTCGGGCTGAGTCAGCATATAACGCCCATAGACCTTGGTGTTTGGCGTGAAGTCGTGGTCGATGCGGCCGAGGTGGACGTCGATGGGGTTGGAGTTGACCGTGTTCTCCTGCCAGTTGCCGGCGTTGTTGTTAGGGTTGTTCGCCGCGCGGTTGGACACGGGCAGATAAGTCAGCGCCTTCACCGCCACCGGGTCCAGCCGCGACGATGGAATCGCGTTGTTGGGGAACGGTTCCGTATCCCGCGGCGCAGCGAAACTGCCGGCGCCGCTCGCGGGGTCGAAGATGAGCACCGGGACGGGCAGGCCGTTGTCGTCGCGGGTGGCGCGGGAGAAATCCCCGCGCCGCCATTCCGGCAGGCCCACCGAGCGCGTGCGCACCACCCCGGTGCGGTTGCGGGTGCCGTCGTAGTTGTAGAAGAGGAACGTGCGGTTCCTCGTGATCGGCCCACCGAGGGTTGCGCCGAACTGGTTCCGCCTGAGCGGCGGCTTCTCGTCGGCCCCCCAACCACGGGCGTCGAGCCGGTCGTTGCGGAGGAATTCGTAGAAGCTGCCGTGCCACTCGTTGGTCCCGTGCCGGGTGACCGCGTTGACCAGCCCGGCCGAGGTGCGGCCGTACTCAGCCGAGAGGTTGTTGGCCTCGACCTTGAACTCCTCCATCGAGTCCACCGGCGGGGCCAACTCGATGTTCTGCACCCCTAGCCCGCCGCGGGTGTTATTGACTCCATCGACCATCACCGCCGCCGACTGTGTGCGCCCGCCGCCGATCGAGATGGCGCCTCCCCGCTGAAACGCGCCCGGCACCAGGTTGACCAGCGCGAACACGTCGCGGTTCGAGAGCGGCATCTCCAGCACGTGCGCCACATCCACCGTGTGGGCCACGCGGCCGGAGGTCGTCTCCACCAGGAAGCTCTTGTCCCTCACCTCGACCGACTGGGTGATCTCGCCGACCTCCAGCGTCACATCCTGCGTGACCGCTGTCCCCACGTCCACCTTCACACCCTTGACCTCGGTGCGCTTGAAGCCCGCGGCCTGAGCGGAGACAGTGTAGTCGCCGGGGATCAGTTGTGGCGCGAGGTAGGCGCCGTCGGCGGCCGACTCCGCCTTCAGGCCGGAGCCGGTGGCCTCATTCGTAACGGTGATGATGACCCCGGGGACGACAGCTCCGCTGCCATCCTTGATCGTGCCCGAAATGCTCCCGCGCGAACCCTGCGCCAGCAGCCAGGCGGGCACACAAACCCATAGAAGCAGACTCCGCATCTTCCTCCCCCCTTGACCACACCCTAACGCGGCCACCCCGCCGTGTCAACGCGCCGGCGTATACCGCCCGATCAGTTCCTCCACCTCTGCCAGCGTGGGCATGGCTTCCGAGCAGCTCAGGCGGCTGACCACGATAGCGGCGGCGGCGTTGCCGTAATGCAGGCACTCGGGCGTCGGCTTGCCGCGCAGCAGCGCGTAGAGAAAGCCGACGGCGAACCCGTCGCCGGCGCCGATGGTCGAGACCACTTCAACCCGGTAAGGTTCAAGGAAGACTGACTCGTGGCCGCACCAGACGCGCGTGCCCCGGTCGCCCAACTTGGAGACCAGCACCGGCAGCCCACGCGCCAGCACTCTCTCGGTCGCTTCTTCCAGCGTGGCCGCGCCGGCCACCATCTTCAACTCGGCCTCGTTCGCCAGCAGCACATCGACACAGGGCAGCGCCAGCCGCACCGCCAGCCCGGCCTCTTCGGGTCTCGGCCACGACATCCAGCGGTAGTCAACGTCCAGCACCACCCGGCCGCCGGCCGCGCGGGCGCGCTCCAGCGCCAGGTATGTGGACTCGCGCGACGGCGAGGCGCACAGCGACGTCCCGTTGGTGATGAACATTCGCGCGCCGGCGATGTAGCCGAGCTCGTCTTCGCCCAGCTCGATGTGCACGTCGGCCGGGTCCTGGCGGTAGAACACCTGCGGGAAGCGGTCCGGCGGCGACACTTCCGTCAGCGCCAGCGATGGCAGCAGGCCCGCAGCCTGCTTCACATAGGTGGTGTCCACCTGCTCGGCCCGGAGGAAATCCACCAGGAACTGGCTGATGCCGTCGGTTCCGAGCGCGCTCACCATGCCCACCCGGACGCCCAGGCGCGCCAGCCCCACGGCCATGTTGGCGCTCGAGCCGCCGAGGTAGCGCGAGAAACGCCGCACGGCAGCCAGCGGCACGTGCTGCTCCTCCGCGCAGAGATCGTAGCCGATGCGGCCCAGCACCGCGACTTCGATCATAGGAACCAGCGCTCCTTCTTGCGGGCCTCCTCGTACTGGCTGCGCGCGGCGCGCACGGACTCCACCTCCGAGACCTCGGCCACCGGCACGTCCCACCAGGACTCGTAACCGGGCACGCGCTGATCGATGTCGGTTTCGACGACCACCACCGAGGTGCGGTCGTGCGAGCGCATGGCGGCCAGGGCGCCGGCCAGTTCTTCGCGCGTGCGGGCGCGAACCGCGTGAGCGCCAAGGCTGGCGGCGTTGGCGACAAAATCCACCGCCAGCCGCTCGCCGTCGAGGCCGGTCTCGGTGCGGCGGCGGTATTCGGTGCCGAAGCCGCCGCAGCCGCAGGCGCGGCTCAGACCGCCAATGCTGCTGAAGCCGTGGTTATCGACCACCACGATGTTCAGCTTGTAGCCTTCCTGGACCGAGGTGATGATCTCCTGGGCCATCATCAGGTACGAGCCGTCACCCACCAGCACGTACACTTCGCGGCTCGGGTCGGCCATCTTGATGCCCAGCCCGGCCGCGATCTCGTAGCCCATGGTGGAGTAGCCGTACTCCATGTGGTAGCCCTTGGGATCGCGGGTGCGCCACAGCTTGTGCAGATCGCCAGGCATGGTGCCGGCGGCGTTCACCACCACGTCGCGCGGCCCCGAGAAACGGTTCACCACGCCGATCACCTCGCCCTGGCTGATCGGCGGGCCGTGCCGCAGATCGTAGATCCGATCGACCTCCTGTTCCCACTCGGCCCGGTAGCGCGCGATGCGTTCGCTGTACTGGCTGCTCACGCGCCACCCCTCCAGCGCCGCCGCGAGTCCCTCCAGCACGACTCTGGCGTCGGCCACCAGCGGCAGCGCCGAGTGCTTGTAAGCGTCGAACTCGGCCACGTTGATGTTGACGAACCGGACGGCGGGGTTCTGGAAGGCGGTCTTCGAGGCGGTGGTGAAATCGCTGTAGCGGGTGCCGATGCCGATCACGAGGTCGGCTTCGCGCGCCAGGATGTTGGCCCCGGGGGTGCCGGTGACTCCGATCGCCCCGAGCGCCTGCGGATGATCGTACCGCAGCGAACCTTTCCCCGCCTGCGTTTCCGTCACCGGGATTCCGGTCTGAGCGGCCAGGCGCGCCAGCGCTTCGGTGGCCTCCGAGTAAATCACTCCGCCGCCGGCGACGATGAGCGGCTGTCGCGCGCCGCGGATCCATTCGACCGCGCGGCGGAAGATTTCGGCGTCGCCGCGCGGGCGCTGGATGAGCCAGACCCGCTTCGCGAAGAGCGCCTCGGGGTAATCGAACGCCTCGGCCTGCACATCCTGCGGCAGCGCCAGCGTTACCGCCCCGGTGTCGGCCGGCGACGTGAGCAGGCGCATCGCCTCCGGCAGCGCGGTGAGGATCTGCTCCGGCCTGTAGATGCGGTCCCAGTAACGGGACACCGGCTTGAAGCAGTCGTTCACCGAGACGTCCTGCGACGACGGCGATTCCAGTTGCTGCAACACCGGGGCCACGTTGCGCCGGGCGAAGATGTCGCCCGGCAGCAGCAGGACCGGCACCCGGTTGATGGTGGCCGCCGCCGCGCCGGTGATCATGTTGGTGGCGCCGGGCCCGATCGAGCTGATCGTAACCATCGCGCGCAGCCGGTTGCTCATTTTGGCGAAACCGGCAGCCGTATGGACGGCCGCCTGTTCGTTGCGGCACAGGTAGTAGCGGAAACCGGGATCTTCGAGCAGCGCCTCTCCGATCCCGGCCACGTTGCCATGCCCGAAGATGCCGAAGCAGCCGGCGAAGAACCGGTGCTCGTGCCCATCCCGCTCCACGTACTGCTGGCCGAGGAACTTGAGGATGGCCTGCGCGGTGGTGAGTCGTCGCGTCATACTCCAAGTGAATCACAAAGCGCACCGACTCCGAACGGGAACGGGGGGAACGGGGACAGCCTGCGTGTTTCCGGTTTCCGCCGTGTTCGCCCGCCGTACTCGGGTTCTGGACAACCGGAAACATGCAGGCTGTCCCCATTGCCCCATTGCCCATTGCCCCATTGCCCATTGCCGCCTCACCCTGCCGGGGCGACAGGGTGTGCGGAAAAAGTGTCGAAAGTGTCGAGTTCTGTCGAGTTCTGTCGAGTTGGCTGGACATCGGAACAGAAACGCCCCTGGTCATAGAGTAACCCAGGCCGTCAAGGGTTTAGGGCGTGGGCAAGGGTGGGGAGGCAGTGTTCTCAATAGGTTAGGGGGAGTGGACGTGTTGTGACCGGAGGCAGGCGCACGACGCAGCCGGCGGCAGGTCGGAAGACGCGGGGCGTTACCTACCACTTGCGCCGCCGGCACGCTTCAGGATTAAATGGTGGGTCGAGGAAAACCGCCGTGGGTACTACCGTCGTGTTTCTCGCTTACGGGTGCGCGCTGGTGCTGGCGCTGGTGCTGCTCTACTTCGTTCACGCCAGATGGTACTTCCATGTTCTGAGCATTGCGCTGGCGTTGGCAGTCGGCTTGTGGCCGCCCCCTGAGGGACTGGCCGGCCGGCCTTTGTTCGACCTGTTGGTTGGCTGCCTGTTCGTATTCCTGCTGATCTGGGGCATCGGCGCGCCGTTCTTCCGCCCGATGCACCGGCGGCGAAGCCGCTAGGCCGGCTGGCGCAGTTCTTCGATCAGCCGCGTGAGCTGAGTTTCGAACTCCGTGTCATCGGTCATGTCCAGCCAGAGATAGGCGCGAGTTCGCAGCGGAGCGTCGCAGGGCTCGCGCATCACGACAATGAGCCGCCGTTGCTGCGTCTCCAGGCTCATGTGCCGCGCCAGGATGCTCTCAAACTCGGTGAAGCCGCTCTGGAGGTAGCGCGGCGTCAGCACCGCCAGCGTGTAGCTGCTCTCCAGCACGCCCCGCTCCATCTCCTCCACCAGGGCCGCGCCGAGGCGGAAGCACTTGTAGTCGATGAACACGCGCAGGCCGGCGGCCTCCAGCCGCGGCGCCAGGGCCGAGCGCACCCAGGTTTTGTCAGGGTCCTTCTGGCGGTAGCTCACAAAGACGTCATACTGCATGCGACCCCCGTTACTGTGACGGCGGAACCGGGCAGGTCTCCTCGTACGGCAGATCCTCCCCGACGAACCGCTTCCACTCCTCTTCAGTCAGGTTGCGCATCACCTTCCGGCAGACTTCCTCGGCGAGTTGGTCGGTGCGGAGGTCCCATATGCGAACTGTTCCGTCCAGGCCCGCGGAGATCAGGGTTTGCCCATCGGGCCGGAACACGACTGAGGTGACCCACCCATTGTGGCCCCGCAGGACGATGGGCGCATGGCTCGGGTGTTGTAGGTCCCAGACGCGCACACTGGAGTCGGAGCCACCGGACGCCAACCAGCGGCCATCCGCGCTGTAGGCGAGCGCAGCCACCTGGTCTTCGTGACCCCGTAACTCGGTTGGGCGACCCTCAGCAAGATCGACCAGCTTAGTCCGGATGCTCCCGTCCTCGGCAGCACAGGCCAGCCAGTAGCCATCCGGGCTGAGCGCCAACACGCGGGGACCGCAGCCCAAGTTAAGCTGCTGTGCCGGCGAGCCGGGCGAGTCAAATTTCCACCAGAGCACGCCGATGCCGGGAATTCCAGCCGCCAACCGGCGTGCGCCCTTGTCGAATGCGAGCGAAGCGACATCTCCGGCTTTCCGCTCGGGGAGTTGCAGCCGGACGCCGCCGCCGTCGAGCTTCTCCGGGTCCCAGACCCGGACCTCGGAGCCGGCGGTGGCCATCTTCCGGCCATCGCCACTGCAAGCGAAGGCAACCAGCCGGTGCGGGAGGGGCATACGGCGCATCCGGTATGGACGAACTGAATCCACCAGGTACAGGGCATCCGGGGCAGCCACCGCGAAAGTCCCTCCGGCTAGCGGGCAAACTGCCGCTCCGGGCAAGGAAGCGAGGAGAACTTCCGCCGGGGCCGACGTTCCTTGCGTCGGCCTCAAGTCCCAGACTCTCAGTTCCGCCCCCAAGAGGTTCACCGCCGCCAGCATCCGGCCGTCGGGCGTCAGTGCCAAACCAACTTCACCGCGTTGCCCTAACCTTAGCTTGCCAGGGAGGGCGAGGGGAAGACGGAGATGTACGAGGTTGGGGCCCGCCAATGCCAGCCGACCGTCACGCGAGAACCCGGTCTGGCGTGGCCACGCCGACCGCTGAAACAGACGTAAAGGAGCCGCATCCGGCCGGTGCAGATCGATCAGCCACGCACCGTACAACCCGGCGGCCAGCAGTTGAGAATCCGAGCTGAAAGCTAGCTCTGCGACGCCCTCCAGCGAGTAGTCCTTATCCGGTGCGTCCGGGCGCCTGAGGTCACGAACGCGAACGGTTTTCTCGTCCAGCGTGAGGGCAAAGGCCCGGCCGTCGGGGCCGAAGGCAACTGCACCCCCGGTAAAGCTCTTGTGGTTAGCCAGAATCCGGGAGGACGGCGCCGGCCGGGTGAGATCCCAAAACCGCACTGAGCCGTCAATGCCGATCGAGGCCAGCGTCCTGCCGTCCGGTCGGAAAGCGAGCGAGAGGACGTCATGCTTGTGGCCCTGAAGGATCGCGGGACCGGCGTCTGGCCGGTCGAGATCCCACAACCGTATGGCGCCGTCCGCTCCAGCGGTAGCAACCTTCGCGGCACTGCCGTCAACGGCCATCGGGTAACTGGATTCCCCGTGCCGCGATAGCACCGCCCGCCGGCGCCAATCCCACACTTGAAGCGGAGTGCGCTCGCCGCCGATAACCAGCCGCTGCTCGTCCGGCGTGAAAACCAGAGCGTCAATTTCGGTTCCCACGTCAAGCTCAACGGGTCTGGCAAGCCGGCGCTCCAGGTCCCGGATGCGAACTTGTTTTCCCAGAGCCTCCGCCAGCCACCGTCCCGACGGGCTGACCGCGACGGCACGAGACGGGAACCTGACCGTGAAATACTCGGCGCCCAACACCCGGCGCAGGGCCTCATCCACCACGCCCAGCCAGGGCCCGTTGTACCGCTGGTTGATGAGGTACGCCTGGCGGGCCAGCAGCGCGGCGCGCTCGTCCTGGTCGTGGGCGTCGGAGAGCTGCCGCGTGGCCTCCTGGGCCAGCCGTTGGGCAATCGTGGTGATCTCCGTCCGCTTCCACTCTTTGTAGAGAAGCCAGGCGGCGACTACGGCCCAGAAGGCGATCCCCAGAACTACACCGATGGCGGTCAACGAGCGCTTCAGCGATCGCTTTGCGCGGCGTTCTTCCCGGCCCTTCCGCTCGATGGCCCGGCGGCTGGCGAGGACCAGGTCTCGCAGCGCGGCGCTGAAGCCAAGCTGCGCCGCCTCGCGGCTCGCAAGGTAGCGCTGCGCTTCCTCCATCTCGACCTCATCGAGCAGGCCGCCGGGACCGCCGCCGAGCCGCTGCCACTCACCCGCTTTCGTTTCCAGGCGCCGCCGCGTCTCCTCGGCCTCACGGAAACCACCGATCCACCCCTGCAAGGTCGGCCAGCCGGTGATGAGGGTTTCGTGAGAGATGTCCACCGCAGGCTCGGCTCCCTGTTCCTGCCCGGCTTGCGTGAGCAGCCGGTTCTGGGTGAGGTGGTCAAGCGTAGCCTTGAACTCCGCCGGATCATCGGCGGCGCTCTGGAGCGCGCTCAACGGCTGCTGGCGGCGCGTATCCGGCCGGCCCTGGCCGGGCTGAATGAGGCGGAGGAAAATGCGGCGGGCGATGTCTCGCCTCGGCGGCGAAAGATCCGCCAGCGTTGCGTCCGCTTTCCGCGCCACCGCGGTGGCCAGCCCGCAGCGGCCTTCTCCGCCCAACTCCCGGTAAGCTTCGAGGGTAAGCAGCCGCCGCATGCGTTTCGGCCACAGCAGGCACATGGTCTCTTGAATCAGCGGCAGCACGCCGGGTTCATCCTGCGCATCGGCCAGCAGGCGCTCCAGCAGCCGCGCTTCCAACGCCACGCCCGCCTTGGCTGCCGGGCCAGTGATGGCCCGGCTCAGGGACTCCTCGCGGAGCGGGACGATGTCGATGCGCTCGCAGTCAGCCGGGGCTCCGAGCGGGCTGGCCTGAAGGTCCCCGTAATAGTCTGAGCGCACGGCAAGGATCAGCGCGCACTTGCCGCTGTTGCGCAACTCGTGAACAGCATCGAAGACGCGGCGGCGATCCTCGGCTGCGATGTCGGCAAAGACTTCCTCGAACTGATCCACTACCAGCAGCAGGCGCCGCGACGGCGAGGGGAGGTCGTCAACCACGGACGCCAACCGGCTCGGCCGCGTTTCCCTGATCGTCCATTCGCCGCTTTGGTCAAGCTGGGGCAGCACTCCGGCCGAGAGCAAACTGGACTTGCCGGAGCCGGATGGGCCGATGACGACCAGGAAGCGCTGGTGGCGAAGACGCTGGAGGATCTCCTCGATCTCGCGGTCGCGCCCGAAGAAGTAGGGGGCGTCTTCCCGCCGGAACGGCACCATGCCGGGAAACGGGCAGCGGATCTCCTCGCGAGCAGGTTCCGGCTGCGCGAGCAGCTCGCGTAGCCGCGCCACCTCGCCTTCCCAGTTCGACTCGACGGTGCAATCCAGCCGCACGCGGTAGTCAATGTGCGCCGGAATCTCACAACGCTCCTTCAGCACGGGGACCAGCCGGTCGCCGTGCCTGGCCAGGTCGATGTGGGTGGCCAGCAGCTCGCTGAAGAGCGAATCGTCGTCGCTGAGGTAAGCCGGGCTAAGCACCACCAACGTGTACCGGCTGTTCCGCACCGCCTCTTCGATCTGGGTCACTCGCGCGGCGCCGGGCCTGAACGTCTGCGGGGTGAGAGTCAGGTGCTCACCGAGGGCCGGCCGGAGAAAGTTCTCCACCCACTCGCGCTCCGCCGGCGCGTGCGAGATGAACACCACAGGGTTCCGGGCGGGCTCGTCGCTGGCCATCGAGCAGTCAAAGTATACACCAGCGCGCACGGCGCCAAGCCGGCAGGCTTCGGCGCGGGATTCGGTACAATGGCCGGCATGAAGCGGGCTGGGTGCGTCTTCTTGTCTCTCGCCAGCGTCGCCACGCTCGGCGCACAGATCACTCCGAGCTTGCTGGTCACGCCCGCCAGCGTGAGCCTGACAGCGGTGGCGCAAGCTGATGAGCCGCTGTCCCAGGCCATCGCGGTCATCACCGCCGACGGCTCGTTGTTCGACTTCCAGGTGGAGATCGACGGCGGCGCGCCCGGCGTGAGAAAACCCGACTGGCTGCTGGTCAACGCCACGCGGGCCACCACGCCGGCCCGGCTGCTGGTGGGCGCCAGCACCGCCGGCCTGGCCGCGGGCGATTACGGCCCGGCCCGGCTCCAGATCACCACCAGCCGCGGCGTGCTGATGGCGCCGCCCATCCCGGTCGCGCTGAGGGTGGTGCGCGCCGCGCCGCGACTGGAGGTGGCGCCGGAGGTGCTGCGCTTCAACGGGCGCATCGGCGGGCCGGTCAGCCTCGAACAGCCGGTGCTGGTCCGCAACGCCGGCTCGGGCGGGATCGCCGCCGCTACGGTGATGGTCACGGGTTCGTCCGCCTGGCTGCGGCCAGCGGTCGAGACCTGCGCGGGCGACTGCCTCGTGCGGGTCAGCGTGGCTCTGCCCGGTCTTCAGCCGGGACTGCACCGCGCAGTGCTGCGGATCGCCACCGAGTTGGGCGCGCGCGAGGTCCCGGTTGCGCTCTACCTGGCGGACCGCGGCCCGCTGCTCGAACTCTACCCCCCCGGCCTGCAACTGGATGCCAGGGCGGGACACGGTACTCGCGAACCCCGCCAGATCTCGGTGCTGAACAGCGGCGAAGCGAAACTGAACTGGACGGCCGAGATCGCCAGCGGCCGGCAGTGGCTGTCACTCAGTCCGGCGTCTGGCACGGCCGCGCCCGGCTCGCCGGGAACGATCGAGCTGGCGGCCGACACCTCAACGCTTGCGCCCGGCGCCCACTACGCGCTGATCAAGGTTGCGACGGCTGAAGCGCCGAACTCCCCGCAGTACGCCGTCTTCGTGCTCCGGGTCGCGGACGCGACGGCCCCGCCGGCGCCGGCCTTTTCGCCGGCCGGCCTCCTCTTCACGGCGACCAGCGGAGCGGCGCCGCCCGCGTCACAGCCGGTCACCCTGTTCCTCAGCAATTCGGCTTCGATCCCCTACCAGTCTTTCGCCCAGGTCAATCAAGGCATGGGCACGAGCTGGTTATCGGTGACGCCGTCGCGGGCTGAGGCTTCCACTTCCGCGCCGGCGCCGTTGCACGTGGCCACCGTGCCCACCAACCTCCCGCCCGGCGTCTACACCGGCGACGTGGTCGTCTCGTTGGGAAGCCCGCTGCTGCGCGTGATTAACGTGACCCTGGCGGTGCGCCCGCCCGGGGACACCTGCTCGCCAGCGACGCTGGCCGCCGTCCACACCGCCCTGCCCGACAGCTTCGAAACCAGGACCGGCGTACCCACCCGAATCGGGCTGCGGCTGGCGAACGACTGCGGTCAACCAGTCGCCAACGCGCTCGTCGCGGTGACCTTCTCCAACGGTGACCCCGCCCTCGCGCTGCGGCACGCGGGCGATGGGCTTTACACCGGCGTCTGGGTGCCGCGCGGCGCTGCTTCCTGGATGTCGCTCACCGCCAGGGCGTGGGCGCCCGGACTGCCCGGCTTGGGAACCACGCGCGCCCGCCTGCACGGGGCGGTGCTGGAGAACAGCGCGCCCGTGCTCGCGCCGAACGGAACGCTTCACACCCTGAACCCGCAAGTGGGCGCCGCGCTGGCGCCGGGCACGATCGCACAGATCTTCGGCGCCGACCTGGCCTCCGCCACCGCCCAGCCGCCGCTCTCCGGCGGCCGCCTGCCGACGAGCTTTTCCGGTAGTTCGGTGATCGTCGGAGAAAGCGCAGCGCCCTTGTACTACTTGAGCGGCGGGCAGATCAACGCCCAGATCCCAGTGGAACTTCCGCCGGGGCGCCCGTACCCTATCCTGGTCAACGTCCGCGGCGCCTACACGCTGCCCGACAGCATCTACCTCGTGCCGGTGCAGCCCGGAGTGGCCGCCTTCCCTGACGGGCGCGTGGTCGCGCAAGACGCCGGCTTCCGCCTGATCGACGCGGGCAACCCGGCGCGCCGCGGCGACTACATCGTCATCTACCTGGCCGGCATGGGGCTCACCAATCCGATGGTGGCTTCGGGCCTGCAAACGCCCAGCCTGCCGCCGCTCGCCGAAGTCGTCGCCAGACCCCAGGTGAGTATCGACGGCCAGCCGGCCGAGGTTGTGTTCGCCGGATTGACGCCCGCCTCCGTCGGGCTCTACCAAATCAATGTCCGCGTCCCGGCCGACGTCCGCACCGGCGACTTGAAGCTGCTGGTCAGCCAGGGTGGCGTGACCGCCAACGAGACGGTTCTGCCGGTTCGGTAGAATGGCTGGCGGTGGCCAGCTCGAAACGCTTTCAGGACCGCGCCGGGCGTGCGATCAACCGCGACAGCTTCATCGACGAGTGGCCCGAGACCGGCCTCATCCTCTTCCACAGCCCGCATGATCCTACGCCGCAGATCCGCGTCGAGAACGGGCGCATCGTCGAACTCGACGGCGCACCGGAGGCCGGCTTCGATCTGCTCGACCGCTTCATCGCCCGCTACGCCATCGACTGCGCCGTGGCTGAAGAGGCCATGGCCATGGACTCCGCCGCCATCGCGCGGATGCTCACCGATATCCACGTTCCCCGGCGTGAGGTGGTGAGGGTCTGCGCCGGATTGACGCCGGCCAAGATCATGGACGTCGCCAGCCGCCTCAACGTGGTCGAGATGATGATGGCGCTACAGAAAATGCGGGCGCGCCGAACGCCCTCCAACCAGGCTCACGTCACCAACCGCAAGGAGAACCCGGCGCTGCTGGCCGCCGACGCCGCCGAAGCCGTCCAGCGCGGGTTCGCCGAGCTGGAGACCACCGTCGGCGTCTCGCGCTACGCCCCGTTCAACGCGCTGGCGATTCTCATCGGCTCCCAGACCGGGCGCGGCACGGCCCTTACCCAATGCGCCGTCGAGGAATCGCTCGGGCTGCGGCTCGCGTTCCTCGGGCTGACGACTTATGCGGAAACGCTCTCCGTTTACGGCACCGAGCAGGCGTTCCGCGACGGCGACGACTCGCCGTGGTCGAAGGCGTTCCTGGCCTCGGCTTACGCCTCGCGCGGCATCAAGGTGCGGTTCACCTCCGGCACCGGCTCGGAAGCGCTGATGGGCCACGCCGAAGGCCACTCCATGATCTACCTGGAGACCCGCTGCCTGATGGCGGTTAAGGGCGCAGGCTCGCAGGGCGTGCAGAACGGCTCCATCAGTTGCATCGCGCTGCCGGAATCGCTGCCCGGCGGCGTGCGCGGCGTGCTGGCCGAAAACCTGATCGCGGCCATGCTCGACCTGGAAGTGGCCTCGGGCAACGACGCCATGGCCTCGCACTCCGAGATTCGCAAGACCGCCAAGCTGATGCTCCAGTTCCTGCCCGGCGCCGACTTCATCTTTTCCGGCTACAGCTCGATGCCGCGCGAGGACAACCTGTTCGGCGGCGGCAACTTCGACGCCGGGGACCTCGACGACTACAACATCCTCCAGCGCGACATGCAGGTGGACGGCGGCCTGCGTCCCGTGCGCGAGCCGGAGATTCTCGCGGTGCGGCGCCGCGCGGCTTGCGCAGTCCAGGCTGTCTTCCGCGAATTCGGCCTGCCGCCCGTTTCCGACGGCGAGGTGGAGGCGGCCGTGATCGCGCGCTCGAGCGCTGACCTGCCCGACCGCGACGTGGTGGCCGATCTGGAAGCCGCCGGGGAGTTCCTGAACCGCGGCCGCAACGGGCTCGATGTAATCCGGGCGCTGGCGCGCAACGGGTTCGAGGACATCGCCGCCAAGATCCTTGCCATCCAGAAGCTGCGGGTGGCAGGCGATCACTTGCAGACCTCGGCGATGGTGCTGCCTGGCCCGCGGGTGCTGAGCGCGATCAACGACCCGAACGACTACCAGGGGCCGGGCACAGGCTACCGCCTTTCGCCCGAGCGCTGGCGGGAAATCGCTTCGGTGCCGCAGGCGGCCGATCCCCGCACGATCGGGGCGGCCGCGGCCGCTGCGCCTCTGCTCGAAGAGGCCGGCGAGGCGCGAGCCGGCCTGGACCCGCGAGAGATCGTCATCGCGGTCGGTCCCGCCTTCGGCGGCACGCTTGACGCCACCCTGCTCGGCCTGCCCCATCGCGACGTGCTGGAGGCGCTGATCGCCGGCATCGAGGAAGAAGGTCTGAAGGCGCGCGTGGTGAGGATCTGCGCCACGTCGGACTGCGGGTTCATCGGCCACGCCGGCGCGCAGTTGAGCGGCTCGGGGATCAGCATCGGAATCCAGTCGAAGGGCACGACCGTCATCCATCGCCGCGACCTGGAGCCGCTGGACAACTTAGAGCTGTTCCCCCAGGCGCCCAACCTGACGCTCGAATCCTATCGCGTCATCGGGCGAAACGCCGCCAAGTACGCCAGGCGAGAGCCGGTGCTGCCGGTGCCGGTCCAGATCGACAACATGGCCCGGCTGAAGTACATCGTGAAGACGACCATCCTGCACCTGCGCGAGACCGAGCAGGTGACGCCCGGCAAGCCGCCGCAGGAAGTGCAGATAATAGCCGCGGATGAACGCGAATAAACGCGAATGAAAGAAGACCGCTACCCGCTCGCCGAGAAGCAGCCGCACCGGCTGAAGACGCCCTCCGGCCTTGCATTCGACCAGATCACGCTGGAGGCGGTGCTGGCGGGCAGCATCACCATGGCCGACCTGCGCGTGACGCCCGAGGCGCTGGAGTTGCAGGCGGAGATTGCGCGCGCCGCCGGCCGGACGCAGCTCGCCGAAAACCTCGGTCGCGCCGCCGAGCTGGCGCGCGTGCCGGAGGACCTGATCCTGCGCATCTACAACGCACTGCGCCCCGGCCGCGCCACCCGCGCCGAACTCGAGCGCCTGGCCGCGCAACTGGAGAAGGACTACCAGGCGCCTCGCTGCGCTCGGCTGATACGGGAAGCGGCCGAGGCAATCTGATACCCTCGATCGAAGGACGACTTATGAAACATCGACACGTTATCGCTGCCGCCACGCTGGCGCTGGCGGTCGCAGCCAACGGGCAAGAGCCGAAGCGCCCCCGCACCTCCGCGCCCGGCTACGAAGACACGCCGGTCCTGCCCGGCCAGAAGTGGCGGGTACACGATTTGAAGCGGCCGCACCCGCGGGTGGTGACGCCGGGAACCGAACACGGCCGCCCGCCCTCGGACGCCGTCGTTCTGTTCGACGGCAAAGACCTCTCGGCGTGGACCGCGCGCGGCAAGGGTCCCGAGCGGGGGAAACCCGTCACGCCGGGCTGGAAAGTGGAGAACGGCTACATGGAAATCGTCGGCAAGACCGGCGACCTCGTCAGCAAGGAGAAGTTCGGCGATGCCCAGTACCACATCGAGTGGTCGGTGCCGCCCCAAGCGGGGAACTCCGGCCAGTGGCGCGGCAACAGCGGCGTGCTCATCATGAGCCGTTACGAGATCCAGGTGCTGGACTCGCACGACAATCTCACTTACGCCGACGGCCAGGCGGGATCGATCTACGGCCAGTACCCGCCCTTGGTTAACGCCTCGCGCAAGCCGGGCGAGTGGCAGAGCTACGACATCGTGTTCGAGGCGCCGCGCTTCGAGGGCGAGAAGGTGGTCAAGCCGGCCCACGTCACCATCTTCCACAACGGCGTGCTGGTGCATCACCGCCAGGAGATCATCGGCCGCATGGCGCACCGCCGCGTGGGCACCTACGCGCCGCACGAGCCCGAAGAGGCGCTGGCCTTGCAGGACCACGACGTCCCGGTGCGCTACCGCAACATCTGGGTGAGGAGGTTGACCGGATATGACCAGCCGTAGCGTTTCCCGCCGCGCGTTCGTTCCCGGCGCGGCGGCGCTGACCGTCGTGCCGCGCCATGTGCTCGGCGGCGCGGGTCGCCAGGCGCCCAGCGACAAGCTCAACATCGCCGGCATCGGCGTCGGCGGCGTGGGCGCGTCCTACTTGCGCGGCTGCGAGAGCGAAAACATCGCCTTCCTGTGCGACGTGGACGACATCGTCGCGGCCAAGACCTTCGCCCGCTACCCCAATGCCAAGACCTATCGCGACTTCCGCGTGATGCTCGAAAAGGAGAAGGGCATCGACGCGGTGGTGATCGGCACGCCCGATCACACCCACGCGGTGATAGCGCTGGCCGCGATGCAACTGGGCAAGCACGTCTACTGCGCCAAGCCGCTGACGCGGACTGTTCACGAGGCCCGCCGGCTGGCCCGGGCGGCCCGCGAAGCGAAGGTCGCAACTCAGATGAGCGTGCAATCGTGCGCCTCCGAAGGGGCGTGTTCCACCGCCGAGTGGGTTCAGACGGGGGCGGTTGGCGCTGTGCGCGAAGTGCACGTGTGGACCGACCGCCCCATCTGGCCGCAAGGGCTCGCGCGTCCCGACGAGACCCACGGCGTTCCGTCCTCCCTCGACTGGGACCTGTGGCTGGGCCCCGCCCCGGCGCGTCCGTATCACCCCATCTACCATCCCTTCAACTGGCGCGGCTGGTGCGATTTCGGCACCGGCGCGGTCGGCGACATGGCCTGCCACACGCTGCACGTCATCTTTCGCGCGCTGAAGCTCGGCCCGCCGGCCAGCGCGCACGCAAGTTCAACGGCAGTGATGCAGCCGGTGATGGACAAGACCGGGGAGCGGCTCCTGGTGAAGCGCCGCGTGGCTAGTTTTCCCGAGACGTTTCCCCATTCGGCGATCATCACCTGGGAGTTCCCGGCCCGCGGCGATCTGCCGCCGGCGCGAGTCACCTGGTACGAGGGCGGCTTGAAGCCGCCGCGCCCGCTGGAACTGGAGGCCGGGCAGCCGCTGCCCGCCTCGGGCATTCTGTTCGCCGGCGAAAAGGGCGTGCTGCTGAGCGGATTCAGCGGCGGCCCCAGGCTCGTGCCGGAAGAAAAGACGAAGGCCTACACGCCGCCGCCAAAGACCACCCCGCGGACGGTCGGCCATTATCAGGAGTGGGTCGAGGCCTGCAAGGGCGGCAAGCCGGCCAACTGCGAGTTCGAGTTCGCGACCCTGATTACCGAGACCGCTCTGCTCGGGACCGTCGCCGTCCGCACCGGCAAGCACCTGGTCTGGGACGCCGCCACCATGCGCATCACCAACGATGCGGACGCTAACCAGTACGTCAACGAGCCCTACCGCGCGGGGTGGGCGCTGTGAGGAGGACACCATGATCGTGCGCGACTGGCAGGACGTCGAAGCAAAAGGCTCCGGCGAAGCCGAGGGGGTGTCGCTGCGCTGGGTGATCGCCGCCGAGGACGGCGCGCCGAACTTCGCCATGCGCGTCATCGAAGTCCAGCCCGGCCGCGCCACGCCGCATCACCAGCACGCTTGGGAGCACGAGGTCTTCGTCCTCAGTGGCGCCGGCGCCGTGCGCGGCGACGAAGGTGAGCGTCCCCTTACGCACGGCACGGTTGTCTTCGTCGCCGGTGCGGAGCTTCACCAGTTCGTGAACACCGGCGCGGAGGTCTTGCGGTTCCTCTGCCTGGTCCCGCACCGGAGCCCTATGACTGCCTGTAAGACGCTCTCGGAAGAGAAGCCCTTCGAGTGGAGGATGCTCCCGGCGGGAGAAATCATCGTCTACCCGTCAGATGCAGATGGCCAAGTCCAACGCAAAGAGGCCCTCGTGATCACTCCCGAGATCATCAGCTCCGTGAGAAGCAAGATCCAGGCCAGTGGCCGGATCGTGGTGGGTGCTTCGCGCGACAAGCCACCCCTGGGATCCCTCGGAGCGTACCTTAGGCAAAAGCGGCTAGCACCTCAGCTTCTCAGTTACCTCAGCGCTATCCTGGTCACGCGGGGTTCTTGTGATTACGAAAAAGAAGGCAAGCGAATCATATTGAAGGCAAGGCCGGCGTCCGCTGGTGGTGACAAGGAGCCCGAGCAGCGGACCCAGTGAATTGGCCGCGCCGCCCTACGACAGGACCAGGAATGCCTCCTGCTCATCCGAGAGAAACTCGGCGAGCTCGGCCACACGAAGCCGAAGCTCCCGCTCGATGGCTTTCGTTGAACAGTTTCCCAGCGCAATCCAAACCACCTTCGGCGGCTGTCCGTAGAGGAAGCTCCTCTGTCGGAAGTCCGCGTCCTTGGTCACGATGGCAAAGCCGTTCCGGCTGGCGTGGGCCCAGACATCCGCGTCGGGCGCCGACTTCAGTCCGAGATCCCGAACGTGAGCCGAGCCGGGGAAAACATCGTGAAGGGCCGCGCACAATCGCGGCGACAAGTTCTCATCGAAAAGCAGCTTCACGCAGGGATGCTCGCCAGCTTGCGCTCACGGTCGGCGGCGAAGGCCAGGCACGCGCGGATGTCCTCCCGCGTCAGATCCGGGAAATCCTCCAGGATCTCGTCCTCGGTCATGCCAGAGGCCAGATAGTCGAGCACATCGTAGACGGTTATGCGCAACCCCCGGATGCAGGGTTTGCCGCCCATTTTGCCCGGCTCGATGGTTATGATCTCGCGGTACTCCATGCTCCTACCACAATGGTAAGCCTGTCGCCGGTGGACTTCAACCGCAGCCATCACCCCACCCCAAGCGGCGCTATGGATGACGTCAGGACTCCCACGGGTTGAAGACGGTGACGCCCGTGCCGGCCACGGCGGGAAGCGCTCCGCAACGCTGCGATCCCCTTCCGGATCTCCCCCAGCGTCAGCACGCTGAGAAAGAAGAGGGCCTCGTCGGTGGACTCCACCCACTTCACAACCCTGGGTTACGGAGGCCGCCGGACCAGCTCGGAAATGGCGTTGGTATCCAGCAAGGAGCCGGTCATAGGCGGCTGGGAGGCCCGTAATCGCGAGCCCGCTCAAGGTCGATGCCGGAACCCGCCAGCGGCGATACCTTGAAGAACTCAACCAGGCTCCGCGGCTGGCTTGCGCGGCGGCTCAGCCGTTCGAACTCCTCGGCCGCAATCATCACTACCGCTTCCTTTCCGTGCCTGGTAATACGCTGCGGCCCGCGCGAGCGCGCCAGCCGGAAGACTTTGCTGAACTGCGCCTTGGCCTCCTGAAGCTGCCAGTCGCCCCTGGCCCGGGCGCGCTTTGCAGGCAGCTTGCTCATGCATCGACCTTACCGCCAAGCCCACATCTCAGGCCCGGTTGAGCCCGAGCCGGAAACTTCATAGAATACCCTTCGGCGGTACATGGACATGCCAGCCAGACGCATATTGCATCTTTTTCTTGCCTTCTTCTCGCTGTTCGGGACCGCGCCGGGCCAGACCACGGCCACCATCGTCGGCACGGTGACCGACCCCAGCGATGCCGTGGTTCCCGGCGCCTCGCTCACCGTCACTCACCAGCAGACCGGCTTCACCCGCGCCGTCCGCAGCAACGCCAGCGGCGTGTACGTGGCCCCCGCGCTGCCGGTGGGCAGCTACTCCATCACCGCCGAAGCGCCCGGCTTCAAGCGCAAGACGATCACCGGCATCGTGCTCCAGGTCAACCAGGAGGCCCGGATCAACCTGGTCCTCGAAGTTGGCGCCGTCACCGAAACGCTGACCGTCACCGGCGAGGCTTCCTTGCTCCAGTCGGAGAGCGCGGCGGTGGGCCAGGTGATCGACAACCGCTATAACACCGAGATCCCGCTCAACGGGCGCGACTTCTCTCAACTGATCCTGCTGGTGCCGGGCGCCAATTCGCGGCCCGGCGGCGCCGAGATGTCGGCCGGCGCCACCACCGGCAGCAACGGCTCGGGCGTGGCCATCGGCGGCCGCGAGCACCACAACAACTTCATGATGGACGGCGCCAGCAACAACGCGCGGCAGTACGGCAGCATCGCGATCCGCCCTTCGATTGACGCCATCCAGGAGTTCAAGGTGCAGTCCAGCCTCTACTCGGCCGAGTTCGGCCAGGCGGCTTTCGGCCAGGTCAATCTCATCACCAAGTCCGGCACTAATTCGCTGCACGGCTCGGCATTCGAGTTTCTCCGCAACAACGTTTTCGACGCCCGCAACTTCTTCCTGCCCGAGGTGAGCCGGCTGAACCGCAACCAGTTCGGCGGCACGCTCGGCGGGCCGATTGTGCGAAACCGCGCCTTCTTCTTCGGCAACTATGAGGGCCTGCGCGAGCGCCGCGGCGTGGAGAGCTTCCGCAGCGTGCCCAATGAAGCCTGGCGCGGCGGCGATTTCTCCGGGCTGACGGCCGCTCTCAGGGATCCCTCGACCGCCCGCCCCTTCCCCGCCAACCGCATTCCCGCCGACCGTTTCCACAAAGCCGCCAAAGCGGCGCTGGCCATGTGGCCGATGCCCAACTTCGGCGCCCCCGCGGCGACCACCAATAACCTGCTGGTGACGCGCCCGACCGCCGTCCGCGACGACCAGGTCACCGCCAAGGTGGACCACGAGTTCTCCTCGCGGGACCGCATGAGCGGCCGTTACTCGCTGGCCGACCACTGGGAGATCAGCACCCCCAGTTCGATGCTGCCCGGCTTCGAATACATCGACCCGCCGCGCAACCAGGTCTTCGCGCTGGCGCACACTCACGTCTTCGGCCCGCGCCTGCTGGCCGAGTACCGCTTCTCCTTCAACCGCTCGCTGTTCAAGCGCACCTATCCAAACAGCGGCAAGGATGGGATCTTCACCCAGTTCGGCATCAACCACCGGATCGAAGGGAAGCAGTTCGAGGGGGCTCCGCGGTTCGAGTTCCAGCGCATCGCCATGACGGCCTTCGGCGACTCCGAGACGCTGCCGCTCAACGACGTCTCCAACGAGTTCACCCACGCCGGCAGCCTCACCCGCACGGCGGGGAATCACAGCCTGAAGGCCGGACTGAGCCTGACCCGCTACCAGCAGAACACTCCGGGCGCGGTGCCCGGCTCGCGGCGCGGCAACTTCGTGTTCCGCGGCGATTACACCGGCAACGCCTTCGCCGACCTGCTGCTCGGCATTCCGTGGCAGGCCACCCGCGTGGTCGGCAAAGGCGTGGAAACGGGGCGCTCGACCTGGCACGGTTACTACTTCAACGATGACTGGAAGGCGGGCCGCAGCCTGACGTTGAACTTCGGCCTGCGCTACGAGTACGTCAGCCCGCTGGTGGACATCCTCGACCGCCGCTCGCTGCTCTATCCTCTCACCAACGACTTCAACACCGGCCTGCCCGGCCAGATCATCGTGGCCAAAAGCCCCGAGGCCGCCAGCCTTCTCCAGTTCAGCGGCGTCGGGGCGCGCGCCCTCTATGGGGCGGACCGCAACAACTGGGGACCGCGTTTCGGCTTCGCTTACAGCCTGCGACGCGGCACGGTGCTACGCGGCGGCTACGGCATCTTCTACACCAACTCGCAGAACTTCGTGAACAACTTCGTCATCAGCCGCCGCCAGCCGCCGTATGCGGAGACGCAGCAGCGCTCCTCTTCCACCACCCGGCCGGAGATCGACCTGGCCGATCCGTTCACCGGCGCCGGGCCTCCGTCGGTGACCAGCACCCAGAACATCAGCCCCGATTTTTGCGAGGGCTACGTGCAGCAGTGGAACCTGACCGTGCAGCGCGAGCTGCCTGGCGGCATGAGCCTGGACGCCGGCTACGTCGGCAACAAGGGCACCAAGCTCAATGAGCTTCCCTTCTTCAACATCCCGCTGCCGCAACAGCCCGGCGACACGCGCCCGCTCCAGGACCGCCGCCCGCTGCCGAAGTGGGGGAACGCGCTGGGAATGGCCTCTTACGTCACTTCCAACTATCACTCGCTCCAGGTAAAAGCGCAGCGCCGTTTCTCCAAGGGGCTGGCGTTCCTGACTTCCTACACCTGGTCGAAGTCCATTGACCTGTCGAGCGAGCGCGGCTCGGGCGACCGCGTCATGGACGGCGGCGACCCGCGCAACCTCCGCGGTTACTACCGCGCGCTCTCTGGCTTCGATGTCCGCCACCGGCTCGTGATCAGCTACGTGTACGAGCTTCCCTTCGGGCGGGGCCGGGCGTTGCTGGCGGACCTGAATCCGCTGGCGGACAAGATCCTGGGCGGATGGGAGTTGAGCGGCATCACGGCCTTTCAGAGCGGCTTCCCCTTCAGCGTGGTGATGTCCGGCGACCAGAACGGAGACGGTCTCGGCGCCGACCGGCCCGACCTGATCGGCAGGCCGGTCATCCGCGCCGGCAATCCCAACTGCTACATCGAGGATCCGCGCAACGCCGCCTGCGGTTCCAACGTCGCTAGCGTTTTCGCTGCCGTGCCCGCCTCGCAGGGCCGCTTCGGCAGCGCCGGGCGCAACATCCTGATCGGCCCCGGCCTTAAGAACTGGGACGTGAGTTTGGCCAAGAACCTGCGCTTCGGCGAGCGCGCCCGGCTCCAGTTCCGCGCCGAGTTCTTCAACTTGTTCAACAACGTCAACTTCCGCCAGCCGCAGCGCACCTTCAACCTGACCTCGCCCATGTTCGGCACGATCAACACCGCCGCCCGCGCCCGCGAGATGCAGTTCGGCCTAAGGCTGGAGTTTTGAATGGTCACTATGGAAACAGGATCCTGGAAGCCCACAGCCACCGTAGTTGCCGCTCTACTGGCGGCCGGCGTTACGCTGGTTGCCGGCGGCCCTGCCGCGTCCGAGAAGACCGGCCCTTACCAGTCCACCACCGAATCGCTTCGCCAGCACAAGGCGCCGCAATGGTTTGAAGACGCCAAGTTCGGCATCTTCATCCATTGGGGCGTCTATGCCGTTCCCGCTTTCCACGAATGGTACGTCGAGTTCATCAGCCCCAAGTCCAGCTTCGGCTTCATGCTCGGCGGCCCTCCCTACACGGCCGCCCGCGGCAACCTGCCCGAGGACCTCTTCAAAGCCAACATCCGCCAGGAAGCTTACAAGCATCACCTCGACAACTGGGGGCCGAACTTCGCCTACGACGACTTCATCCCGATGTTCAAGGCGGAGAAGTACGACCCGGAGGCGTGGGCGGAGCTGTTCCGCCAGGCGGGCGCCCGCTATGTCGTGCTGACCGCCAAGCACGGCGACGAGTATGCGCTCTGGCCCACCAAGCACACTCGCCGCAATTCCATGGAGGCGGGACCCCGCAGGGACCTGGCCGGCGACCTCACCCGAGCGGTTCGCCAGCGGGGCATGAAGATGGGCTTCTACCACAACACCACCTATACCTTCTGGGACCAGCGCTACCCCGGCCGCGATTGGGTCGAGTACATGAACAACTCCATCAAGGAACTGGTGGACTTGTATCGTCCCAGCATCCTGTGGGGCGACGTGCGGGTGGGTCCCGTCAGAGACCGCGACGGCAAGCCCCTGCCGGCCGATTACTGGAACAGCAAGGAGGTGCTGGCCTACTTCTACAACCACTCCGAGAATCCCGACGATGTGGCGGCCAACGACCGGTGGGGGCTGGACACCGACGGCAAGATCCTCGGCGACTTTGCAACTCCCGAGCGCGCGAGGATGACCCGGATCTCGAAAGAGAAATGGGAAACCTGCGACTCGCTCGACCCTACTTCCTGGGGCTACAACCGCCGGCTGAAGCCGGGCCAGTACATGACCCCGAACGAGCTGGTGGACTACCTCGTCGATGTCGTGAGCAAGAACGGCAACCTGCTGATCAACGTCGGGCCGCGGGCCGACGGCACGATTCCCGAGATCATGCAGGAGTGCCTCCGGCGCGCCGGCGAGTGGCTGCGGGTCAACGGCGAGGCCATCTACGGTGCCCGCTGCTGGGAGACGCATGAGGACGGCGATGTGCGCTTCACCCGCAAGGGCGACACCCTCTATGCGATCGCCCTGGAGTGGCCGGAGGAGGATCTGAAACTCGGCTCGCTGGCGGGCAAGGAGGTCCTGCGGGTGGAAATGCTCGGGCTGGCGGAGCCGCTGAAGTGGAAACAGGCGAGCGACGGTCTCATCATTCAGTTGCCATCGAAGCGCCCCTGCCGTTACGCTTACGCCTTCAAGATCGTCTGCCGCAAGCTTTAACCGGCGCCTTTACTGGCGGCGCGCCACTGCGTCTCGTGGGATCATGTCACTGAAGGAGGCTGTTATGCGACTGAGCGTAAAAGGCTGCGCGTTGGCGGCCGGTATCCTCTGGGCGCTGGCCATTCTTTTTCTGACGCTGTCCAGCCTATGGCGCGGGGCGGGAGAACACCTCGGCCTGCTGGCTGGCGTCTACTTTGGCTACTGCGTGAGCTACCTGGGGTGTCTCGTCGGTCTCGTCTACGGTTTCGCCACCGGCGCGCTGGCGGGAGCGCTCTTTGCCTGGCTCTACAACCGGGTCGCCCCGACGGAGCGAGCGAACTCCGGCGGATGACCAACTCGCTCCGTTGACCGGCTGGTAGGCGCGGCTGGACTCGAACCAGCGACCCTCGGCTTAGAAGGCCGATGCTCCCCACGCGCTCACAGCTCGCCGAGTTCTCGCAGGATGGTTTCGTAGTCCGCCTGCTTGAGCCAGAAGCCTTGCTCGCGCAAGCGGTCGAGCTTCTCTCGGACACTCCGGATGAGTCCGCGGCGGTTGGCGGTGATGTATACCATCGGTGTGCGGACGACCGGGATACCCAAGGCTCGCGCGTAGAAAACTGCGCGGCGGTCGTCCATGACCAGGACGTCAGCGGGCAATTCTCGCGCCAGCAGGATAGCCTCCAGTGGCGACGACTCGCATTACCGGTCGCCGCCGGGCTAAACGGGTCGGCCCTCGGACTGCTCGATGGTTTTCAGATCCTGATGGTAGTCATCGACGGTGTATTCGACGTAAGCCACGCCCCGCCGTCGCAATACCTGCAGGAACTCCACCCGCGGGATCCCCATGAGGCGCGCCGCATACCCGGAGCTCACCTTGCCCTCCTGGAACAACCGCACCGCAGCCTCCTCCTTGAATCCGCGGACAAGCTCCGCCTCCAGTTCCTTGTCCACAAGCCCTTCCGGGAGCTCCAATTCAACGTGAATCTTCGTCATCCCAAGAACTCCTTCCGGGCGGCGTCCGTCGAGCCGCTGGTAGGCGCGGCTGGACTCGAACCAGCGACCCTCGGCTTAGAAGGCCGATGCTCTATCCGCCTGAGCTACGCGCCCGCCCTCTGTACGCAGTGTACCAGAGGCGCGCTCGCCCACGGCGGTCAGAACATCACTTTCACCCCCAGCGACAACTGCCGCTGGCCGTGGCCCTTCTCGGCGTT
>JBBTDS010000555.1:0-3775 GCA_038060875.1 Acidobacteriota bacterium | reverse complement strand
TTGCCGTTGAAAATCGAGTTGCCGAACCCGAGCGCCGGTCCGCTCTGGCCCTCGTAGACGCCCTGTAATTGCCAGCCTCCCACCATCAGGTCCAGCCAGCGCGGCGCGTTGCCCGCCAGCGACTTCCCCCTTCCGAACGGAGCCTCCCAGATCGCGCTCACGGTGAACCGGTGCGGGAAGTCCTGATCCGAGACGACTTTCTCCAGGTACGGATCGGTGTCGTTGAGATAGCCGGTCGCTTGCATGAACTTCGACCAGGTCCACGAGGACTGAAAAGTCACCCCCTGGCTCAGGCGTTTCTCCATGCGCAGTTGCAGCGAGTGATAGTAAGACCAGCCGGCCGGGAAATCGGTCGCGATGCTGGTGAAGTGCGGGTATGCGCGCAGCAGTTGCCCGCGGCTGGTCCGCTGGTTGCCAAGTCCCGTGCCGGCGAACTCCGCGATGCCGAAGAAGGGGTTGGCCACCTGGGCGCTCAGGAAGTCGATGGTCTGCTGGTCGCGCACGGGCAAAGTCGAGAAGTACTGCCGCGGAACGGGGTTCAACTCGCGGCCCGCCTCGATCTTCGCGCCGCGGTTGCCGACGTAGGCGGCCTCCATGACGATGCGCTGCGGCAGCTCGCGCTGGACGGCGAACGACCAGCGCTGCATGTAGGCATTCAACGGCGTCTCGTAGAAGTACGTAACCCCGCGGCCCAGGAACGTCGATAGGCCGCCGGCGGCGCCCAGCGGAACCTCAAGCCCGCCCGGAAACGGATTCGCCAGCGTGGCGATGAAGTTGAGCCCGTTGTCGGTGCTCGCGATCAGGTTGGTAGGCTGGTTGAACCCGCCCTGATTGACGTGCTGGCGGTCGATGCCCATCGTGTCGAAGAAGATCCCGTAGCCGGTGCGAATGATGGTCTTGGGCGTGAGTTGAAAGGCCAGCCCGATCCGCGGGGAGAAGTTGTTTTTGTCGCCGCGCCACAGTGCGCGAGGTTGCCCGCCCACACCCGCAAACAGTAATCCCCCGGCGGCGCGAAAACCCGCCACCGGCACTTCGGGGATGGGCGAACGGGCGTAGTTGGCCAGTGCCAGGGCCGCAATCGGGCTCGCCGCCTGGAAGTCGAAGCCGCGGATGGTGCGGTTGTAACGTTCGGTAGTCGGCCCTTCGTACTCGTAGCGCAGCCCGAGACCGACGGTGAGCTTGCGGGTCATCTTCCAGTCGTCGTGGAAGAACAGCGCCGTGAAGGCGGACTGCTCGGCGCGCGAGGCGTTGGCGTTGATCCGGCCGCCGGTCGGCAGACCCAGCAGGAAGGAAGCCAGGCCCTGGCCGATCGGCGCCGCCGGCGAATTGTCCAGCGGGCCGCGCGTCCAGGTGGTGGAGAACTCCAGGCGCGGCGCAACGTTGCCATAGTTGTACGCGCTCTCGCGCTGGAGCCGGAACTCGCCCCCGAAGCGCATGCTGTGGTTGCCGGACATGCTGGTCACCGTGCCGCCGGCGGTGTGATAGGTGGTGGCGAAGCTGGTCGGCCCCGCCGCTCCCAGCGTGGTGTAAGCGCCGCCGTCCACCACGGTCTCCGGGAAGGTGAGGCCCGCCGGGTCGTTCTTGGTGCGGATCTCGTTCAGCAGGCTCTGCGGGAAGCCGAGCGAGAGCAGGTCGAAGCCGCTGCTCTGCCGCCCCGTGGCGTTGTTCTGATAGCTCAGCCCGTAACGCACGTTAAGCAGCAGCTCGGGCTTGAAGACGTAGACATCGTCCAGCGCCAGCCGGTAGCCGGTGTTATCGGCCACATCGCCGATGGCCGGGCTGCGAATGTTCTGGTTCTTCTGGTCGAACTGGCTGTTGCTGAGCCGGAAGAAGGCGCGGTGCTTCTCGCTGAAGTTCTCATCCAGGCGCCCGACCATCGAGCGGTAGTCCCAGTCCTGCTTCTGGACGTTGAAGAAGTTGTTGCGCCCGTCGGCGGTGCCCGCCTTGTTCGGCTCCGGCCAGTAAGGGATGATCTTGAGGGCCACCGGGTTGATGCGGCTGGCCGGGATGAGGTTGCCCGCCAGCGGCTGCCGGCTGAACCGGCCGGGCCCAGAGGGCGCCCCCGCGGGCGCGGTGGTGGCCGGATCGTAGACCTGGTAACGCGCGCCCAGCTTCAGCAGTTCCGCGAGGTCGCCCGTCCTCTGTTCCTTGGAAGGCATGGTGCCCTCCACCGTCCCCTGCCGCCGCACGTACATGCCCTCGTAGCCGAAGCTCCAGAAGGTGCGGTCGCGGCCGTTGTACAGGCGCGGCAGCACCACCGGCCCGGAGAACGTGTCTCCCCACCGCTGGTAGAGCCAGCCGGGGTTGGCCTGCCGGCGCTTCTCCGGCGTCACCGGCCCGGTGGTGGGATCCCACAGCCACCTGTTCGAAAACCACGGCACCGCCCGCACTCGCGAGTCGAAGTAGTAGCTGGTTCCCCTGAGCCGATTGGTGCCGGAGCGCGTGCTCACGTTGACCACTGCGCCAGTCGCATGGCCGAGGGTGGCGTCGTAGGTGACCGTCTGGATCCTGAACTCCTGCACGAGGTCCGCCGGCGGCGAGCCGTAGGCGGAGTTCCGCCGGAACGTGTTGGGCGTGCCGTCCAGCGTCACCTCGCTCGATCCCGTCCGCGTGCCGTTGACTATGATCTGGCCCGAGGCGAGATCCATGGTGGGATTGCCCGGGCCGTGCCCCGCCGACATCACGATGCCCGGCGCAAGCCGCGAGAGGTGAAACGCGTTGCCGCCGGCGATCGGCAGCTCGGCGGCTCGCCGCTCGTCCACAATCATGCCGATCGAGGCGGTCGCCGATTCCAGCAGCGGGCTCTCCGCGGTCACCACCACCGACTCGGCCACGTCGCCGACCTCCAGCGTGAAGTCCAGCGCCATGCGGTCATTGACCCGCAACTCGATGTTCTCCCGCACCGCCCGCTTGAAACCCGCCAGCTCGGCCGTCACCCGATACATGCCCGGTAGCAGGTACGGGATCTCGTAGTTGCCCTCCTGGTTGGTGACCGACGAGGCGCCGGCGTTGGTGGCCACGTTGAGCGCCTGGACCTTGGCGCCGGCCGCCACCGCGCCGCTGGGATCCAGCACGCGGCCCAGGATCGAACCGCGCGACTCCTGCGCGGAGCACAAGCCGCCCCCGAGCAGAGCAGCAATAAAGAAGGATGCGGCCCGCATCGATGTCTGCCTCCCGAAGTGATGAATACCAGATTCCGCTGCCCGGCTTCAAACCTGTCCGCTTCTGCGGGACACGACGCTCACGCTGTCACGGCCTCCCGTCATTGGGCTAAGGCAGGGTAAACGTCGCCTACGTCGGGCCGAATCCGCTTTGCGGGGCGCTTGGTACAGTCAGCCAGCCACGCGTTCCTTCTCGAGCGCTTGATGAAGCAGTGCTTTGATATAAGTCTGGTAAGGGATCCCCCGCTTTTCGGCTAACTCCTGGGCCGTCTCCACGTCGCCGACGGCGAGTCGAATCGTCACCGACCTGGTTGCCCCCCGGACTGAAGGCAGCCGCTTGATCGGCCCGACCACGACAACGCCACTGGGATCCGTCACGCGGCCCAGGATCGAACCCCGCGCTTCAACCGCACTCCGGGGGGCTTGCCACCGGTGGGGGTGGGGTGTATATTGAACCTGTCTGGGAATCCAGGGGTGGAATTCTGGTTCATTCGAGGAAAGTTTGGAAGAAGGAGCTCCGATGCGCGTATATTCTCTTCTGTTGCTGATTGCCTTCGCAGCGAGTGCGTGCGCCCAAACGCGCGACACCGCGGCGATCTTCGGCACCGTGACCG
>JBBTDS010000554.1:0-9558 GCA_038060875.1 Acidobacteriota bacterium | reverse complement strand
ACGGCGCCTTCCAGTACCTTACGGGCCTCCCCAGCTTTCCAGATCCGCAATCGTTGCGCCGTTTCCTAAGTGGGTTACAATCCGCGCTACCGCGGGAAGCGCTCCTACAATCGGCTGCTTTGCATCGAGGCCAACTCTTCTTACCTCTGGGATGTCGAACTGCGGGCCGGCAACGCCGGCACCTGGGAGGGCAGCCCGGAACTGCTGGACACCTGCTTTGTCAATGTGCCCCCAGACAAGGGCGGTGGACGATGCGGTGGTGGCCCGGCTGAATCTGGGAGATGGCCGAGTTCGAACATCAATCGCCTGGTTGGCCGCAGGCCCGTCGTTTCTGCGTCGCGCGACGATTCATTCCGCAAGAAGAGGCCCAAACGACGCTCTTCTCTTTAGGACGGCACGTCTATCGCGCCTGGGTCACGAACATAAACCTCACGCCAGTTGGCGTGTGGCACTTCTATGACGGGTGTGCCGGGATGGAACCGCGCCTCGACCGCCGCGCGCAGTTCGAGGAGGTTGTCTTTCAGGCGCGCCACGACGGGCAGCTCCAACTTGTCAGCCACGTCCACCGGCAGTGTCAGCCCGGTTCCCACCACCGTGATCATGGCGAAGTGATGCAGGGAGCCGTGGACGGCGCCTTTATTGTCCTTGACCGGGTGGCAGAACGAGCAAGGCTGCTTGTAGGTGCGGCCGTCGCCGGGGCGTTCCAAGTAGGACTTCAGGCCCAGGCAATGGCAGGCGTAGTTTTGCATCCCCTGCGCGCTGGGCCCCTTCATCGAGCTTTCGGTTTGCGCTGCGCTTGCTGCTTGCGCCAGAGCACCAACAGTTCGGCGTTGGCGGCGAGGACTTCCCGGAGGGCGTCCTGAAACTGGCGGCCGGCCTGAACCCGCCGCTGGACTTCCTCGGCCCAAGCGGCGGGGACTCGTTCGACGCGCTTTTTGCCGCTGGCCATAAAAGTAAGGAACCAGATGGGGTGGCCTTGTTCCTCAGCACAGTGACAGGTCGGCTTGCCGCAGCGGCGGTGGGTGAGGGAAAGGGAGCCGGGCAGGAGATCCTCTGGGAGGTGGAACCTGCGGATCAGTTCGAACCTGCGTTGGCGCAGGCGCGAGGCCTCCGGACCCTTGGGTTCGACTTTCATCTGCATGGTATTATGCATTCAGAACAACGGAAACACAAGGATTTTTTCGGGCTGCGAAAACAGGACGCCGCTCGGCCGACTCGGCAGCCCAAGCCCTACTACAGGAGCTACAAAAGCTTACGGGTCGAGGGATCAGGCGGGGTTCCGAAACTGCCGATCGGGCCGATCAGGGCCGGGCCGGAGCGCTTGGAACCCGCGCCCCGCCGCCCCGTGTTAGACTGCTGACATCAATGGTGAGATTATTCCGGGTCGGCGTGCCCACCAGCGTGTTTGTGCTGCTGGTCTCGGAGGCCCTCCTGCTGTCCTGCGCGTTCATCCTGGCCGCTTTTGCGGTACTGGAAGTGGATCCCACCGTCTTCCTGCTCTACGACGGCGGCGTGGGGCGGGTTCTGATCGCTGTGTTCAGCGTCTTGCTCGGGCTCCACTTTCTCGATCTTTACTCGGATATCAGGGTGCGCTCTCGAATCGCCCTGCTGCTCGAAGTGGGGCAGGCGTTCGGGTTCGCTTTTCTGGCCCAGGCCCTGATCAACTACCTCAACCCGGACTGGATGCTGCCCCGCTGGCTGATGATTCTCGGCTGCGGGCTGGGGCTGCTGGCGGTCAGTGCGTGGCGCGTGGTCTACGATGTGGTGGTGCTGCGGGCGATCGGCTCCGAGCGGCTGCTGTTCGTCGGCCGCAACGCGGTCGTCGAGGAGATCGCCGCATTCCTGGCCAGACGCCCGGAGCTTGGTCTCACCAACCTGGGCTACCTGGACGACGCAGTCGAGGTGGGCAGCCTGTGGAACGGCGCCAGGGTGCTGGGGCCGATCGCCAAACTGCGCGAGGTCGTCGAGGAGACCAGGCCGGACCGCATTGTGGTGGGCATCTCCGAGCGCCGCGCCAGGATGCCGGTGTATGATCTGCTCGACCTGCGCTTCTCCGGCATCGTGATCGAGGAGGCGGCCGCCGCCTACGAAGCCACCTGCGGGCGGATCTCGGCCAAGGAGTTGCGTCCGGCGCAACTGATCTTCTCCGGCGAGCTGGGCCCGCGGCCCGGCCACGTGCGGTTTCAAGCGCTCTATTCCTTCTTGATCGCCCTGGCCGGCGTCATCGTCTCACTGCCGCTGATGCTGTTGGTGGCGGCGGCGGTCGAGCTGTCCTCCCGCGGTCCGGTTCTCTATTGTCAAACCAGAGTGGGACTGAACGGCCGCCACTTCACCCTCTACAAGTTCCGTTCCATGTATGCGGACGCCGAGGCGCGCACCGGCGCCGTCTGGGCCAGCAAAGACGACCCCCGCATCACGCCGGCCGGCCGCTGGCTGCGCCGGCTGCGCCTGGATGAACTGCCGCAATTCGTCAACGTGCTCAAGGGCGACATGTCGATCGTCGGACCGCGCCCGGAGCGGCCCGAGTTCGTTAAGGTGCTCACGGAGAAGATTCCCTTTTACCGGCAGCGGCACGCCGTCAAGCCCGGTGTCACCGGCTGGGCGCAGATCAATCACAAGTACGGCGACACCATCGAGGACACCGTCACCAAGCTGGAATACGACCTCTACTACATCAAGCACCTGTCGCCGGCTCTGGACCTCTACATCATCTTCCAGACCTTGAAGACGATGCTGCGCCTGCGCGGGGCGCAGTAGGACAAGCCTCCCGGCTTGTCCCCGGGGCGACAAGTCGGGAGACTTATCCTACTTTGGCCAGCACGTACGGGCCCTCGGGGATGACCGCCACGCTGGCGCCGTGGGGCAGGGAAGCGAACAGCGCCTCGATCGCGGCCGCGAGCGACGGGAACACGCTGCCCCAGAGCGTCGGGTAATACTCGGCCGGCAGGCCGGGCACATAGAAGAGCACGTCCGCCCTGGCCCTCACCAGCGCCAGCTTCTCCAGTTGCCACTGGTCGATGATCACCGGCGCGCCCATGATCCGATCGAGGAACTCGCGCCAGGAAGGAAACTGCTTGAGCATGCCGCGGAACTCCGGCGCGCCCGCGCCCTCTTCGCAGGCCGCCGCCAGCAGGATCTTGCCGCCCGGCTTGACGATGTGCGCGGCGGCGGTGATGCCCTTGATGGACTGGTAATAGGTGAGGTCGAGCGGGTAGCCGGCGCTGGTGGTGATGACCGCATCGACCGGCTCCTCCAGCAGCTCCAGCATCACCCGCGAGACGAACTCGACGCCGCGCCGGTGTGCTTCGATGGGGTGACCGGCGAAGACGCCGGCGATCCGCCGGTCGCGCGCCAGCGCCACATCGACGATGAAATCGTGCCGCGCCATCGCGGCGATCTCCACCAGCTCGCGGTGCAGCGGGTTGTCCTCGATCGACCCCTCCACCGCGCGCGGGTCGCGCATGAACTTCGGGCTGTGCAGCACCTCGATGGTTTCCCGCGCCGCCAGCCCCGGCACGATCAGCTTGCGCGCGCCCGAGTAGCCGAGCATCAGGTGCGGCTCGATGAAGCCGAGCGTGATGTGCAGATCGGCAGCAACGAAGCGCTCGTCGATGTAGACCGGCGTGCCGGAAGCGGTGACGCCCAGGCGCCGGTGCGACGCCAGGTCCCGCGCGTCATGATTGACGACCTGGTAAGCGGCGCCCACCTCCGGCCCCACGATCTCCCGGATCTCGGCAGCAGTGGCCGCGCGGTGCAGGCCGGTGGCGATCAGGATGGTGACGGCGTCGCGTCCGATGCCGGCCTGCTCCAGGCGCCGCAGCAGCGGCGGCAGCACCAGCCGGTTCGGCGCCGGGCGCGTGATGTCGCACACCGAGATGGCCGCGCTCCGCTTGCCGGCCGCCAGCACCGCCAGCGGTGGAGAGCCGATCGGTTCGTCCAGCGCCCGCTCGATGGCCCCCGCCGCATGGGCGAGCGGAACGGCCGAGCGCGCCTCCAGCACCCGGTAGCGGAAGCCCTCCGGCAGATCCGCCGTCAGGCCGGTCTTGCCAAATGCCAGGTCCACACGCATAAGAACATCTCCAGTAGACGACATGACCGTTTGCTGTGTCCAGCGACGCGCCGCCGGTGCGCGCAGCGCACAGCCGCGGCGGGTAGCCGCTCACTTGCCGAAAGCTCTCCTATAGAATGCCAGTGCCCGCTCGCCGAGGACCGCATAGAACTTCCCGCCGTTGTGAGCGACGCCCGGCACCGCCTCGTATTCGTGGGCGATCTTGAGGCGGTCAAGCAGCTCGTGGTAAGCGCGGTTGCGCTCCAGCAACTGGTCCTCGGCGCCGACCGCGATGCGCACGAACGTCCGGCCGCGCACCGCCTTGACGTTCTTCTCGATCAGTATCCACGGGCTGTTGGCGTCGTAGTAGGCCTTATCGCCGCCGAAGCGGCGTTGAAAGAGATCCGGCCGCCGCTCGCGGAGGGATTCGGCGTCGTGCAGCGCGCCGGCCATGATCGAGACCGCGCCGAACAGCTCGGGGTACTTGAACCCCAAGTGGGCGGCGCCAAAGCCGCCCATCGAGTAGCCCTCGACGGCGCGGCCCCGGCGGCGGGCGATGGTGCGGCAGCTCGCGTCCACGTGCGGGATCAGGTCCTTGACGATCACGCTCTCCACCCGCAGCGTGCCATCGCGGAAATCGCAGTACATGCTGTCGCGCATGCCGTTGACCAGCACGGCGATCATGGCCGGCGCCTTGCCGGCCCGGATGGCGGCGTCGAGATGCGGGAGGAAGGACCGCGCGCCGCCCCGCTGATCGCCGCCCAGCCCGTGCAGCCAGTAGACAACCGGGTAGCGGCGGCGGCCCGACTGCTCGTAATCGGGCGGCAGGTAGATCAGGTAGCTGGCCTCGGCGCCGATGGTGCGGCTGAAGAAGGTGCGGTAGCGCGTGCCGGCCGGCTCGCTCTTGTTCGGGTCCAGCCAGGCAGCCGGCGGCGGCTGCGCCGCGGCCTTGAGGTGGCGGTCGAAGAACGCGTTCACCCGCGCGTCGATCTCCGGCCCGCCGAAGCCGTGCCCCGCGCCTTTCACCACGTGCAGCGTGGACTCGACGCCGGCCTTGGTCAGCGCCGTGTGCAGCAACTCGCTCTGGTTGAGCGGCACCAGCGGGTCCTGGTCGCCGTGCATGATCAGGAACGGCGGGTCATCGCGGCTGACGTAGGTGATCGGGTTGGCCCGTGCGACCTTCTCCTTGTTCTGCTGGATGGCGCCGCCGATCAGGCGCGACTCGGGCGAGTCCGGCGCGTCGTGGTCCATCTTGCCGGGGAAGTCGCGCATGCGCAGGAAGTCGGTGGGGCCGAAAAAGTCCACCACTGCTTGCACCCGGGTCGCGGGATCATCGGCGGAGCTTCCAAGCAGGGCCACCAGGTGACCGCCGGCCGAGGCGCCCCACGCCCCGATGCGGTTCGCATCGAGGTTGTGTTTAGCCGCGTTGGCGCGCAGCCAGCCCACGGCCGCCTTCACGTCCTCGATCTGGGCGGGGAACAGCGCCTCCTGGCTGAGGCGGTAGCTGATGCCGGCGACCGCGTAGCCGCGGCCCGACTGGCGGACCGCCGGGCACGGCTCCTTGCTGCCGGAGCGCCACGCGCCGCCGTGCACCCAGAGGATGACGGGCAGGGGCGTCGCGCCCGCCGGCAAATACAGGTCCAGCAGCAGCTCCTTCTGCGGCGTGCGAGCGTAGACCAGGTTGCGCTCGGCGCGCACGCCCTCAGGCAGTGTGGGCGGCGGCTGCGCCGGCTGGGCCGCCAGCAGGGGGAAGAGGGCAGCGGCCAGCGCGTATCTGCTCGCGGTCATCGTTTCTTGCCTGGCGCGGCGCTGGCGGGCTGGTGGTAGTTGGGGAACGGCGGACGGGTGTGCTTGGGCAGCGGGCTCTTCTTCAGCGCCGCCAGCAACACCTCCACCGCCTTCTCCAGTTGCGGGTCTTTGCCTTCCCGCACCGCCTTGGGGTCCATCTCCACTTCGATGTCCGGCGCGATGCCCACGTTCTCGGCCACCCACTCGCGCTTGTCCGGGTCCCAGAAGGCGCACCCGGGCGGCGAGACCACGCCGCCGTCCATCAGCATCGGCCAGCCGCCCAGGCCGCCGACCAGCCCGCCCCAGGTGCGCTTGCCGATCAGCGGGCCGACGCCGCCCTTGCGGAAATACCACGGCATGGTGTCGCCGCCCGAGCCGGCGTACTCGTTGATGAGCATCACCTTGGGTCCGAAGATGCCGCCCAGCGGGCCGGTGATGTCCTCGCCCTCGCGCATGGTGCGGTAGTGCAGCAACGGCCGCCGCAGATAGTCGAGGATGTAGTCGGGCTGCGAGCCGCCGGCGTTGAAGCGCTCGTCCATCACCGCGCCCTCGCGGCCAACCTGGGCGAAATAGTAACGGTTGAAACTGGTGTAGCCGCCCATGGCCGTGTCGGGCAGGTAGACGTAGGCCAGGCGCCCGCCGCTCATCCGGTCCACCTTGCGGCGGTTGTCCTCGATCCAGGCCAGGTTGCGCAGCCGCATTTCGCTATCCACCGGGATGACGGTGACCTCCCTGGCCCCGGCGCCGCCGGGATCGGCGCCGACCTTGAGCACCATCTGCTTGCCCGCAGTCGCCTCGAAGAAGCTGTAGATGTTGTCCGAGCCGCGCAGTTCGCGCCCGCTGACGGCCAGCAGGTATTCGCCGGCCACCACGTTGACGCCCGGCTGCGTCAGCGGCGCGCGCAGATCGGGGTTCCAGTTCTCCCCGTTGTAAACGTGGGCGAAGCGGTAGCGGTTGTTCTCGATGCGGTAGTCGGCGCCCAGCAGCCCGCCGCGCACACGGCGCACCTCCGGCGCCGATCCGCCGCCGACGCCCAGGTGGCTGACGGTGAGTTCGCCCATCATTTCCGCGAACAGGTAGTTCAGGTCCGAGCGGCTGGAGACCGCGTCGAGGAAGGGCTCGTAGCGCTTCATCATCGCCGCCAGGTCGAGGCCGTGCAGATTGGGGTCGTAGAAGTGGTCGCGCTGGATGCGCCAGGCCTCGCGGTACATCTGCCGCCACTCGGCCCGCGGGTCAACCTGGGCTTCCATGCCGTCCAGCTTCAGCGCACCCTCGCCGGGCTTGACCGCCTGCGCCGCCGAGGCGATCGCCCAGCGCTCGCCCTGCCGGTAGAGCATCTTCTCCCCGTTCGCCGCCAGGTCGAATGAGCCGACGCCGTCGAGCACCCTGTCCGTCTTGCGCGTCTTCAGCTCGAACTTGTAGAGCGTCCGCCCCGCCGGCCCCTCGGTCTGGCCCACGCGAAAGGGCGTCTCGAGCAGAAACAGCACGCCCGTCTTGCCGGCATGGAGCCCGGTGTAGGTGCGCGCCGGGATCGGCAGCGCCAGGATGCGCTGGGCGAGATTCTCGGCGTCGATGGTAACCTTGGGCGGCGCTTTTTCGGCCGCCTTCTCTTTCTCCTTCTCTTTCTCGGCGGCTGGCTTCTCAGGCTTGGCCGCCTCCGGGGCTTTCTCCTCGTCGCTCTCCGGGGCTAGCGGCGACGGCAGGTCCTTGCGCAGCACGGCCACGTAGACGCTCGAGGTGACGGGCCGGAAATAGGCCGACATGTCGCGCCAGCCCACGTTCAGCCCGGTGTCGGTGCTGGCCAGGAAGTACAGGTGCTTGCCGTCGCCATCGAACACCGGCAGCGTGGCGTCGCTCATGCCGTCGGTGACCTGGATCTGCTGCTTCGTCTCCAGCGAATAGACGAACACCGCGCGCAGGGTGTTGCGTAGCTGCTTGGTGTAAGTGAGCCACTGGCTGTCCGGCGCCCAGGCTACGTGACTGATGCGGCGCGGCCCGTCGTAGCGGTCGGTGTCCACGCGCACCGGCTGGCCGCCGGCCAGGTCCAGGCGCCAGACGTTGAGCTTCTTGTCGGTGTAAGCGATCTTCTTGCTGTCGGGCGACCACGTCGGTGCGTAGTAGAACGTCGGCGGGTCGCTGAGCTTGAACTTCTTCACCTCGCCCTGGCCGGTGTGCTCGCGCACGTGCAACTCGTACTCGCCGGAGGCATCGGAGAAGTAAGCGATCGACTTGCCGTCGGGCGACCAGGCCGGATCGCGCTCGGCCACTGCCGGCGTGTTGGTGAGATTGCGCACGTCTCCCTTCTCCGCCGGCACGGTGAGAATCTCGCCGCGCGCCTCGAACAGCGCCCGTGCGCCGCTTGGCGATATCCCGCCCGTCGAGATGCGGTTGGCGAGCTTTTCCAGCCGCGGCCGCACTTCCGGCATGTCGCCGTTGACGGTGATCTCCACCCGCTGCGGCTTCTGCGTCTTCAGGTCGAACAGGTAGATGCCGCCGAACTGCTCGTAGACGATCGCGTCCGCTCCGGCCGCCGCCGACTTCAAATCGAGGCCGGTGTTGGGCAGCGCCTGGGTGACCTTGCGCGTTTTCGTGTCATAGACGAACAGCGTCACCGGCCCGCCGCGGTCGGATAGGAAGTAGATGCGGCCGCCGATCCACATCGGGTCGAAGTCGTTGGAATTGTCGCGCGGGATCCTCTCGACGCTGGAGTCCGAAAGGCGCGCGACCCAGACAGCCGTGGTACGGCCGCCGCGGTAGCGCTTCCAGGTGTTGAAGGCGCGGCCCAGCGGCACGTAAGCGATCTGGGCGCCGTCCGGAGAAAAGGCTCCTTCCTCGGCCATCGGCAGCGGCAGTTCCTCGGGGAACACGCCGTCCACCGCCAGCGTGAACAGGCGGTTGAACCGCGAGTAGCTGTTGCCGCCGGAGCGGAACAGCACGCGCTGGCCGTCGGGAGTCCAGCCGGCCACCGTGTCCATGCCGGGATGATGAGTGAGCCGCCGCGGCACGCCGCCGCCGGCCGGCACGAGGAACACGTCGATGTTGCCGTCGTATTCGCCGGTGAAGGCGATCCGCTGCCCGTCGGGCGAGAAGTGCGGCTCGACTTCCTGGCCCGGCGCGCTGGTCAGCCGCCGCGCTTCGCCGCCCTCGCGGCCCACGATCCACAGGTCGCCGGCGTAGTGAAATACGATCTGTGTCTGACTCAAGGCCGGCTGCCGGAACAGCACCGGCTGGCCCGCGGCGGAAAGGCTCGCCGCCGCCGCGCCGCACAACAGGACGAGCATTGCGGGTAGGCTGCGCATGGCCTTAGTATACGTTGAGGAGCGTAATGCACGCCGCTGTCTTTGCCTTCGTCATCGCCTGCTGGCTGCTGGCGGGCCTGGTGATTCTGCTTCGCAAGCGGCATGCGGGCTTGCGGGAGGTTGAGCGCGACCCGGCGTGGAAGATCGGCCTGGTTTTTCAGGCTCTCGGGTTGTTGATCATCTGGGCGGCGCCGCGGCCGCGGTTCACGCCGATTCTCCCGCTCGGCACAACTGTCGAAGTCGCGCTCGCGGTGGTCGCGCTGGCCCTGGCTGCTGGCGCGGCCTGGCTGCTGCTCGCCGCCAAGCGGGACCTCGGCCGGCAGTTCGCCTACCAGGCGCGCCTGGTCGAGGGACACGAGCTGGTCACCACCGGGGCCTACGGGCTGGTCCGCCATCCGATGTACACCGCGGTGCTCGCGATGA
>JBBTDS010000553.1:0-5637 GCA_038060875.1 Acidobacteriota bacterium | reverse complement strand
TATGAGGCCGCGCTTTGCGCGTTCAGAAAGATTTCACTCCGACAGACTCCTAGGCCCTTATTTGTTAACAGTTTCACCGCCGATCACCCTCTCGGCGCGGGACCTGGAGCAGTCGGCGGCCCCCGTCAGCGGGAAACGGAGCCCTGGCGCCTCGTCCAGAAGCCCTGGGGCAGGTGGGTAAGCCCCTGGTGGACGACCCGGATAGCGTGAACCAGTTCTTCGGCGGCCCTGGGTTTCAAGACATATCCGGCAAAGCCCACCCGGAGGGCGCGTGAGACATACGGGGGATCGGAGTGCCCGGTGAGGGCGACCAACTTGGTTTCGGGACACGCACCCGCGATTGCCCTGGCCGTCTCAAAGCCGTCCAGGACGGGCATACTCAAGTCGAGCACCGCCACGTCAGGCTGGAGCTCACGGGCCAGCCTGAGGGCTTCGCGGCCGTTGGAAACCGCACCCACCACCGCGAATCCCTCGCGTTCCAGGAGCCGCCTGACCCCCTCCCGAAAGGCGTCATGGTCGTCGGCGAGGAGGATCCGCGGTGCGGATGTGGCAGTCACGGTTCACCTCCCTGCAAGCTGCGTGCCATAGACGGTTCGGGCGTAATACCGCCACCGCCATTCACCCTCACCGTGTAAAAACTACCCGGTCTCTCGCACCACCGCGCCGTTTTGCTCCCCGTTGTTGTAAGATAGAGGTTCGTAAGCCGCACCCAGCCAATTCCACCAGGAAGGATCCCTATGTACGCAGTGATTGAGACCGGCGGGAAACAATACCGCGTCGCCCCCGGCGCCACCGTCGAGGTTGAGAAGTTGCCGGGAGAAGTCGGCGCGGAAGTGGAACTTGGCCGCGTCCTGGCGGTGTTCCAGGACCCCGATCGGCTCCTCACCGGCGCCGAGATTGAGGGTGCCAGGGTCAAGGCGACCATCACCGGCCAGGTCCGCGGCGACAAAGTCATCGTCTTCAAGTTCAAGCGCAAGAAGCAGTACAAGCGCACCATCGGCCACCGCCAGTTCCTGACGCGGCTGAAGGTGACCGACATCGTGGTTTGAGGGGGCAGCATGGCTCACAAAAAGGGTCTCGGTAGCTCACGAAACGGGCGCGACTCCAACGCGCAGCGCCTCGGCATTAAGGCCTTCGGCGGCCAACTGGTGCCGGGCGGCTCCATCCTCGTCCGCCAGCGCGGCACCAGGCTCAAGCCTGGCGAGAACGTCGGCATCGGCAAGGACGACACCCTGTTCGCCCGCATCACCGGCCGGGTCGAGTTCCGCGACCGCGGCCGCCTCGGCAAGTTCGTCGGCATCAAGGCGGTCTTATAGCGGGCACGCCGGAGGCTTACCCCACCTGTTCATCGACGAAGTCACCATCTACGTCAAGGCCGGCGATGGCGGCAACGGCTGCCGCGCCTTCCGCCGCGAGAAGTACGTGCCCCGCGGCGGCCCCAGCGGCGGTGACGGCGGCCACGGCGGGGACGTCGTCCTGGTAGCCACCGTCCACCAGAACACGCTGCTCCGTTACCGGTTCAACCCCGAGCACAAGGCGGAACGGGGACGCCACGGCGAGGGCAGCAACCGCACCGGCGCCGACGGCGCCTCGATGGAACTCCCGGTCCCGGTCGGCACCGTTGTCTATCACGCCGGGACCGGCGTCCAGCTTCACGATTTCACCGCCGCCGGCGAGCGCTTCGTCGTGGTCCGCGGCGGCCGCGGCGGCCGCGGCAACGCCCGCTTCGCCACCTCTACCAACCAGGCCCCCACCCGCTGCGAGCCCGGCCATCCCGGCGAGGAGCAAAGGCTGCGGCTCGAGCTCAAGCTGCTGGCCGACGTCGGCCTGGTCGGTTTCCCCAACTCCGGCAAATCCACGCTCATCTCGCGCATCTCGGCCGCCCGCCCCAAGATCGCCGACTACCCCTTCACCACCCTGGAGCCTCACCTCGGCGTCGTTCGCCTCCAGGACGAGCGCACCTTTGTGGTGACCGACATCCCAGGGCTGATCGAAGGCGCGCACGAGGGCCACGGCCTGGGCACGCGCTTCCTCCGTCACGTCGAGCGCACGCGCCTGCTGGCCCACCTGGTGGATGTCTCCGAGGCCAGCGGCCGCCAGCCCGACGACGACTTCCGCGTCGTCCTCAACGAGCTGGCCAGCTTCAGCCCCGAGCTCGCCCGCAAGCCCATGATGGTGGTCGCCACCAAGATGGACGTGGCCCAGGACCCGGCCCGCGTGGAAGCGCTGCGGCAGTCCGCCGCCGCGCGCGGCCTCCCCTTCTACGCCATCTCCAGCGTCACCGGCCAGGGCCTCCAGGAACTGATCCACGCCATGGCTGAGCGCGTGCTGGTCCCCCCGACCCCTATCACTGTAACTGCCGGATCAGACCCGGCAGCTCTTTGAAGTCGTCGAACCACACTGGCCGCACTCCGAACTCAAGGTGCTTCGCCGACTCGGCCTCCATCTCCTCCCTGCCCGGCTCCCTGCCTTTCCTGTCGCGCGGCCACTTCAGAAACGCGTAGTGATAGCGTCCCGGGTACCCCGCGAACGCCTCTCGAAGGAGGCCGTTCATCGCTTCATCGGTGAACGAACAGCCGGCGTAGATTGCGACGTGTACCGGATTGGCCAGGAATCCCCCATGGACAGTCTCGAGAATCCTGGATCGCGGCCCTTTGTATGTCGTCAGGTACTGTGAGGTGGAAAAGACATAGCGGACATCCGTAATCAAGAAGAGGCGCCTTGGCGTGTAGCCATGTATATGAAAGACGGGTTGATGCCACGGGCTCTTGCGGGCCAGTTCGTCGGGGTCGCCCCGAAGCTCGTCGCCCCTCATTGCCCAGGCCGCATGGGGGACCTTCTGCTCGGTGAGCGCCTCGGACATCAGCGCGTCGATGTTATAGGTAATGATCGAGTCCCAGCCTGGAAACAATCCGGGGCCGCGCGCGGGCACGTTCTGCGCGTGCGCCAGTTCGGCGATGGCTCGATGGGTCTCGCTCGGTTCTTTCGCCCGCGTATAGAGGAGCCTCGTCAGCAGGTTGAACAGGTGTTGGCCGCAGAGGTCGTAACACACTTGCGCGCCCTGCATCAGCCTTTCGACATCCGTTGAGAAACCCTTGGCCTTTACCTCAGCGAGGACCTCGCGGGCCGTCTGCTCCTGCTCCGCCGTATAGCGCTTCGCTTCGCCGGAGATCTCCAGCCCTTTCTCCAGCGTTTCCTCGAGCATCAGTCGAACCAGATCCGGCCAGGACGGCGCGCCGGCGCCCATCGAGACCCCGGCGCCCAATACCGGCGACAACGCGCTGGACCGGCGAATCAGGCGCAGCAGCCCAACATCGAACTCACGAATGCGCCATCCCGCCCGGCTCCGGATCTCGTCCGCGTAGGGCAGCACGCGCCGCACTTCATAACGGACGTCCGGCATCGGCTTGGAGAAGAGCGGGTGCTGGCTGGCGCGGTAGATGCCGTTGATGTAGGTTTCGAGTTCGAACAGAGCGGCGGCCGGCTCGTCGCCCGATGCAAGCTGCTCCAACAGCGCATCATCGCCGCCGTGCAGCGCGCCTTGCCAGGCCGCGTGCTGTTCCGAGGGATGCGGCGCCAGTGATGGTTCCTGTGGCATCTTGGTCTCCTTTATTGTGCCTAATTCGGTGACAGGCTACGCTTTCACTAATTTAATCTTCCGCGGCCGAAATTCCTCAAGACCGCAAACGACTCCCCGAGACTGAGCAGGCATGAGGAAACCGCCTCCACCCGGCCTGCCTGGCGCTGGCTGGCCGGCTGCCGCACAATCAGGCTGAAGGGATTGACGCGATGCGCTACGTGGCCGCCGTCCGCGTGGAAGGAGCCGACACCCGCGCGCAGATGTGGGCGCGGGTGGACCGGCAGCTTGGCGGCTACAGCGCCTTTGACAATATGTCCGATCGCCCGATCGTCTCCGCCGAGTGGGCCCACCACTCGATCACCCTGCCCGTCGCCCCGGACAGCCAGAGCATCTACATCGGCGTCATGATCTTCGGTACCGGCAAGGTCTGGGTGGACGACGTGACCCTGGAGGCCATCGGGACCCGGCGGTCGGAGCCGCCCAAGGGCCCGCGCCCCCTCACCGCTTCCGCCCTCGACAACCTGATTGCCTTCGGCAGGCTGGCCGGCTATGTCCGCTACTTCCACCCGAGTGACGTACTCGCCCGGCGGCTCCAGGCGCTGTTCGACCCGATCGCCCCCACGGTTCGCTTGTCCGGCCCCGGCGTGGCGCCCGAGCTGGCCCCCGAGCTGAAGCGGGAATCGCTGGCGGGCCTGAGCGTCATCCGCTGGTCGCACGCCGGACTCGGGCTCGCCACCGAACCCGGGATATATCGCAGCGGCCGCGTGAAGGCCGCTGTCTCCGCCGGGCGCCTGTCGGTCGGCATCGGCGGCCCACCGCGCCACGCGGAACATGGCCGTCTGCGATGGCGCCACCCGCCGCATGAAGCTGGAGATCGAACCCTATGGATCGCCGGGCGCCCGCGCGGTGGAATTCGCCTGCCGGACCGGCGGCTTTAGCTGGGCCGAGACGCGCCCGGACAAGGTCGCCGAACTCGAACCGGGCATCATGTACGTGGACCTGGACCGCGTCGTGGCCGCCGGCGTTCATCCAGCACCTGACCGAGCAGACCGTCGAAAGCGAGCGCTTCCTCTACCCGGCCCCGGCCCTGCCGGACCAGGTCGGCATCGCGTGGCAGCACGCCAGTTGGAACCGGCCGCCCCTCAAGCCCTACCTGAAGGCGAAGCGCGTTTTCCTCATCGACGCGCGGGCCATCAGCCAGGCCGGGACCGACCTGGACTTGGTCGAATATTACAAACTGGCCGACTTCGTCGGCGAAGCGACCGCCGGCACAACGGGCAACATCAACCCCTTTGTGCTGCCTGGCGGCTTGCGCGTAGTCTACACGGGCATGAAGGTGCTGAAGCGGGATTACGCGCGCTTCCACGGCGTGGGCATTCAGCCGGCCATCCCGGTCTCCCGCACCCGTCGCGGCATCGCCGACGGCGTGGACGAAATCCTCGCCCGCGGCCTTGCCGCCGTTAAGGCCCGCTGAGCCAAAGCTCGGACCTCTGCGGCCCTCCGCACCGCCGCCCGCGTAACGCATGACTGCGACACCGGGCGGGCAACGCTTCGTGACACGCCGGAGATCCCTTTCAAATACAGTTGTCGTGAGAAGATTGAGCGCCATCAGAGCTGCTTGCGTAGCTCACCGAACGAACGATAGCGCTTCAGCGTGGACGGGCTGTTCGCCTCCAGCATTGCAGCGACCGTTTCCTCATTCGGAATCGAGACGGGAAAAGGAAGACCTCGGTGCAATTCCACCTGTCTTAGGAAGAGCCGGATCGCCTCCGTCCTTGAGATGCCGATCTCGGTGAAGATGCGGAGTGCGGCTTTGGCTTCCCTTGGGCGCGCCGGCTCCCGCGCCCCGTCTTAACCGCCGCTTGCCGCCCGCCGGCCGGCGCCCGCGCTGCGCCAGGCCCGCAAGGTCCCCACACCGCGCTCTTGTGGGTTCGCGGGCCATGCCAGCCCGCGAGCAGCACCTCGATTCCGGCCCCCGTCCCTCCCAGCGCCTCATCCACCAGCACCACGCCCCGCCCGCCCCCGAACCTCACGTCTGGGTTCGCCGGACGGATGCC
>JBBTDS010000552.1:5062-16387 GCA_038060875.1 Acidobacteriota bacterium | reverse complement strand
GCAAGGGCAAGCAGGCGCTGAAAGCGGCCGGGCTGCACTACATCAGTGCGCTGACGGATCCGCAGATTCGGCGCTTGCTGGGGGCAGGGACCTTGCAGCTGGGCTTGTTCAGCGAAGACGTGTGCGAAGTGGAGGCCGAGGGCGTGCACTATCTGCTGCGCAAGAACGAGGCCGAGTACGTGGTGGTGAGCGACGTTCCCAAGCCACAACTGAGGGGGCAGGAGGTGCACGACAGTTATGTGAGCCTGCAAAAGGTGGAGCGGGACTTTCGGCAACTGAAGACCGGCCTGTTGGAAGTGCGCCCCATCTGGGTGCGCAAGGAGAGCTGCACGCGGGGTCACGTCTTCGGCTGCATGTTTGGCGCTCAAGATCAGCCGGGAGATGGAGCGCCGGCTGCAAGCGAGGTTCGGGACGACCGACAGCGCTCCCCACACCACTACCCTCCCGGATGCCTTGGCCGCCCTGAGCCGTCTGTGCCTGCTGGAATACCAGATCGATGAGAAGAACACGGTGACGCGATTGCCGAAGCCGGACGCCCGGCAGAAAGAGATTCTCACGGCGCTCGCGATTCAGCTCCCCGACAAGTAGTGCAATGTAGGCAGGGCCTCCATTTCGCCTTCATCAAGGCAACGCCAACATAACAAATCCACTTCCGCTCCATGATCTGCCTCAAAGGAAGGGAGAAGATCCGCCTGACGGTAACCGCTCCCTGCGGTCGCGGCTCAGCATGGGGTCTTGGCGCTGGTCAAGAATGACCCTTTTGTGCTCGAACAAACTGGCCCACACGGCGAACGCGATCCGACAAGTTCCTTCTCGGCCGGCATGCGAGCGCCAGCCCGACGGCAAGAGCGCAGTGCGGCGTGAAAAGTCCTTTTCTCGCAACCAGTTTCTTTTTCCCGAACCAGTTTGCCTTCTCCGGGCCTAAAGCGACTGTCGCGGCGTTTGGCGCGCGCCAAACAGGCTTTCGGCGACCCCGGCGTGGGTCACTTTTCGCGAGCAAACCTGGGTCATTTCTCGCGAGCACCGAAGGCATGAGGTCGATGCCGTCCGCCGCTTTATCTCGCTCACCCTCAGCTCAGCCGCGTTGACAACTGGCCCCGCGGATGCATACGCTGAAGGCAGGTGAGCCAAGCGCGCCGGTGTAGCTCAGGTGGTTAGAGCGTGGGTCTCATAATCCCAAGGTCGCTGGTTCGAGTCCAGCCGCCGGCACCAGTCCCCTCCAGCCTCAATTGCTGCCCACGATGAGTGTGTAGATCCGGTCCAGGTCCTCAGGCGAGTAATACTCGACCTCGATCCGGCCGCGCTGCTCTGCGCGTTCCACGATGCGGACGCGGGTCCCGAGGACTCTCTCGAGTTCCTGGACAGCCGCCTTCACGTTCGGATCCTGAAGAACCTCGTCGGCCGACTTCGGGTCACGCGGCTGCGTCATGCGCTGCACCAGGCGCTCTACCTGGCGGACGGAGAGACCCTGTGAACTGGCCTTTTCCGCGACCTGCCGCTGGAGTTCTTCGGTGGGCAAGGCAAGTACGGCGCGCGCGTGGCCCATGGAGAGCCGGTGTTCGGCCACAAGCTGCTGGATGTCAACGGGCAGCTTAAGCAGCCGGAGCATGTTGGTGATGGTACTCCGGTCCTTGCCTGTGCGCCGGGCGATCTCGTCGTGGCTGAGATTCAGGTCCTGGACAAGATGATCGAAGGCGTGGGCTATCTCGATGGAGTTCAGGTCTTCGCGTTGGATGTTTTCGACGAGCGTGATCTCAAGAAGCCGGTCGTCGGCGACGTCCTGGACGACTACGGGCACTTCGGCGAGACCGGCCACTCTGGCCGCCCGCCAGCGGCGCTCTCCGGCGACCAACTGGTAGCGCGCTCCGTGGGGCCGGACCAGCAGCGGCTGGAGGACTCCGGTAGCCCGGATCGAGGCGGCCAACTCACCCAGCTTCTCGGCGGCAAATCCAGTCCGGGGTTGCACCGGGTTGGGGTCGATCTGATCGATCGGGAGATGTGTCGCCAGGCCCTTGGTCGGGGCGGCCGGCGGCTCAATCCTCGGAGCCGTTCTCGATGGCAGCAGCGCGCTCAGGCCTCTGCCAAGCGCCCGGCGCGGATTCTCTGAGGGCTTGCTCATTCGCAAGGATCTCCTTAGCCAGCTTGATGTAGGCTTCCGCTCCCCGCGAGCGGACATCATAGAGAAGTATCGGCTTCCCGTGGCTTGGCGCTTCTGCCAGACGGATGCTGCGCGGAATCACCGTGCGGAAGACGTCAGTACCGAAGAACTCGCGCAAGTCGTGGGCCACCTGGCGGGTGAGGTTGGTGCGGTCGTCGTACATCGTGAGCAGGATCCCCTCGATCCTGAGCGGGCGGTCGAACCCGTCCCGCACGCGGTCAATGGTGTCCATGAGTTCCGAAATTCCTTCCAGCGCGAAGAACTCGCACTGGATAGGAATAAGCACGGAATCGGCTGCGGCCAGCGCGTTCAGCGTCAGCAGGTCGAGGGCGGGCGGACAGTCAATCAGGATGTAGTGGTAAGAGTCACGGACACCGGCGACCTTGTCGGCGAGGCGGAACTCCCGCTGGTCGACATCGACCAGTTCGAGGTTGGCGCCCACCAGGTTCCTATCCGAAGGCACAAGTTCGAGACCTTCGAAGCTGGTCTTGACGATGATCGTTGCGAGCGCCTGTTCGCCCAGCAGCGCGTCGTAGAGCGTCGGCACACCCGGTATCTTGGGCACGCCGAGCCCTGTGGTGGAATTCCCCTGCGGGTCCGCGTCAATGACGAGCACACGCAGGTCGTTGGCCGCCAACGAAGCTCCCAGGTTGATGGCGGTCGTTGTTTTCCCTACGCCCCCCTTCTGATTGGCGATCGCGATGATTTTTCCCAACGTCAGCTCCGGGATGCGAAGAAATCAATGCTACCACGTTTCACGTGAAACGGCGCTTTCTCATGTTCCACGTGAAACAGTCCCCACCAGAAACACCCTCCGCTCGCCCCACGGCAAGCGAACGGGTGCGTCCCAGCAGACCCCTGCCACACCGCGCATCTGCTCCGCGTCTGCCTCGCCCGCCAACAAACCCAACCTGTATCCCAGCCGGATGCCGATCCTCAGGACCTGTCTCCAACGTACAGCCCTGGAGACGACCCAGTCGAACCTCTCCTCAAGCCTCTCAGCGCGGCATGGGAACACAACAATAGTGGGCCAGCCGCGAGTAGATTCTCTGAGAAAAACGGCTTTGCGGCGGTCGGACTCGGCGAGAGTGAACCGGCAGTCAGGCCGCAGCACGGCCATCGGTATCCCTGGGAAGCCCGCCCCTGAACCCACGTCCAGGACGGACAGTCCGCCATCCGACAAGCGGGTGCCCAGGAACAACGACTCGCAATAGTGCCGAACCACAGTTTCTTCGAGACCCTCGATCGAAGTCAGGTTGAGTGCCTTGTTCCAGTGCAGGAGGAGCCGGTAATGACCATAGAGCTGAAGCAGTTGAGTGGCAGAGACGTCGCAAATCCCGCCGAGGTTCTCTGTCAGAACCCGGCCGAATTGCTCCGCTTCGCTCGGGCTTGGGACCACCTGCCAACTATACATCGAGAGACGCTCGGCCGGCGGCCCCAAGGCTCAGGTACACGTCGAGCACGGCGATTGCCGCGGGCGTCACGCCGGGGATGCGGGCTGCCTGCCCCAGCGTTCGGGGTCGCACACGCTCCAGTTTGTCCCGAACCTCTCTAGAAAGACCTGGTATCCCGGTGAACCCGAAGCTATCGGGAATTCGCCGGCTCTCGGCGCTCTTCAAGCGCTCGATTTGCCTTTCCTGCTGGGCGATGTAGCCCGCGTACTTGGCTTCTGTTTCGATGCCGGTCAGCACCCCGCGGACGGGTTCCTCACCGAGGGCCGCGGCCGCCCAGCCCTTCAGCGCTGTGATGCCGGCCTCGGGCCGACGAAGCCACTGGATCAGAGTGGGCCGCTCATCGGCCGGAATCTTGACGTCCGGGAACTTGCCAGGCTCCAGCCGGGTCTGCCGCATGAGGTCAAGCAGCCCGGCGCGCTGGCGCTGCTTTCTCTGGTACAGGCTCCACCTTTCTTCCCCGACCAGGCCCACCCGGCGGCCAACCGGCGTAAGCCTTTCGTCGGCATTGTCGATTCGCAGGTGCAGCCGGAACTCTGCGCGTGAGGTGAACATCCGGTAGGGCTCATCGGCTCCCTTGGTGACCAGATCGTCGATGAGTATGCCGGTGTACCCCTCGGTTCGGCCGAACACGACGGCGTCCAGGCCACCCAGCCGGAGCGCGGCGTTGATGCCGGCCACGATGCCCTGGCACGCGGCTTCCTCGTAGCCTGACGTGCCGTTGATCTGCCCGGCCAGGAACAGGCCCTCGACGGCTTTCACCTCAAGGCTGTGTCCCAGTTCCCGCGGGTCGATGGCGTCGTACTCGATGGCGTAGCCCGGCCGGATCATTTCGGCCCTCTCCAGTCCGGGTACGGAGGCCACCACGGCTTCCTGGACGTCAATCGGCATGCTGGTGGACATGCCGTTGACATAGACTTCGTAGGTGTCGAGACCCTCCGGCTCCAGGAAGAGTTGGTGCCTGGGCTTGTCGGGGAACTTGACGATCTTGTCTTCGATCGACGGGCAATAACGCGGACCGATGCCCTCGATCCGGCCGCTGTACAAGGGAGAGCGCGAGATGTTGTCCCGCAGGATCCGCCGGGTCTCCTCCGTCGTGTACGCAATGTGGCAGGGCGTTTGAGGCCGATCAATCCGCTCGGTGAGGAAGGAGAATGGAGTCGGCTCGGGATCGCCATACTGCGGCTCGAAGCGGCTCCAGTCAATGGTGCGCCCATCGAGGCGGGGCGGAGTGCCGGTCTTCAGCCGGACCCACCGCAAGCCAAGGTTTCGAAGCTGGTTGCCGAGCAACTGGGACGGCGACTCGCCGCTCCGCCCGCAACTGTAGGTCATCTCGCCGACATGGGCCAGCCCGTTCAGGAACGTTCCGGTGGCCACGATGACGGCTTCGGCCTCGATCATGCGCCCGTCGCGCAGCCGCACTCCCCGCGCGCGGCGACGGCATTCCCCGTCCATCGACAACTCGGCCACCTCGGCCTGGAGAATGCGGAGGTTGGGCTCGTTCTCGAGGACCTCTCGCATGCGGGCGCGGTAGCGCTTCTTGTCGCACTGCGCGCGCGGCGACCACACCGCCGGGCCGCGGCTGGTGTTCAACAGGCGGAACTGGATCCCGACCGCGTCGGTGACCTCGCCCATCGCCCCGCCCAAGGCATCGACCTCGCGCACCAGATGCCCCTTGGCTATCCCTCCAACCGCCGGGTTGCAGGACATCTGGGCGATCAGGTCGAGGTTCATGGTGACGATGGCGGTCTTCAGGCCCATCCGGGCGCACGCCCGCGCCGCCTCGCAGCCCGCGTGCCCGGCGCCCACGACCACGACCTGATAGCGCGCCTGGATCGGCATATCGGCCCGGATTTCCTTCTATCATTGTAAGGAAGTGCGGTCCTGCTCCACAGGCCTAACGCATTACTAGGTTTTTGTTTCAAACAATTCTGCTAGGAGATGATCTGGTGAAAGTCCTCGTGATCGGCAGCGGCGGGCGGGAACACGCGATCGCGTGGCGCCTGGCCCGGAGTCCTTCGGTCCGGAAACTGTATGCGGCCCCGGGCAACCCGGGAATGGCTCGAATCGCGGAGTGCGTTCCCGCGGGCGCTGGCGCGCCGCCGGACTTCCTTGGCCTGGCGGAGTCGGTGGACGCCGAGCTCACGGTGGTGGGCCCCGAGGCGCCGCTGGTGGCCGGCGTTGTGGACTCTTTCCGCGCCGCCGGCCGCGCGATCGTGGGGCCCCAGGCCCGGGCGGCGCAACTCGAAGGCAGCAAGATCTTCGCCAAGGAGTTCATGAAACGGGCCGGCATCCCCAGCGCCGAGTTCGTCACCGTGGCCAACGAGGCGGACGCCTTGAAAGCCCTCGACCGCTTCGGCTGCCCGGTGGTGCTCAAGGCGGACGGTCTGGCCGCGGGCAAGGGAGTGGTCGTGGCGGCCACGCGCCAGGACGCCGAAACCGCGGCGCGGGGACTGCTGTCCGGCCAGTTGGTTGGGAAAGCCGGATCACGACTGGTGATCGAGGAATGCCTCACCGGCGAAGAGGTCAGCTTCATCGTTCTAAGCGACGGCAAGTCCGTCGTTCCGTTCGAGGCGACCCAGGACCACAAGGCGGTTTACGATGGCGACACCGGCCCCAACACGGGCGGCATGGGAGCCTACTGCGACGGCCGCATACTGGATGCGTCTCAGAAGCGGGAGATCCTGGATCGCATTGTGATGCCGGTGATAGAGCAGATGCGCGCCGAAGGGATGCCCTTCACCGGGTTCCTCTATGCGGGCTTGATGATGACCGCCGAGGGTCCGAAGGTGCTCGAGTTCAACGTCCGCATGGGAGACCCGGAAGCGCAGCCGTTGATGCACTCTCTCGATGGCGACCTGGCCGAGGTGCTCCGCGCCTGCGCGCACCAGGAACTGGCGGGCGCCCGCCTGGGGTGGAGCGGTTCTCCCTCGGTCTGCGTCGTACTGGCATCCGCGGGTTACCCCAGTTCCGCGCGCACGGGAGTGCCGGTCCGCGGCATAGAAGAGGCGGAGGCTCTCGGAGCCACGGTCTTCCAGGCCGGCACCCGCACGGGACCGGGAGGCCTGGAGACAGCCGGCGGGCGAGTGCTTGGCGTGACCGCTGCCGGCCCCGACCTTCCGCGCGCGATCGCGCAGGCTTACGCAGCGGTCCAGAACGTACACTTCGAAGGGATGCACTGCCGCACCGACATCGGACGGAAGGGTCTTAAGCGGTGGGCGGAAAGGTACGAGGCTCTGCGATAGAATGAAGAGGCGGGGACGTAGCTCAGATGGATAGAGCGGCCGCCTCCTAAGCGGCAGGTCGGCAGTTCGAATCTGCCCGTCCCTACCACCTCCCCGGGAGCCAGGAGTCACAATGGAGCCGTTGGCCTGATGTCCGACACACCGTTCGTCCATCTACATTGCCACACTGATTATTCGTTGCTGGATGGCGCCTGCGAGATTACGCAGCTCATCGAGGCGGTGGTCGCTCACAGGATGCCGGCGGTGGCGATGACCGACCACGGCAACCTGTTCGGGGCGGTTCAGCTCTACACCACCGCCAGGAACAGCGGGGTGCATCCGGTCATCGGCTGCGAGGCCTATGTCTCCCAGCAGGGTCACAAGGTCCGCTCGGAGTCAGACCGCTACAACCACTTGGTGCTCTTGTGCGAGACCCAGGAAGGCTACCGCAACCTGCTGGACCTGGTTTCCACCGGATTCCTGGAGGGTTTCTACTACAAGCCTAGAATAGACAGAGATCTGCTGGCCCGACATTCTAAGGGGCTGCTTGCCTTGTCGGGTTGCCTGCGGGGTGATATAAGCGAAAGCCTTACGGCTCAGCGCTATGAGGATGCCAGACGCCTGGCCTACACCTATCAGGACATATTCGGACAGGGCAACTTCTTTCTGGAGATACAAGATCACCGAATGCCTCAGGACCAGCAGGTGGTTCCGCTCATGGTCCGGCTCTCCCAGGAAACCGGTATTCCTCTGGTGGCCACAAACGACGCCCACTACTTATGTAGAGAAGACGCCAGAGCGCACGAAATCATGCTATGCATCCAGACCGGCAAGACCATGAGCGATGCGACCAGGCTAAAGTGGCCCACGGCTGATTTCTACTTGAAATCCCGAGCCGAGATGATGGAGGTGTTCGCCGAGCTGGAGCCAGCCCTGGACCGGACCTGGGAGATCGCCCAGCGTTGCCAGGTGAAGCTGGAAAAGGTCTCGGAGCCGTTTCCGAAGTTCGAAGTACCCCCCGGGCACACTACCGACACGTATTTCGAGTACGTGGCCCGCCACGGGTTTGAGCGGATCCGGCCGCGGCTGGAAGCGCTGGGGGCGGCGGGGCGGCTCAAGCACGACCTGGCCGAGTACGCCGAGCGGCTGGACCGCGAGATCCGCATGATCCAGCACATGAAGTTCTCCAGCTACTTCCTGATCGTCTGGGACTTCATCCGCTTCGCCAGGTCGCGCGGCATCCCGGTGGGACCGGGCCGCGGCTCGGCGGCTGGCAGCCTGGTCAGCTACGCCATGGGGATCACCGACCTCGATCCCCTCCAGTACGGTCTCATTTTCGAGCGTTTCCTGAACCCGGAGCGCATCAGCCTGCCGGACATCGACATCGACTTTTGCACCCGGCGGCGGGGCGAGGTTATACAGTACGTCACCGAGAAATACGGGCGCGACCGGGTGGCCCAGATCATCACCTTCGGCACCCTGGGCGCGCGGGCCGGCATCAAGGACGTGGGCCGCGTGCTCGATATGAGCTTCGGCGAGGTGGACCGCATCACCAAAATGGTCCCCAACGTCCTGAACATCACGCTGGAGGACGCGATCAAGCTGGAGCCCGGCCTGGAGGAAGCGGCGAAGAAAGACCCGCGGGTGGCCGACGTGCTCCAGGTGGCGCGGCGCCTGGAGGGCATGGCGCGCAACGCCTCGGTCCACGCCGCCGGCGTAGTCATCTCGCCCGTGCCCTTGAAAGAGCTGGTGCCGCTGTACCGCACCAGCAAGGATGAAGTTGTCACCCAGTTCGACATGGTGGGCCTGGAGCAGCTCGGGCTGCTGAAGATGGACTTCCTCGGGCTTACCACGCTCACCATCATCCACGACGCGGTGAAGCTGATCGAGTCCGCGACCGGCGAGAAACTGGTGCTGGAGGATTTGCCTCTGGACGATCCGAAGACGTACGAGATCTTTTCCAGGGGATATACCAGCGGCGTCTTCCAGTTTGAGTCGGCCGGGATGCGCGACCTGCTGCGCCGCTACCAGCCCAGCCGGATCGAGGACCTGTGCGCGCTGAACGCGCTTTACCGGCCCGGCCCGATCCAGGGCCGCATGACCGACGATTTCATCGAGCGCAAGCACGGCCGCCGCCAGATCGTCTACGAGCTGCCGGAGCTGAAGGAGATCCTGGAGGAGACCTACGGCGTCATTGTCTACCAGGAACAGGTGATGCAGATCGCCAACCGGCTGGCCGGCTACTCGCTGGGCGACGCCGACATCCTGCGGCGGGCAATGAGCAAGAAGAAGCCGGAGGAAATGGCCGCCCAGCGCGACCGCTTCCTCCAGGGGGCGTTGAAACGCGGCTATCCGCGCCGCAAGATCGAAAAGCCGTTCGACCTGATGGAGCAGTTCGCCGGTTACGGTTTCAACAAGTCGCACTCGGCCGCTTACGCTTACCTGGCCTACCTGACCGCGTACCTGAAGGCGCACTACCCGGTCTACTTCATGGCCGCGCTGCTCACCTCGGAGACGGGCAACACGGCCAAGATCGTCAAGTACCAGAGCGAGTGCCGCGAGATGGGCATCAAGGTTCTCCCGCCCGATGTCAACGCCAGCGACTGGAGCTTCACGCCGGACGGCGAGGCCATCCGCTTCGGGTTAGGGGCGATCAAGAACCTCGGCCAATCCTCGGTGGAAGCCATCCTGGCGGCCCGCCGCGAGGCGGGGCGGTTCCGGTCGCTCTATCACTTCTGTGAGCGGGTGGACCTGAGCGCCCTCAACCGTCGCATGATTGAGAACCTGATCAAGGCCGGTGCGATGGACTCGCTGGCCGCCCGCCGCTCGCCGCTTCTCGCGGCGGTGGACAGCGCGATGGAGATCGGCCAGCGGGCCTCGCGGGACCGCCAGAGCGGCCAGGCGGGCCTGTTCGCGACCGCCTGGCAGGAGCCGGAGACGGTCGAAAAGCCGCTGCCGGACGTGCCCGAGTGGGAGCCGGGGCAGAAACTCGCCTCCGAGAAAGAGGTGCTGGGCTTCTATGTGACTGGCCACCCGCTGGACCAGTACGTCGCCAAAATCAAGGACCTGGCCACCCACAACAGCGACACCCTGGAGGAGGGCCTGGAGCGCGGGGCGGAGGTGGCCGTCTGCGGCCTGCTCAACGCGATCCAGCGGCGGCGCAACAGGGAAGGCAAGCCCTGGGCCGCGGTCGAGCTCGAGGATTCCCACGGCACCATCGACCTGGTGGTGTTCACCACCAACTACGAGCGGCTGGCGCCATCGCTGGAAGAGGGACAGGCGGTGCTGATCCGCGGGCAGGCGCTGCCTGAGGAGGGCGGCCCGCCCAAGGTCTCGGTGCAGGAGATCGTCCCGCTGGCGGTGGCCGGCCTCCAGTTGCCCGGCCTGATTTCGATCCGGGTTCCGCTGGCCGCCAACGCTGCCGCCGATCGGGCCGACGCCCTGGTTCGCCTGTTCGAGAGCAAGCCCGGTCCCACCGAGGTGCGCTTGCGGCTGGAGAGGCCGCGGGATTTTTCGGTTATCTTAGATATAGCCCATCGCGTCCGCCCCGACCGGGAGTTCAAGGAGGAGCTCGAGCGAATCTGCGGGCCGGATGCGATGGAGATCCTGGCTGGGTGAGCCGGCCCCGAGGAAACATTCATGCCTGAAGAGAGCGGTCAAATCGGCGAGGAGGCCACCGGCGCCGCGGCGCCCGGCAGCGCCTGGCAGCGGGTGTTGCTGGCCCGCCATCCCAAGCGCCCGCACTCGCTCGATTACATCCAGCGGCTGTTCACCGACTTCCAGGAGATCCACGGCGACCGGCGGTTCGGCGACGACCCGGCCATCGTCTGCGGCATGGGCTTCTTCGAAGGGCGGCCGGTGATGGTGGTCGGGCAGCAGAAGGGGCGCGACACCAAGCAGAAGCTCTACCGCAACTTCGGCATGCCCAAGCCGGAGGGCTACCGCAAGGCGATGCGGGTGATGGAGCTGGCGGCCAAGTTCGGCCGCCCGATCCTGACGCTGCTCGACACGCCTGGCGCCTATCCGGGCATCGACGCCGAGCAGCGCGGACAGGCCGAAGCCATCGCCACCAACCTCCGCGAAATGTCGCGGCTGGGCTCGCCGGTGATCGTGGTCTGCATCGGCGAGGGCGGCAGCGGCGGCGCGCTGGCGCTGGGCGTGGGCAACAAGATCTACATGCTGGAGAACGCCATCTACAGCGTGATCTCGCCGGAAAGCTGCGCGGCCATCATTTACCGCGACTCCAAGCAGGCCGAGCGGGCCGCCGCCGCGCTGCGCCTTACCGCCCAGGACCTGCTCCAGTTCGGACTGATCGACGGCATCATTCCCGAGCCCGGCGAGGGGGCCCACACCGACGCCGACCAGACCGCCAAGACGCTCCGCGAGACGCTCCGCCAGGCCCTGGAGGAACTCTCCGGCCTCACCGCCGCCCAACTGATCGAGCAGCGCTACGAGAAGTTCCGCCGGATGGGCAACTTCTTCAGCGAGTAGG
>JBBTDS010000552.1:0-4962 GCA_038060875.1 Acidobacteriota bacterium | reverse complement strand
GCCTCGCCCGGCACGCCGCGCCCCGTCCGCTGCTAAAATGGTGCCCAGGGGATTGTCCGCAACCTTCGGTGAACGAGCGGGTTAACAACGATATGGTGGCGGTCGCGGCCCTGGAGCCGGACACCGAGCTAATGCTGCGGGTCAAGGAGGGGGACACCGCCAGCTTCGCTCTGCTGCTGGAGAGACACCGTGCTCCCGTTATCCATTTCCTGTATCGGATGGTGCAGAATCAGGCGGTGGCGGAGGAGCTGGCACAGGAGGTGTTTCTGAGGGTCTACCGGGCCCGCACCAGCTACGAGCCGACCGCCAAGTTCACAACCTGGCTGTTCCGGATCGCGATGCACCTGGCGCTGAATTCTTTGCGGGACGGCAAGAACGAGCGTGGCCAGGAGAGCCTGGATGTGGAGACGCCGGCGGCGCCGGGCCGCCAGATTGCCGACCGCAAGCCGACGGTGGAACAAGACCTGGTTCACGAGGTGAAGCTGAGGGAGGTCCGCCGCGCCATCCACCTGCTGCCGGCCAAGCAGCGGGCGGCGGTGTTAATGCATAAGTACCACGAGTTGGAGTATTCGCAGATCGCCCGGGTGCTGAACTGCTCGGAATCGGCAGTGAAGTCGCTGCTGTTCCGGGCTTATGAGACGCTGCGCGTGCGCCTGGCGCATCTGGTCTGAGAGGGGGAAACGGCAATGGAATGCCCGATTCAATCGCGGGAGAACGCGGACCTCCTGCTGGCCTACTGCGCCCGCAAACTGGAGCCGCGGACGGCGGCCATTCTGGAGCGGCACATGGAAAGCTGCCCCGACTGCCGCGCCTTCGGGGACGAGCAGCGCTCGGTGTGGGCGGCGCTGGACCGTTGGGACGCGCAGCCCGTTTCTCCGGTCTTCGACCGCCGGCTCTACCAACGGCTTGAAGCCGAGGAGCACCGCGGCTGGTGGGACCGTGCCGTCCGGCCCTGGCTGCCGCGAGCGTGGCGCCCGGCCTTCCCGCTGGCGGCGGCCTCGGTGCTGGTGGCTGCCGTGCTGCTGTTCCGGTCGCCGGCCCCCGTCGGATTCCCCGAGACCAACCAGGCTGAAGCGGTGGATATGGACCTGGAACGGGTCGAGCGGACCCTGGATGATCTGGAGATGCTGCGGCAGCTCAACTTGATGGCGCGCGTCGAGGCGCCGAGCTTGCAGCCGATGTAATCCGATGGCGGTGTGGCTTCCAGTTCTGGCGTTGGTGGTGGCGGGAGGGGCGGTGGTGTGCCCGTCGCTGGCCCAGTCGCGCCGGGCAGTTGCGCCGCCACGGCCGCCGGCCGCCAAGGTCTTCGGTCCCAGGGCCGGCCGGGTGCTCGACCGCCTCAACCGGATGACGCCCGAGGAACGCCGCCGCACGCTCCAGAACCTGCCCCCGGATCGCAGGCAGCGCGTCGAGGAGCAACTCGAGAGATACAACCGGCTTCCGGCGCAAGAGCAGCAGCGGTTGCGGCTGCAACTGGACCGGTTCCGCGACTGGCCGCCGGAGCAGCAGGAAGCCGTCCGCCGCCTGTTTCGCCGCTTCAACGCCTTTCCCGAGGACCGCCGCGCCCTGTTGAAAGAAGAGTTCCGCGCGCTGAACGACCTGGAGCCGGCGGATCGCCGCGCCCGCATCAACAGCGACGAGTTCCGCAGCCGCTATACGCTGGCCGAGCAGCAGTTCCTTCAGGATTACGCCAGCCTGCTGCTGCCGCAAGAGTAGCCGGGCCGGCGCTCCGCTCACCAGGCGAGCCGGGTGTTCAACTGGACCGCCCGCATGCCGCCGGGGCTGCGGATCCCACCGCGTAGACCCGTGCCGGGGACAGGGGAACCAGCTTCGCCGCAACCGATCAGCCTCACTTCCACTTCTGCGCAACCAACCGAGAAGAGATCGAGTCCTCTAACGTCCCCGGGCTAGCGGCCCGTGGTATCATGCGAAGGAGTTCATTCAACCGTCAATGACCTTACTTTAGGAGGTGTTGGTGATGGAGCGGGAGTCCGCCTTGGGGGATCGAAAGCTACTCGTTATCGGGCAGCCGGTCCTTGATCACATTGTTGACGTCGATATAGTCCATCAGGTAGGCACCCTCTTGAAGGTGATGGATATCGACGCTGGCTGGGTCGTATTCAAGCGTGGCGCCTTCATTTCCACGGAATATGGCACCGGCAAGCGCCTGGTATTCGGTCCCTTTCTCGACTACGAGGATGATGTAGCTCAACTCGGCCCGGCCAAAGCCATCGGGAGGCGTTTCCGAAGCGGGGCCAAGGTTCCGATCCCGCCGGAGAAGCTACAAGTTCTGGATTGGCGCGAAGACCTTGCGAAACTTGGTCCCGACAAGGTCGGCCGGCTCGGTTACGTTAACCGTTCCCCTGGAGGCGGCGCAACGAACTGCTGTTACATCATCAGCCAAATCTTTCCCGGCCTGCCCATGGCATTCACCGGCATTTACTCACGCGAGACCGACCAGATTATCGAAGATTGCCTGAAGACAATCGTCGCCGACACGGACATCCTCCCCGTGAACGATCAGATGCCTATCAATGTCGTCCTGGAGGGGATCTCGAAGAACCGCATCATCTTCAAGTTTCCCCAACCCCGCGACATCGAACCGGACCACCTCCGGCTGGAATCGAGCTTCCTACTAGTAAACACCGCCTACAATGTTTTCCTGGCGTCCGCAGCTCTCACCAGGGCCATCACAGCACCATCAGGTGTCATGGCGTGCACGGAATCCTTGCTAAGTGAGCATGTCTTCCCGGCTGACATTAAGAGTCGCTTAAGGCTGCAGCATGGGGAACATCTGGGTACGGCAAACTCGATCTTTCACTATTTCCGCACTTCGGTTCTGCCCGCCGCCTCGAATTTGACTTACATCTTCAATGAGGATGAATTCCATCATCTAGTCAAGTTCCGCGCGCGTCCGGACGAGAGGATTCACGTGAAAGATGGCGACGGGAGAATTCTGTTCGACCAGCTTATTCTCGGCATGCAGAAGTTTCGCGAGTGGGAGGGCGCACGCCACCTGAACTTAGTCATCACGGTGGGCGAGTTTGGCGCCTTCTGGCTCGACGCGGAGGACGACCTGCACTATTGCGCGGTCTTGACCAGCGAGGAGACGGGAAAAGTGGAGGGTCAGAAGAATGCGATCGGGGACCTGTTTGCAGGTGTGCTCACGGGATTGTTGTTCATGACGCATGGCCGGTGTGAGGTGGAGATCTTGGACGGAAGCGGCGGTCTGGTCAAGCGCTCCACAGTGCCGGCCATGCTGATCGCGGCGTCAGCGGCCGCGGATGCGGGTGTTTTCGACGGCTTCCACAAGGTTCGCGCGCGGAGTGTGAATAGCAACATCCATCTGAAGACGGGCCAGTATCGTTTTCTGGGGAAGCTTGGTGAGATCAAGATGGTGAAGAACCTGGAGAGTCTTGAGAATATGTTGCGAACGAGGGTGCGGGATCTGACGAAGGGTAACATCAAGGTCGCGACCGTGCTGGAGGAGATTGTGTCGCAGTCGGTGTTGCGTTAGGGTGGGACAGCGGAACTGCGGGATCGGTCCGGCCTCGTGCGTTCTTGCAGGCTCTGGCCGAGCCGCGATCGTCAGAAGGCGTGAAAAAGTCGTCTGACAGGCGAAACCGCCTGCCTCACAAGTGGGCAAGTCCTTCGGCAGCAAGGTGGGGGAGACGACGCAGCGCTGCTCAGCGTCGCCTCTACCGTCTTAGTCTGACGGCGACGTATGGGGTCTCCTTTTCCGGGTCCGGGTAGATCCTCCCGTAGCCCTGGTTATCCATCACCGCGATGAGGTACATGAAGTTCGTACTCGGGGCGGATGTGCCCCCCGGGGGTCACCGCTGCATATTGACGCGGCCGGCCGGGCGGCAGCATCAGCAGAGTGCGAAAATCCTGGTGCTGCGTAACCGAACGCTGGCCCAGTCGCGCCGGGCAGTTGCGCCGCCACGGCCGCCGGCCGCCAAGGTCTTCGGTCCCAGGGCCGGCCGGGTGCTCGACCGCCTCAACCGGATGACGCCCGAGGAACGCCGCCGCACGCTCCAGAACCTGCCCCCGGATCGCAGGCAGCGCGTCGAGGAGCAACTCGAGAGATACAACCGGCTTCCGGCGCAAGAGCAGCAGCGGTTGCGGCTGCAACTGGACCGGTTCCGCGACTGGCCGCCGGAGCAGCAGGAAGCCGTCCGCCGCCTGTTTCGCCGCTTCAACGCCTTTCCCGAGGACCGCCGCGCCCTGTTGAAAGAAGAGTTCCGCGCGCTGAACGACCTGGAGCCGGCGGATCGCCGCGCCCGCATCAACAGCGACGAGTTCCGCAGCCGCTATACGCTGGCCGAGCAGCAGTTCCTTCAGGATTACGCCAGCCTGCTGCTTCCGCAGGAATAGCAGCCTGATCGCTGGCCGCTGAAGGCGAGATCTCCGCCGCGCCGAGCTAACCTGCTGATCCGTGGGTTGTTAGGCCGCGACGGCCGCGTCGCTGGCGTTAGTACTTTCGGCCTATACCAGATGGCCAAATCCGGTACTAACCTTACTTGGCTGTCCTTCGACAATATTGACTTTGAAAGCCATATGAACGAGATTGCCTAATAGCCGCATATGCAAAGGATTTCTGTCGCTAAACGTCCGCAATTTTCTGGCAGCCGGCGGTGGTTTGGCCGCCTGCTCGCGATCACGGCTTACGCCGCGCTGGCCGCCGTCTCTTACGCAGGGACATTCGGCAGCGTGGTGCCCATTGCCGGCCACCTCGGCGATGTCGCGCTCGACGAGAAACGAGGCGTGGTATATCTGGCGAATTTCACCGGAAATCGCGTCGATGTGCTCTCGATTGAGAAGAAAACCATCCAGAATTCCCTGAACCTGGGCGCGCTGCCGGCCTCGCTGGCGCTCTCGGCCGACGGGCGGTATCTGGTAGTGTTGCACTACGGGAACTTCAAGGAGCCCTACGTCCCGTCCAACCTGCTGACCGTGCTG
>JBBTDS010000551.1:0-7226 GCA_038060875.1 Acidobacteriota bacterium | reverse complement strand
TGCGGGACCGGGCGGGGGACCCGGTGGAAGCGAGCCCCGAGTTCCACCGCTGCGTCACCCAGCCGTCCGGCTCTTACTGCGATCAACTGGCGTCCTGGATTGGACCGTTCGTAACGCTTTCCGAACGCCTCGGCGCGACGCGCCGTGTGGTCGCCGCCTCGGTCTTTACGACGATGAGCGCTACGGCGTGGCTGGAGAAAGCTCGGGACCTGCTGCCCAATTACTCGCCCGGGTTCCAGCGCACCGGCTCCAAGAGCGTCTTCGCCGTTTCGGACTTGGCGTCGATCGTTTTCCGGCAGCAAAACCGGGTCAACCCGCCGGGCTTTCAGGAAGCCGTGGTCCGCATCGACCTTCTGGAAGGCGTCGGGCGAATCGCCTTCGGCTCCTATCGCTCGCCGAACTTTCTGGACGCGCAGCAGTTGATTGCAACCGCACCCGCCGGCACGGCGCTTACTGCACCCGCCGGGACGAATGAGATCCCCTTCCAGGCCATGCTGCCGGCCTCCGCAAAGCCTGCCTCCGGCTATCCCGTCGTGATCGCAGGACATGGCCGCTCGGGCAGTCGGCTTACGTTACCCTTCCAGGGCATCGGCCAGAGCATGGCCGCGCAGGGCTACGCCACCATCGCCATCACCGCGGTGGGGCACGGCCTCGGCCCGGAGGGCAGGGCCGTCATCAGGGAGAAGAACGGGACGATCACCGAACTGCCCGCCGGTGGGCGCGGCGTGGACGCCGACGGCAACGGAACCATCGTCGCTTACGAGGGCTGCCTGTCGCTCTCCAACTCCATCGGCCTACGCGACTGCCTCCGCCAGACCGCTCTGGACCTGGCGCAACTCGCGCGCGCCATCCGCGCCGGCATGGATCTGGATGGCGACGGCGCCAGCGACCTCGATCCCAACCGGATCTACTTCATCGGCGTTTCGATGGGCGCTTTCTATGGAACGCTCTTGAGCGCCGTGGAGCCGGCCGTCTCCGCCGCCGTGTTGAGCGCGGGAGGTGGGAGCCTTGCCGATTTCCTGCGCTGGAGCCCCGTCGATCCGTTTCGCTCCGAGCGGGCCCAGATGCTTGCCGGGCGCACACCGCCGCTGACCTTCACCGACAGCTACGTTCTGCGCTACCAGCCGGTGAAGGTCAGCGACGTGCCGGGCGCCATCGAACTACACAACGTCTTTGAAACCTGGGAGTGGATCCAGATGCCCGGCGATCCGCTGGCCTATGCGCCGCACCTGCGGGTTTCGACCCTGCCGGGCGTGCCCATCAAGCGGGTGCTGTTCCAGACCGCTCGCGGTGACCAGTTCGTTCCCAACCCGGTCTTCAGCGCCTCGGTTCGCGCTGCCAACATGCGGGAGTGGATCCTGCTATACCGCCACGACCTGGCCCGGGCCGCCTTCCCGCAAATGCCGGCCAACGCCCACACGTTCCTCACCAACTTGGGTTCGCCGCCGGAGGTAGCCGTCGCCATGGCCGCCCAGCAGCAGGCCGCACGCTTCTTCTTGACCGGCGAGCGCTGCTCGCTCGACGAACCCTGCATCCCTGACATCAACGATCTGCTGCGCCCCATCTTCGGCCGCAACCTGTTCGAGACGCCGGAGGTCCTGCCGGAAGACCTGGGCTTCCTGGCGCCGTGAACGGCGCGACCGGCAGGAATGCCGGTCCCGCTCCCGTGACCGGGATGTGGTCATTGCTCCAGCGGGTTGACGGCCCGGAGGCCCGCAAAGCGGGTGAAGTCGCGGTCGCAGGTGCACAGAGTGGCGCCGTGCTCGATGGCCAGCGCGGCCAGGTGCGCATCGCTGGTGAGCGGGCCACGCACTTGCGCGGTGTTGAGCAGATCCCGAAGTATTTCCCAATGGCGGTCGCCGGGCGACAGGATCTCCACCGCCGGTTGGCTCAGCCACTCCCTGACCGCTTCGGCGGCTTCTTCCATCCGAAGCGGCCGCCCGCGCAAGCTCGGATTCGTGCTGATCCTCAGGAAGGCGAGAATCGTGATCCAGGCCAGCCGCACGGGTCTCGGCCCGGAGAACGTTTTCTCGACCCACGCCCGCGCCGCGGCGTGGTGCTCCGACATAGATAAGTACGCGTACAGAAGCAGGTTGGCATCGACCAGGATCACGGGTGCAGCGGTCCTTCCAGGTATTCGATCAGTTCCTCGACGTTGTCGAGCGTCATGCCAGGCGGCGGGCCCGCCGGGAAAGGCCGGACCTTGAAGGCCTTGACCGCCTTCTCCGCTTTGCGCCGCTGGAGCCCGAGGCGGAGCGACTCGTTCACGACGTCCTTCAGCGACTTGCCCGTCCGCCGCATCTCGAGTTTGAGTTGGGCGCTGACATCGTCTTCCAGGGTAAGGGTAGTGCGCACATCAAGATTCTCACAAAACTGAATCATGATGTCAAAGCCGGTGGCAGTGGAGATCAACCTCCGCCAGGGCGGCAAGCTGGAAGGGTGCGAGCCGGCGCCGCGGGATCATACGCTGGAGTTCGAGCGGTCGCAAGGCCGCAATCAGCATCTTGTCGAACCGGCGGAGTTGGGGACAGTTCCGTCTGTCCCCGGTTTTCCAAGGAGGGTGGCGAAGGGGAGAGTGGTCTCCGGGAAAAGGGGGAAAGGGTTCACGGTCCCGGGTTTGGAGAGGAGGGAGGAGACGGCGGCGGCGAAGGCCACGGGGGTGTCGGCCAGCAGAATGTTCTCACCGTCGCGGGCGGGCAGGCCCTCGGCGCCGACGGTAGTAGAGACCACGGGCCGGCCGGCGGCCCAGGCTTCAAGGATCTTGAAGCGCGTGCCGCTGCCGGCCAGCAGCGGCACGACCACAACTTTGGCGGCGGCCAGCTCGGCAATGGCGTCTTCGACCGGCCCGGTGAGCTCGATGCGCGGATCGCCGCGCACATATCGCCTCACCGCCTGCGGATTTTTCCCCACCAGCCGCCAGCGCAGCCCGGGCCAGCGCTCACGAAGCAGCGGCCAGATCTTGCGGCGGAAGAAGCGCACGGCGGCGACGTTGGGGTAGTATTCCAGGTTGCCGGAGAAGACGATGACATCCTCCACCGGCCTGTCGGGCCGGGGCACGGGCGGAATGGTGTTGGGGAACACTTCGACGCGAACGCCGGGGACGATATCGCGCACGTGTTGGGCGTCTACGCTCGATGCGGCCAGCAGCAGCGAGAAGCGCGGGAACCAGCGGCGCTCCATGGCGAGGCAGGCCTTGTGGAACCGCCAGAAAACCAGCGAAACGGGAAAGCACGCGGTCCGGGCGCAACGGCGGTGGAGAACCGACTCGACGTTGTGCAAGTCCAGCACGACGCGATCCGCGTGGGGCGCCACCTGCTCCCAGTAGGCGGCGCACCAGGAGTGCTCGATCACGGCCAGGTCGTAGCGGCGCCCGCCGAGAAACTCCGCGACCGGAGCCGCGAAACCCGCGAAGCGATCATTGAGGGGCGGAACTCCGCGCAGCAGACGACCGAGGTTGCGGGCGGCGCGGGCGAGGACCTGCCTGCCGTGCACTGGCAGAGGGATCACGTGGACATGGCGCAGGAGGCCGGGCGGAAGGGCGGCGCGCGGATCGGGCGCGGCCGGTTCCCGGAAGACGATCAAGTCGAGATCGCAGTGGCGGGCCAGGTACCGGACGAGCGAAGAGGTGCGCAGCGGGCCGCCGCCGACAGCGGGGAAAGGCGCCTCGGGACTGAGCAGCAGCGCGGCTGGCCTAGCTTCGGAATTGCCGCCGTGCTTCGTCATAGACCTCCCGCGTGAGCCGCGCGGTGCGCGACCAGGAGAACTGCCGGGCGCGCGCCAGGGACCGGGCGCGCCACGCCGCGGCCCATTCCGGGTTTGTCGCCGCCGTCAGCGCTTCGACCCAGGCGCGAGTGTCGCGCGCGTCGAGTTGGACGGCGGCGCCGGCGGCCACCTCGGTGATCGCCGGGTCGCGCGAGGTGATGACCGCGGCCCCGCATTGCATCGCTTCGAGCACCGGCAAACCGAAACCCTCGTATAAGGAAGGATACACGCAAGCCAGCGCGCCGGAATAGAGGACGGGGAGTTGCTCGTCCGGCGCCTCGCCGAGAACGCGCAAGCCCGCCTGCTCGGCGAGCGGAGGAAAGTCGGCGCGGCGGCGCCCGGCCAGGACCAGATCAACTTGATGCAGCTTGCGCACCGCGCGCCAGGCTTCCACCAGCAGCGGCAGATTCTTGCGCGGCTCCAGTGTGCCGGCGAAGAGGAAATAGGGAGCCGCCTGAGGTGGCGACTCGACCGGCCGAAAGACGGAGGAAGCGGCCAGCGGAACCGCCACGATGCGGCCGGGATGAAGGCGGAAGCGCTCGATGGCGGCGCGCCGGACAGCCTCGCAGTGGGTCACGATCATGGTGGCCAGGCCCAGCCGGATGAGGAAGGGCGCGCGGCGGCGGACGCGACCGGCGGCATGGTGCCAGCCGGGATCCAGCCACGGCGAAAGGTCGTGGAGGGTGAGCACGCTGGGCGCGAGCGGCAGGTAGGGGACGGCGAAGTCAGTGCCGTGGAAGACCTGCGCCCGGACGCGGGCCACGCCCCATAGCCACCAGCGGCGCTCGAGCAGGTTGCGCGGGCCGGGGCCGCGGCGCAGGTTCGGCAAGCACGCGGCGGCCGGCGGCAGATCGAAGAGCTGGTCGGAGACGAGCACGAAGTCGTCGCCGGGGAATTCCGCCGCCAGCGCGCAGCTCAACTCGGCGGTGTAGCGGCGCAGGCCGCCGCTGGTGAGAGTCAACGGAGTGGCGTCAAGAGCGACGCGCATGTCGTTCAGCGACTCTTGAGGCGCTCCAGCTCCAGGTCGCGCTGGCCGTAATTGCGCTCGTAATAGCTCTGGTACTCACCGGAGCGGACGTGCTCGACCCAAGCGCTGTTTTCCCGATACCAGCGCACGGTGCGGGCGAGGCCCTCTTCGAATTGAACCTGGGGCGCCCAGCCGGTCTCGCGCATCAGCCTGGCGCTGGAGAGGGCGTAACGGCGGTCGTGGCCGGGGCGGTCCACCACGAACTGGATGAGCTCTTCGGAGCGGCCGGTGATGTTGAGGATGCGGCGGACCACCTCGAGGTTGGGCAGCGAGCAGGTGCCGCCGATGTTGTAGATCCCGCCCTCGCGGCCTTTCTCGAGCACGGCCGCCAGCGCGCGGCAGTGATCCTCGACGTAGAGCCAGTCGCGGACCTGGAGGCCGTCGCCGTAAACAGGCAGCGGGCGGCCCGCCAGCGCGTTGGCGATCATCAACGGGATGAGCTTCTCCGGGAACTGGAACGGCCCGTAGTTGTTCGAGGCGCGGGTGACGATGACCGGCGAGCGGTAAGTGGTGAAGTAGGAGAGAGCGAGCAGGTCGGAGCCGGCCTTGCAGGCCGAATAGGGGCTGCTGGGCCGCAAGGGAAAGCTCTCGTCGGCCTCGAACGGCTCGGGCAGGCTGCCGTAAACCTCGTCGGTGGAGACGTGGAGAAAGCGGGGAACCCGGCGGTGGCGGGCCACTTCGAGCAACGTGAAGGTGCCGCGCAGATTGGTCTCGAAGACGGGCTGGGGCGTGAAGATGCTGCGATCGACGTGGGATTCGGCGGCGAAGTGAACGATGGCGTCAGGCCGGAACTCGGCGACCAGCGCGTCCACCAGCCCGGGGTCGCAGATGTCGCCACGCACGAAGCGGTAGCGCGGGTCGGCGGCGACCGAGGCCAGATTCTCGAGGTTGCCGGCGTAAGTGAGCTTGTCGAGATTGGCCAGCGCGGAGGCGGCGCCGGATTCGAGCTCGAGGCGCAGGAAAGCCGAGCCGATAAAGCCCGCGCCGCCGGTGACCAGCAATCTCACTTGTGTTGCAGCTCCCAGTCGTAGTTGATACGCGGATCGTCGTGGGGGATGCGGCCCTCGTCGGCGGGATCGTAAAAGCGGTCGGTCATGTAAATGAGCATGGCCGCGGAGGTCCCGATCACCTTGTAGCCGTGGGCAACGCCGGGCGGGATCAAAAGTTGCCAGGGACGCAGCGCGCCGAGGTAGAGGGTGTTGCGCGTGCCGAAACTGGGAGAGCCGCGGCGGAGATCGACCAGGGCGGCCTGGACCATGCCGCACACCACCGCCCAACAATCGGTCTGATGCAAATGATAGTGGAAGGCCTTAATGGCGCCGGGGTAACCCAGCGCGGCCGAAACCTGGGCGCCGGCCAGGGGGTATTCCGCCACCAGACCCTGGCCGGCGCGGAAAAGCTCCAGGAAGTAACCGCGGTCGTCGGTGTGGAGGATGGAGGGCTGTACACGCACGCCGGCGATGAGGCTCGCCGAATCCGGCCCCTGGATGACCGCGCCGATTCCCTTCTCGCACTGCGGCCAGCCCAGCTCCAGTCCGGCCGCGGCGGCGATGAGATCCCCTTGCACGATCAACTCTCCGCCCGCGCGGTCGAGGCAACCAGGTTGGCGGCCCGCAGCAAGGAGTCGAAGGTGCCGGCGTCGGTCCACCAGCCTTCCAGGAAGGAGAAGGCCATCGTGCCCTCGCGGATGTAAGCGTTGTTGACGTCGGTGATCTCCAGTTCGCCGCGGCCCGAAGGAACCAGGTGGCGGATCTTGTCGAAGACGGTGTCGTCGTACATGTAGATGCCGGTGACGGCGTAGTTGGACTTGGGGTGCTCCGGCTTTTCCTCGATGCCCACGATGCGATCGCCGTCAATCTCGGCCACGCCGAAGCGCTCGGCGTCAGGCACCTCTTTGAGAAGGATGCGGGCGCCGCCGGGCTGGCCGAGGAAGGCCTCGACCGCGGGCCGAATGCTGCCCTCGATGAGGTTGTCGCCGAGCACGACGCAGATCTTCTGGTTGTCGGCGAAGTGCTCGGCCAGCGCGAGCGCGTCGGCGATCCCGCCCTCGCCCTCCTGGTAGGTGTAATTCAGGTGGGCAAGGCCGAACTCCTTGCCGTTGCCGAGCAGGCGGAGAAAATCGCCGGCGTTGCGCCCGCCGGTGACGATGAGGATGTCGCGGATGCCCGCCTCGACCAGCATCCGGATGGCGTAGAAGATCATCGGCTTGTCATAGATGGGCAGCAGATGCTTGTTGGTGATCTTGGTGAGCGGGAACAGGCGGCTCCCGGTCCCGCCGGCCAGCACGACGCCTTTCATCGACACCTCCGAGGGGCGCGAAGATCCCATCATACACGACGGTGCGGCGGCCTGGCGTCAGTTGGGGGTGCGCGACACAAAAGCGGTGGACGGCATGGACCCCAGGCCGAGCCGGTAGAGTAGGAGAGGAGGCGACAGT
>JBBTDS010000550.1:0-1938 GCA_038060875.1 Acidobacteriota bacterium | reverse complement strand
ACGCGTGTCGTCCGCCGCCCTCGTGGCGAATCCGGCCCAGGGCCAGCGGCGCGGCCTGCAATTCCTCAACGCCCTTGGTCAACGTGACGCGCGACAGGCCGCAGGCGCGGCTGACACGCGAAATGCCGCCATAACCCAGTTCCACGGCTTGGCTGGCGGCCACCAGGCGGCGAGCGTGTTCGTCCAGATGCGGCCACATGCCAGCAAAGTACTGGGCGAGTTGGGCATCGGTGTCCATGCCCAACGTGATAACACATCCGGATGGTAGATGTAAATGTTATTGCTTTACGACGCCTAAACACCGCCGCGACAATCTCACTGACTCCGCCCTCACCCGCTTCCGCGAGCACTACCGCGACGCCGGCATCACCAGGTCCCAGATCTTCCACTACGTCTACGCCCTCCTCCACCACCCCGACTACAGCGCCCGCTTCGCCGACAACCTCAAGCGCGAACTGCCCCGCATCCCCCTCGCCCCCGACTTCGCCGCCTTCGTCGATGCCGGCGTCCGCCTCGCCGCCTTCACCTCGACTACGAGCTGCTCAAACCCTACCCGCTCGAATACTTCGTCAACCCCGGTTTCTCCCTCTCCTACCGGGTCGAAGACAAAATGCGCCTCACCAAGGACAAGCGCTCGCTCGTGGTCAACCCTTCCCTCACCCTCGCCGGCATCCCGCCCGAAGCCTTCGAGTACCGCCTCGGCAAGCGCAGCGCCCTCGAATGGGTGATCGATCAGTACCAGGTCACCGAAGCCCCCCGCAGCGGCATCCGCCGCGACCCCAACCGCCCCGACGACCCCGAATACATCGTCCGCCTCGTCGGCCAGGTCATCCACCTGAGCCTCGAAAGCCTCGCCATCATCCGCAACCTCCCCGCCTGGCACTGAGGCCATCTCAACTCGCGCGTCATTGACTTCTCAAGCGAGCGGGAGCATCATGAATGGTGTCCCAGTCGCCAGCGCCAGGATTCCCGGAGGCCAAACCGTGGCGCACGAGGGGTTCACAGCCCGCTGGACCGGCTGCGGAAGCCCGTGTCAATCGAACGAGGCGATTTAGGCCGACCGGCCGGTCGGCCCAACACGGCGGAGGCGAAGTGAGAAATGCCATCGGAATCCTTAGAATATCAGCAGTTTTCAGCCCGGCCTGGGGCTGCGATCCCCATTTTGGCCGACCAGAGACCGGTTTTATCCAGGTCGGGTTGAACAGGAGTCCAGCCGGCCGCAGACGGCCGGCTACTGGGCTTTGGCCTTTCAGCGGTGGTCCTGGTCTACCCATTGCAGTAAAGCAAGGCGTCTGGAAGGGAGGGAAGGATTTTCTCCGGCTTCTGGTTGAGGGGCTGCCGTGTCATGAAGCCTGAGAAATTCCCCTGCCGCAGGCCCAGGCCGCGGCCCCACACTTCAGCTTGCAGTTCATGGATCAGGCGCTGGGTGGAAGTCCGGATTGGGCTCTTACGCGCACTCCACTTGGGCGGCGGCAGGAGGGACGCGGCCGGGGAGCCGACGCCGCTGCCGATGGCCGCCAGCAGGAGCATGGCATAGGCGGCGATGAGCAGAGCCGGTACCGCCTGGGTGGCCGCTGGCTTGCGCACTTGCGCCTGGCCGACTCCCAACAGTGATTTCTCTTCGTGGAAGTTCACTTCAATCTCCCAGCGCCAGACATAGTTCTGGACGATTTGTTGTGTGTCCAGCGTGGGGTCTGTACAAATCAGATAGGCCGGCCGTCGGTAGAGCAGCCGCGATCCTTCGCGTGGCCGGTAGTGGAGCGGAGCGATCACCACCAACTTCAACAGTTGCTCGACGCCAGCGGTGCGCCAGAGCAGCCCGGTGACTGTCTTGACCCGGCACTGGTGCTCGGCGCCGGCGGCGAACACGGTAACGGTTTGGAGTGGGCCCCTCGGCTGAGACAATCAGTTAAGACACTACCTACCGCTCGCTGAAAA
>JBBTDS010000549.1:0-10534 GCA_038060875.1 Acidobacteriota bacterium | reverse complement strand
CGGATTGCGGAACCCAAGGCTACCTGATAGGCTGGAACCCCGTACTCTCAAGTAGTGTAGTGTCCACGAAATAGATGGACAGACTGTTTCCTTCGCTTCCTGCTCGCTCAGCGCGCTCACGCCACCGATCCTCACGTGCCACCGGCGTGTTTCGATCCGACGGTTCCGGTACGACCTCCTTCTGCAAGAATCTCTCCCGCGGTACAAGAGAAACCCGCTAAACAGTTATGTCTGCTGCAACTGCTCGTCCGACGCTTATAGCAGTGAACGCTAGTGTCTTTGTCGCAATGTAGCCCCCGGCGCAGCCCTGCCACCTTTGCCGCGAGGACACCCCCCTCAGCGGCGCGCGAGGGACAGCCGGAACGCGACCATCTCCTGGCCGTTGCGAACCAGCAGGACGTCGCCGACCAGCACGGGGTGGTTCCAGGTCTTGCCCTCGATCGCCGGGAACCGCGCGAGCTCCCTGAACTGGTCGGCGGCCGCCCCGACCAGCGCCAGCTCACCCTCCTCCGACAGCACCAGCAGCAAGTCCTGGTCGGGAAATAGGACGAGCTGGCCGTGGCCGTAGCGTCCGCCCTTCCACTTGCGCTTGCCATCCTTGAGGTCGATGCACGCGAGGATGCTGCCGTCGAAGCCGAAGGCATGGCCATCATGAACGACGAAGTCGTTGAAGTAGGGCTTCAGCCCGACCGACGTCCAGCGCTCTTCGATGGTCCAGCCGTGGGGTCCGTGCGCGACCGCGATGCGGCGGGTGCCGACTCCGCCGGCGCTGTCGCTGGTGCTGATCAGCACGTCGCCATCCGAGGCCAGGGCCGGCTGCACGATGGCGCTGCCCGACGGCCACCGGTGCTCCCAAAGCAGCGTGCCGTCGGCCGGCGCGACGCTGATCGCGCCGGCTCCGCTCAGCAGCAGGACCTGCGCGACTCCGTCGATCGTCAATAGATGTGGCGAGCTGTAGCCAGCGCCGCGGGCCGGGCCGCTCCAGCGCGGATCACCGGTGGCGAGGTCGTAGGCGACGAGCCGGCCGGCGGCGGCGACGATCACGACGTCGTCAACCACCAATGGCGAACTCGCGAAGCCCCAGCCCGGGACCTTCGTGCCGGTGTCGGAGGCCGCGTTGCGCGACCACACGACCGCGCCGTCACCGGCGTCGAGCGCGTTCAGGATCCCGGTCGCACCAAATGTGTATACGCGACCATTGCTGAGGGTCGGTGTCGCGCGCGGACCGGCGCCGGCATTCGACTCCCAGAACCGGGCCGCGTCGCGGTGTGTCCACACCGGCTTGCCGGTGGTCACGTTGTAGCAGGCGACGACCTCGCCGTCACCGCGCTGCTCCTGGGTGTAGAGGAGGTCGCTGCGGACCGCGAAGGACGACCAGCCCGGTCCGATCGGCCGGCGCCAGAGCTCGACCGGCGGCGACGCCGACCAGTCGGTCTCGATCCGCACGCCGGGGATGATGCCGTCGCGATGGGGTCCGCGAAAGCCGGGCCAGTCGGCGCCTGTCTTCGCTGCTGCCCGAGCCGCCGGGAGCGCCGCCGGCTCGTCGACGGCTTGGGCCAGGAGCCGTTCCTCGGGAGTCTCCGCCCAACGCCACTCGAAATCCGAATCGACGTCGCCGGTCATGCCACCGGTCCGAAGGAGCGTCCACACTCCGCACGCGAACAGAATGGTCGCGACCATCGACGCGCGCCGAGGTCCGTCGGAGAGGCCACGGCTGGCCATCGCCCAGACGACGAAGGCGAGGCTCAGGACCGGGATGGCGTAGATGACGAACATCATCCCCATCATCCCCGTCGCAATCGACTTGTGGATGATGCGCGATGTCGCGACCAGCGCGACTATCATTAGGACCACGGCGCCCCAGCGCTCGGACCGAGGCGCCCGGCTGAGGAACGCCCACCACACGACGACAGCCAACCCGCCCAAGAGTCCGCCAAACACCCCGAAGGCGATGGCCCCCGGCACGACGATGGGTACGCCAAACCTGACCAGCCACTGCAGCACCACGGCGACCACGCCGGGCCACAGCCGGAGCGGCTTCTGAGGAGTCGGTTCGTCGGTCTGCGCGATGGTCACATCAGACCAATACTCTCCCCACAGGCAATTTGTTCCCTTTTTTTGGCGGGACTCTACTTCCGAGATGTTGCGGGCGTGACCAACCAACCAAGGGGCAGCGAGTGAAAATGGCTGGGAGAGCCAGCAACCAGGGCCCCGTCGAGAACCACTCGGGTTCGGCCACTTGGATAGCAAGGCGATCCGGCGGGGCGTCTTCCGAAGCGTGGGGGACCTGAAGGCGTCCATCGATGCATTCCTCACGGCGTGGAACAAAGATCCGAAGCCGTTCGTCTGGACCGCGACGGTAGAATCCATCACGGAGAAACTTTCCCGCTCCCGGCGGACGTTGGAGAAGATCCAGCCTGGCTGCACCAGTCCCCGGAGTAGGAAACGAAGGAAATAGCTGTCCATCTATTTCGTGGACACTACACTGGGGATTTTTGAGCGGCTGGGTGAGCTTCGGAGCGTTGCGGGTGCGTGGCGCCAGATCGGAATGGTCCACCGTGAGGCCGGCCATTACGAGCTTGCAGAGCGGGCTTCTCAGGAGGCGCTCAAGATCTGGGTGGAAACAGGTGACCGCGCGAGGGAGGGTGCCACGCTGAACGAGCTTGGCAGCTTGTACCAGGTGATGGGCCGCCACGAGGAGGCGCGGCCTGAGCTCGATCGGTCCATCGAATGCCAGGAACCCTTCGGTCACGCTGGCGAGCCGTGGAGGGCGTTCGGACTTCTGGGCGATCTTGAAGCCGCTACGGGCAACCTGGCTGCCGCAGCAGACGCACGCCGCCATGCTCTCGCAACCGCTCAAGAAGCCCGAGCTGCCGGCCTATCGCAAGGCCCTGATCGTGGCGTTGCAGGCCATCCTGGCCGGCTCGCGCGAGCCCGCGCTTACCGACGATCCGAAGCTCGACTTCAGCGACGCCGCCGAACTCCGCTTGCTGCTGGAATCGCTCGAATCAGAGGCCTGAAGCGCGCGGCTACAGAAGAATCCTGGGGACACGCCGGCGCTCTGCCGCAGGTGGCTTTCTTTGTTCACCTTCTCGGGGCGCAGCTCACCCATCCATGTCTGACCCATGCGACAGAAGCGCAGCGGCCTCTTCCGGGCTGATGACGCGGACCGGCGAAGCTGGGAAGCCGCGCGGATCTCGGGTCACCAGGGCATGACAACCAGCAAGCTCGGCTGCGGCAGCCGTGGCTGAGTCCTCGAAATCGTGCCAGGCCAACTGGAGAGCCCCTTGGACCACTTTCTGATCGACTGGCGCAACCCCGAACACCTGAAGGATCGCCGCAATAGTACCACGGGCCCGAGCGGCGCCTTGCTCTCTCCGGACCAGGTAGTGGATCGTCGTCACGGCGTGGGCAGCCAGAACTCCCTGGGCCTGTCCTCGCTCGATAGCCGCCCAGACCGCGCCGCTCGCTTCAACGTGGGGCCGGCGGTCAAGCAGCACGTCCAGCACGACATTGACGTCGAGAAGGAGCCGCCTCATCGGTACTTCTCAACGAGATGTCTGCGGTAGTCGGCAACTCCGCCCTTTTTCAGCACGCCCCGTAGGGAGCTCAGGATGGGGGGCGGTTCCGCCGCCGGCGGAGGATCGGAGACAAAAGCCAGGTAGGTCTCCACCAGCTTCGACACCGACACGCCCCGCCGCCCGGCGTACCGCTTGGCGCGCCGCACCACCGTCTCGTCGATGCTCAGCGTCAACTTTGACATCATACGTATCCTATCAGAGAATCTATACGTATGAATGACCTGGCCGGGACGAAACAAAAACGCCGCCCCGCGCGGGGCCTTCCCCCCGCGGAGCGGCGTGAGAATCCAGAAGAGACAGGCCAGGAGGCCTATCCCACTGGCTAGTAATCCATGTCGGGGCCGTGGCCGCCGCCGCCGGGCATGTGCTCTTTCTTCTTCTCCGGGATCTCGGCCACCAGCGCCTCGGTCGTCAGCATCAGGGCCGCGATCGAGGAGGCGTTCTGGAGCGCGGTGCGGACCACCTTGGTCGGGTCTACCACGCCCGCAGCCACCAGATCCTCGTACAGGCAGGTCTCGGCGTTGAACCCGAAGTTCTGGTCCTCGCTGCTGCGGACGCGCTCCACCGCGATGGCGCCCTCATAGCCGGCGTTGCCGACGATCTGCCGCAGCGGCTCCTGGCAGGCCCGCTTGACGATGTCCACGCCAATCTGCTCGTCGCCGGACAACTTCAGGCTCGCCAGCGCGACCGCCGACCGCAGCAGGGCCACGCCGCCGCCGGGCACGATGCCTTCCTCCACCGCCGCGCGGGTCGCGTGCAGCGCGTCCTCGACGCGGGCCTTCTTCTCCTTCATCTCGGTCTCGGTGGCCGCGCCGACGCGGACCACGGCCACGCCGCCGGCCAGCTTGGCCAGCCGTTCCTGGAGTTTCTCGCGGTCGTAATCCGACGTGGTCTCCTCGATCTGGGCGCGGAGCTGCTTGATGCGGCCCTCAATCGCCTTCTGGCTGCCGGCGCCATCGATGATGGTGGTGTTGTCCTTGTCCACCGTCACCCGCTTGGCGCGGCCCAGATCATCCAGCCGCACGCCTTCCAGCTTGATGCCGGTTTCTTCCATGATGGCCTTGCCGCCGGTCAGGATCGCGATGTCCTCCAGCATGGACTTGCGCCGGTCGCCAAAGCCGGGCGCCTTCACCGCGGTGGCGTTCAGCGTGCCGCGCAGCTTGTTGACCACCAGCGTGGCCAGCGCCTCGCCTTCCACTTCCTCGGCCACCACCAGCAGCGGCTTGCCGGAGCGCGCGATCTGCTCCAGCAGCGGCAGCAGGTCCTTCATGTTCGAGATCTTCTTCTCGTGGATCAGGATGTAGGGATCCTCGATCACGCACTCCATCCGGTCGGGGTCGGTGATGAAGTAGGGCGACAGATACCCGCGGTCGAACTGCATGCCCTCCACTGTGTCCAGCTCGGTGGTCATCGTCTTGGCCTCTTCCACCGTGATGACGCCGTCCTTGCCCACCTTTTTCATCGCGTCGGCGATGATGCGGCCGATGTTCATGTCGCCGTTGGCCGAGATGGCGGCCACCTGGGCAATCATGTCGCCGGACACGGGATTGGAGAGCTTCTTGACCTCTTCGACCACCGTTTCAACGGCCTTCTCGATGCCGCGCTTCAGCGCCATCGGGTTGGCGCCGGCGGCCACGCTCTTCACGCCCTCGCGGAAGATCGACTGGGCCAGGATGGTGGCCGTGGTCGTGCCGTCGCCGGCCACGTCGGAGGTCTTCGATGCGACCTCGCGCACCATCTGCGCGCCCATGTTCTCCAGCGGGTCCCTAAGCTCGATCTCCTTGGCCACCGTCACGCCGTCCTTGGTGATCGTCGGACCGCCGAATTTCTTCTCCAGCACCACGTTGCGGCCCTTGGGACCGAGCGTCACCTTCACCGCGTCGGCGAGCTGGTTGACGCCGCGCAGGATGGACTGCCGCGCGCTTTCGCTGTAAACAATCTGTTTTGCTGCCATATTGATTCCTCCTGGATCTTACGCTTTCGCTTCCACGGCGGCGCCCTCGAGGATCCCTAAAACATCGTCCTCGCGCATGATCAGGTACTCCTCGCCGTCGATCTTGATCTCGTTGCCCGAGTACTTGCCAAACAGGATCCGGTCGCCGACCTTCACGTCCAGCGCTACCAGCTTCCCGTTGTCCAGGCGCTTGCCCTGCCCCGCGGCCACCACTTCACCCTCCTGGGGCTTTTCCTTGGCCGTGTCGGGAATGATGATGCCGCCCTGGACGGTCTCCTTCTCTTCGATCCGTTTCACCACGATCCGATCGTAGAGCGGACGAATATTCATGACCTCACTCCTCCAATTTCTTGTTTGAACCGAGAGTTCTGGAACGGACACCGGCCGGTTGCCGGTCTCCGCTAACTATTATTAGCACTCTCGGCCGATGAGTGTCAACCAGCCGATGTAACCTATTGATTATACGAGGATTCCAGCGCCTCGGTTCCCCAGGCTGCCGCCGGAACTACGCGCACGTTGCCCGCACGGTAAATCTCCCGCACCGCGTCGGCTTGGACTGTCTTGCCCGCCGCGTCCACCGCCCCAGCCACCGTGACCTGGCGCGGCCCAATCGCGGCCGCCACATCCGGCAGGTCGGTGTGCTTCAGCAGATTGGGCACGAAGTTCCCAAACGGGTAGTCGTAGTTCTCGGTCTCTACCAGGTTGCGAAACGAGACGAGGCCGCCCGCGAGGTACAGCCGCTCGATGCGGGCATCCAGCGCGGCCGCGAATAAGGCGGGGACGGTGAGGTGCCCGCGCGCGGCGATCACCAGCGGGCGCCGCGCGGTGGCAGGGTGCGCCGCCAGCGCGGCCGCCAGCGCGAGAATGTCCGTCACCCGCTGGCCCAGCAGCGGCTTGCCCAGGATCAGCGAGGCCCAGGCGTAGTTCTCCTCGTCGTTGTGCGAGCGCGCATAGCGCGGGGCGCTCCGCCCGAACTCCGGCCACAGATCTCCGATCCCGCGCAGGTCGGCCGCGCACACCGGGTAACCGCGCGCCGCCAGCCCCTGGTACATCTCCCCCTCGCGCCAGCGCGCGTTGCGGCCGCCGGCCTCCAGCACCAGGAAGGCAGGCTTGGAGCCGGCGTCTTTGGGAACGAACAGCCACGCGGGCAGCCACACGCGCGGCGCGGACGACACCTCCACCACTTCGATGTCCAGGCCCCGGGAGGGAACGCGTCCGAGCACGGTGAACCGCGCGCCCGGTCCGGGCCGCTCGGCGCCCAGCAGGCGGTCCAGGGCCGCCGGTTGCCGCACCACGGCACGCTTCCTGTTGAGCGAGAAAGGCGTCTCGCCGTTGAACGACCGCACCACATTGCCGGTCTCCGACACCCACAGTGTCTGGTCCGGCTCGGGAGCGGTCGGCGGTTCCTCTTCAATCCGCCTGGTCTCGTTCTTCAGCCAGCGCCCGAACCAGTTGTAGATCGAGAGGCGCGTGTCGTAGGAGAGCCCGTGCGGCAGCGGCGTGCCCGCCCAGCCCAGTTGCTCCGGCTTGCCCAGTACCCCATAAACCTTCTTGAGCTTCTGGAACTCCTCCCAGCCGTCCGCGATGTACTCGGAAGAGTAAGTGCCAAAGAAGTCCTTGTCGCTGACGCTCACCAGCAGCGGCTTGGGCGCCAGCGGATAGAGCAGGTCCCAGCGGTCGAAGCCGAGCGGCCCCGAGCCGAGGAAGTTCTGCTCGGCGTCGTCGGTCGAGCCCGGCGGATTGAACCCCGCGCAGGCGATGTTCTCCGTGTTGCCGCTACAGACGACCGCCGCCGCCAGCCGGTCGTCCACACAGGCGAGCAGCATCGTCAGCGTGCCGCCGCCGGATTGCCCGGTCGAGGCCAATCGACCCGCATCCACCAGCGGATGCGACGCCAGGTAGTCCAGGCTGCGAACGGCGTCCCATACTTGAAGCCGCGAGCTGGTGTCGCCCACGAGCAGCATCTGCTTTCCCGGCACGGTGTGCTCGTCGTCGGCGGAACCGAGGCGGGTGCGCGCCCCCGAGGCGTCGGGGTAGTAGACGCGCTCGCCCTGCCCCATCGGGTCGAAAGCCAGCACCAGGTAGCCGAGCCGCGCCAGCGCCTGGCAGCAGCGCTGGTAAGGCTCAGCCGCCTTGCCGTTCAGCGAGTGCCCCATCTGAAACAGCACGCCGGGAAACGGCGCCCGGCCCTGCGCCGGCACGTACAGGTTGGCGGGGACGTGAAAGCCGGGCCGGCTCTCGTAGACCACCTTCTCGACGCGGTAGCCGGCGCGCTCGAACCCGCCCAGCGTGCGCGCCTTGAGCGGCGTGCGCTCCGGCCGCCCGCCGGCCAGTTTCCAGAACGTCTCGCGGGCCCAGCGCTGCCGCGTGCGTATCGCCTCGGGTGTGGTGAGTGCGGCGATGGCGCGGCTGCGCTCCGCATGGGCGCGTCGCGCCAGCTCGCGCAGGTAGTCGGGCAGGCACCGCGAGTAGTCGCGATACGCCGTGCCCGGGTACGCGCCCTGGGCCACGGCGCGCCGCGCCGCCGGCGCGGCGGCCGCCCCGGAAACGAATTGGCGTCGGGTCACAAGGACATTGTACGCGCGTCAGGGGCCCCCCGGCTCCGTTGGCCGAATCGACGCCGTGGTAGAATCCCAATGCGGTTCGTACATGAGAATACCTTTCTCTCCTTCCGTCTACGAGCACGCCGCGCGTTTTGCCGGACATACCCCGTGGGAGACTTCGCGCGACCCGGAGTTGCTCTTCCTGGGGCATCGGGATGCCTGGATCGAGTACCGCCATCAGCCGATCGTCGTCGGGATTGACATCTACAACCTCGAAGCGGAAGCCTACGGCGCGCAGATCGAGGTTCCAGGTGAGGACGGCATCCCTGCCATCCACAGGCCACTGTGTCCGAGCCTGGAGGAGGCCTTCGAGCTTGTGCCTTTCGACCCGGCACGCGACGGGCGCATCCCCATGGTCATCGGCGTCGGCCGCCGCCTCAAGGAGGCGCTTCCGGAGGCCGACGTTCGCATCCCGGTCGCCGGTCCCTTTTCCCTCGCCTTCAACCTTCTCGGGATCAACCAGCTCCTCGAGGACGTGGCGCTGCGCCCGCGGGACGTCGCCCGCTGGCTGATGCAACTTGCCGGGAATCAGGCGGCCTTCACCCAGGAGGTTGCCGCTCGCGGACTCGACGTGGCCTTCTTCGAGTCGGCCGCCGCTCCGCCCTTGCTTTCACCGCGGCAGTTTCACACCGTCGAACTGCCGGCGCTCCGCCGCGCCCTGGAACTGACCGCCTCCATTGTGGGTCATCCCGTGCCCTGCATCATGGGAGGAAACACCTATCGCATCCTCGATGACATTCTCGCCACCGGCACCGGCTACGTCGTCTGTAACATCGAAACAGACCAGGCCGCATTCGTCGCCCAGGTCTGGGCGACACACCCGCACGTCAAGGTCCGGGTGAACATGGACCCACGCATTGTCGCCTGCAACGACGCGGATGCCATCCGGCGGGAGATCGACCGCATCCTGGCGATCGCCCGTCCGAACTGCCTGATGGGTACGGGTTGTCTGCCGCTGGAGACTCCGCCCTCGAATATCCGGCTGATCGAGGAGTACCTTAACTCCTGAAGCGGGTAGCGTCTTTACTTGCGGATTGACGCGTCTACGTTTCCGATGATGTAGACTCGGGATGAGGAACACCATGTGCACCCGACGGTACGCTTTTCCTCTGCTCGTCGCGCTTTCCCTTCCGGCCGGCGCGCAGGAAACACGCAGCATGATTTTTGGCCGCGTCCTCGATCCGCAAGGGTCGCCCACGGCCGGCGCTAAAGTCACGGTGACCAATGCGGACACCAACACGGCGATGCCTCTGGTGACCAACGAAACCGGGTACTACGAGGCCAACCTGCTGCTGCCCGGCAACTATCAGGTTGCGGTGGAAGCGGTCGGGTTCCGCACGTCGATCCGCAAGGGCATTGTCCTGCCCGTCGCGTCGCGGATCGAGATCGACATGAATCTTGAGCTGGGTTCGGTGAGCGAGTCGATCACCGTGGTGGCGGAGGCGCCGCTGCTCGATACCGCCTCGGCTTCCTCCGGCCGCACCGTCGATACCCACACCCAGGCCAGCCTCCCCCTCTCAGCCTCCAACATCACTTTGTTTGCGCGGATGGCGCCCGGGGTGCAAAGCAGGACCGGGGACGTGAGGGTGATCGGGCCCGGCGACCAGGGCTCGACGTCCGAGTACAACATCGCGGGCGCCGTCGGGGGCAACGAATGGACCATCGATGGAGGCTCCAACACCGGCTCGGGGGGCCGCACCGTCGGTTACGTGGCCCATTCCGACGAAATCTCCGAGATCAAAATCGAAACCGGCGGGTTCGACTCCTCGATCGGCCATACCAGCGGCATAGTCGTGGCCATGATGTCGAGGTCCGGCACCAACCAGTTCCACGGCGGGGCCAGCAACATCCACGACCAATCGCGCTGGAACGCCACGCCGTTCTTCGCGCGGCAGCTCTACTACCGCCGCATCGCGGAGGCCGAAGCGGCCGGCGACAAGGCCCTTGCGGATGAGCTGCGCAGAACGCCCAAGCAGGGCTCCGGGCTCAGGAACCACTACAGCGCCCGGATCGGCGGACCGGTGATCATCCCCGGCGTGTTCAACGGCCGGGACCGCCTGTTTTTCTTCTTCAGCTTTGTGGGCTTCCGCCGCATCTTCCCGCCCAACCCGATTAACTTCAATCACACCTTCCCGACGATGGCCAACCGCCAGGGGGACTTCTCCCAGCTTCTGAACGTGGACGCAGTCCGCTACCAGATCCATGACCCGCTCAGCGTCCGGCGGGATCCGGCGCGCCCGGGTAACTACATCCGCGATCCGATCCCGGGCAATATCCTGCCCGCCTCGCGGGTGGCGAATCCGGCCTACCCGTTCTACTCCAGGATCCTTCCGATCCCCAACAACGATCCGTTCAGTCCGCGCGACGAGCCGCTGAACAACTACCTGGGTGTGGAT
>JBBTDS010000548.1:0-4456 GCA_038060875.1 Acidobacteriota bacterium | reverse complement strand
GACTTCTCCGCCGCCAGCGGCGGAGGTAGATTCCGAGGTTCAACAGGCACACGGCGCAGGCCGCGCCCACCAGCAGGTTCTGCGGGACGTCGGGATACACCAGCGCTTCCAGGTAATGAACGATGAAGCTCTCCTCGTACGGCGCGCGGCCGGCCCTGACGTGAAAATAGTGCTCGACCAGGGTGAGCGGGCAAGGCCAAGGGCCGACCTGGATCACCATGGCGTAAACCAGCGGTCCATCTCAGGCTGCCAGGTGCGCGATTATAACTCTGTGGGGCAGCGCCTGGCACATGGGTGGCGCCTCGCCGGCCGGCCGGAAGCGGCGGCGGAGGTCATCCGCGAGTTCATCCGGCCCGCGGTGCGGGCGGTTCCAGGCGCGATCGCCGCGCGGCTGAAACCGTGCAGCGTCTTGCTCCCGGCGCGGCTGGACGGCCCCGACGTTGTCTCCCGGTGGGTGGAAACCGAGGCGGCGTTGGAGATCACGGCGGCGAGCGAGGGGATCGACGCGCACGACCTGGCGCTGGAGCTGCTGGTGTGCGTGGGCCAGGCGCTTTGGGCGACTACCAGCGCCGCCGAGCGCGCAGCCTGGCTGCGGCTGCTGCGCGCCGAGATCGATGCCCGCGTTGCCGGCGAAATCGACGAAGAGGCGCTCGCCGAAAAGCGTCGCCTGTTGTCCAGCCCGGCGGCGGCGAGCAGCCGGCGGCGCCTGGAAGCCTACGCGCGTACCGCGTTCGCCGGCACGGTGGCCGAGTACATTCACTGCCTCTGGCACGACGTGACGGTGCGGGAGGGGCCGCGGCACCTGCCGGCGCGATGGCTGCGCGAGCGGCTCCAGATGCTGGCCCGGTGGTTTCCACCGGGCCGGGGGTACAGGTTGTGGGCCGGCTGAAGCCGGCCCCGCAGCCGTATAATTTGAAAAGGCTTAGGCCGCGATGAAGAAGCGGTTTCTCTACATTGCCGGGCTGGTGCTGCTGGTGGCCTCGGCCACGCTGGTCATCTGGCAGGGCTCGTTCACCTTCGGCGAATACGCGCCCACCAGCCCCGGCCAGACGGTGCTCTACTGGTCGGTTTCGACGCTGGTTTTCCTGCTGACGGTCACGCTGGGGTTCATGCTGTTCCGCACCGGCGCCCGGCTCTACGTCGAGCGGCGCAGCAACCGCGAGGGCTCGCGCATCAAGACCAAGCTGGTGATCGGCGCGCTGGCGCTCAGCTTCCTGCCGGTGTTCTTCCTGGTCTTGTGGAGCGTGTCGGTGCTGAACCGGAACCTCGACAAGTGGTTCAGCCGCCCGGCCGAGGGCATCCGGCTGGACTTGCAGGAGATCGGGACGGTGCTGGCGCGCGAAGCCAGGGAACGGGCCGAGGTGCAGGCGGCGTGGCTGGCCGCGCATCCCGAGCTCAAGCGGATGCTGCTCGGCGGCCTGCGGCCGGCGGCGCCACTGGAGCGGTTGTGCCGGGAACGCGAAATCCCCGCCGCCACCGTGCTGCGCTCCGACGGCGCGCCGTGGTTCGATATCTGCGGCTCGGAAGCGGACTTAAAGGGCCTGGCGAGCCGGCGGGAGACGGTGCGGCAACCGATCGAGCTGGAGGGCCACACCGTCGGGCTGGTTCTGGTGCCCGCCCGGCCGCGCATCGATGTGGTCGAAAAGCAGCGGGAGATCCAGCGGTACGTCGCCGAGTACGACCGGCTAGCCATCGGCAGGAAGGAAACCCGCCGCCTCTACCTGATGCTGCTGGCGCTGATCACCCTCTTCATCCTGTTTGTGGCCACCTGGATCGCGCTGTTCCTGGCCCGCCAGATCTCCAACCCCATCGCGGCGCTGCTGGACGCCGCCGGCCAGGTGCGCAGCGGCAACCTGGCTCACCGCGTTCAGACGCAGGCCGTTGACGAGCTGGCCACGCTGGTCCGCGGCTTCAACGAGATGACCCAGGCGCTGGAAGCCAACAGCCAGGAACTGGAGCGGCGGCGCCGCTTCACCGAGGCGATCCTGGAGAGCATCCCCAGCGGGGTGATCTCGGTCTCCTCCGACGGCCGCATCCAGCGGGTGAACCGGGCGCTGCGGCAGATTCTCCCCGCCGAAAAGGTGGACCGGGCCGCGCGGCTGGAGGACCTGTTCTCGCGCGAGGACACGGCCGAGCTGCGCTACATGATGAAGCGCGCCCGCCGCACCGGGGTCGCCTCGCGCCAGTTTGAGATCGAGAGCGGCCACGGCACGCTGCACCTGGCGGCCACCGCGGCCGCGCTGGAGGAGAAGGCCGGCTCCGGCTTCGTGCTGGTGCTGGAGGACACCAGCGAGCTGCTGCGGGCGCAGAAAGCGGCCGCCTGGCAGGAAGTGGTCCGCCGCATCGCCCACGAGATCAAGAACCCGCTTACGCCGATCGCGCTGGGCGCCGAGCGGGTGGCCTATCAGCTTGACCGCACGGCGGTGCCGGCGGAATTCGCCGCCATCGTGCGCGAGTGCACGGCCACTATCGCCCGCGAGGTGGAGTCGGTCAAGACGCTGGTGAACCAGTTCTCGCAACTCGCCGGCTTCCCCACCGCGCAGCCGGCGCCGGCCGACCTCAACGAAGTCGTCGCCGACGCGCTCACCGTCTTCGCCGGCCGGCTGGACGGCGTCGAGCTCGACTGCGACCTCGCCCCCAGGCTGCCGCCGGCCAACCTGGACCGCGAGCTGTTCAAGCGCGCCGTCGTCAACCTGGTGGACAACGCCGCCGAGGCCATGCAGGACTCCCCGCTCAAGCGGCTATACGTCGCCACCCAGGCGGCCTCGCCCGACACCCTGGAGCTGATCATCGCCGACACCGGCTGCGGCGTCTCGCCGGAAGAGAAGGAGAAGCTCTTTCTGCCGTACTTTTCCACCAAGGGGCGCGGCACTGGGCTGGGGCTGGCCATCGTCAACCAGATCCTCACCGACCACAAGGCCACCATCCGGGTGGAAGACAACGTGCCGGCTGGGGCGCGGTTCATCGTCGAGATCCCGGCGCTGGAAACGGCGGGGGAGGGGCGGGGGTGAAGCGGGCCCGCATCCTGGTGGTCGATGACGAGCCGGGCATCCGCCAGTCGCTGGCCGGCGTGCTGGAGGACGAAGGCTACCAGCCGGCGGCGGCCGAGAGCGGCGAGGCTGCGCTGGAGGAGCTGCATCGCCAGAGCTACGCGGTGGTGCTGCTGGACGTCTGGCTGCCCGGCATCGACGGCATGGAAACCCTGGCCCGCATCCAGGAGACGCCGGCCGCCGACCGGCCGGTGGTGGTGATGATCTCCGGCCACGGAACGATCGAGACCGCGGTCAAGGCCACCAAGCTGGGCGCCTTCGACTTCCTGGAGAAGCCGCTGACCATCCAGAAGGTGGCGGTGGTGGTCAAGAACGCGATCCAGCATCGGCGACTGGAGCTGGAGAACCAGCGGCTGCGCGAGAGCGGCGGGCAGCACAGCATCGTCGGCGAGAGCGTGCCGATGAAGGCGCTGCGGCAGCAGCTTGGGCTGATGGCCGGCACCAACGGCCGCGTGCTGATCTACGGCGAGAGCGGCACCGGCAAGGAGCTGGTGGCCCGCGCCATCCATGCCATGAGCCCGCGGACCGCCGAGCCGTTCGTCGAGGTCAACTGCGCCGCCATTCCCGAGGAGCTGATCGAGAGCGAGCTGTTCGGCCACCGCAAAGGCAGCTTCACCGGGGCCAGCGAGGACAAGACCGGCAAGTTCCAGCGGGCCGACGGCGGGACGCTGTTTTTGGACGAGGTCGGCGACATGAGCCTGAAGACCCAGGCCAAGGTGCTGCGGGTGCTGGACGAGCAGCGCTTCGAGCCGGTCGGCGCCCCCGAGTCCATCCAGGTGGACGTGCGGGTGATCGCGGCCACCAACAAGCACCTGGAGGAGGAGATCGAGCGCGGCAACTTCCGCGAGGATCTCTTCTACCGCCTCAACGTCATCCCGTTCCACGTGCCGCCGCTGCGCGAGCGCCGCCAGGACATCCGGCTGCTGGCCGACTATTTCCTGCGCGAGTTCACCACCGCGTACGGCCGCAAGCCGAAGGAGCTGACGCCGGAAGCTTACAGCGCCATCGAGGAATACCACTGGCCCGGCAACGTGCGCGAGCTGAGGAACCTGATGGAGCGCATCGTGATCATGAACCCGCAGGCGCGCATCGACGTTCGCCACGTCCCGCTGAATTTCGCCCGCCGGGCCGCCGAGCGCCCGGCCGATCGCTTTGCCAGCCTCCACGAGGTGCGCGAAGCGGCCGAGCGCGATTACATCCTCAAGAAGCTGGAGGAGACCGGCGGCAACGTCTCGCGGGCCGCCGAGATGCTGGGCCTGGAGCGCAGCCACCTCTACCGCAAGATGCGGGCGCTGGGGATAGCGGCGAAGGAGTAGGGCGGGGCTCCAGGGCCGGCGCGAGTCCGGGATTGCCCTCGCCCTCACTGATGTTGTCGCAGTCCTGCTCTGGCTGCTGGCTGAGCTTAG
>JBBTDS010000547.1:0-4565 GCA_038060875.1 Acidobacteriota bacterium | reverse complement strand
GACGACATCTGCACCGCGCTGTTGTCAAAAAACGGGGAAATGGGACAGACTCTATTCTACGAAGTGGATGCGGAAAAATCTGCTGGCTGGGGGCGGTCGCGTGGCTTGCGTGCCGGTTGGGACAGCGAAGCCAGTCACCGTACTTTGCGAGCCGTATTAATTGGGATAGCGATACACCACCGGCACGCAGGAGCAGCCGCCGCCGCCACCACCGCCGCCACTAGAGTAGCTGACGCAGGAGCAGGCGGTTCCCGGCACGCAGTTGCAGACGCAGGTGGCGCCGGCCGGGATCGGCGAGCCGCAGGGCAGCGTGTAGGTGACGCCGGCCACGGTGTAGCGGATGCCGGTTGCGGTGCTCGGTGTGGCCGCCAGATCCACCAAGCACTTATTGAGCGGCGCTCCGTCGGGCAGCGACCAGAGGCGGATGGTCTTGTCATCGGAACCCGAGGCCAGCAACCGGCCATCCGGACTTATGGCCAGCGTGTTGACGTCGTCGGTATGTCCCGTCAGCGTGTTGATCAGCTTTCCATCGAACATCGACCAGAGCCGCACGGTATTGTCGCCAGCCCCGGAAGCGAGCACGGCTCCGTCGGGGGTGATGGCGAGGGCTTCGATCCAGCCGGGAGGGAAGGTGAGGATCCTGGGGGAGCCCCAGCCCGGCCCCGACCACATCCAGATGTCGTTGCCGGCGGAAACCAGTTGCCCGTCGGGACTGAAGGCCACCGCCTGCAGGCCCTTGATCCCTCGGATGGTGGTCAGCAGCCGCCCCTCCGGCAGAGACCAAACGAAGACCGTCCCGCTGTTGTTGCCGGCTGCCAGCAGTTCTCCGTCCGGGCTGATGGCCAGGCCGTAGGCCCAGGCGCTGGTGTCGAGGGTCTTGAGGGGAGCGCCCTCCGGCATCGACCAAAGCCTGAGCCGGTTGTCGCCGGCGGTGGTGGCCAGCATCCGCCCATCGGGGCTGAAGGCCACCGCCAGCACGCTGTTGGTGTGCCCTGCCAGCTCGGGGAGGGCGGTGCCTTCGGGAAGGGACCATAACAAGACGTTGCGGCCGTTGTTGCCTCCGGCCAGCAGCTTGCCGTCCGGGCTAACCGCCAGCCCCAGGACCGAGTCGGACTTGGTCAGCGTCTTGTAGTGAGCGGCCTCGGGCAGCTTCCAGAATTTCACCGTCTTGTCCGAACTGGCCGAGATCAGGGTCTGCCCGTCCCGTGTGAAGGCCAGGCCGCGGACACGGTCAGCGTGCGCGAACACGTTGCTGCAAGTCTGCGCCTGGGCGGTCTTGGCGGTGGCGGCCGCGGCGGCCACGGCCGCGCTCATCATGTCGCGCCGGCTGAGGGTCCAGCGCGACTCGGCGCGGGTGAGCAAGTAAACTTCCGGCTCTTCACTGGTGGAATCCGGCAGGTTGACCTTGCCGAGCCGATCTTGAGGCTTCTGTTCTTTGTTCATGCAACCTCTCCTCTGCAACCGAGAACTCAAACGGGCCGCGGCGGAGCCGCAGCATCGCCGCCGCCAGGCATCCACCCTCACACCGGCCGCTCTCTCGCAGCGCGCAGCCCGAGCAGGCGCGAAAAACTCCGGCGGGCCGGTACACTGCAAACAATGCGTCGAATCGGCCGCGCACATCACCGGCGCCGCGGCCGTTCTCCAGGGGCTCGCGGCCGAGAGCGGCCAGCGGATAACAAGCGACCAGGGTCAGGTCAGGCAGTATATCAGGGATCGGAGCGCAACCGGCGCCGGGGCCGATCCACTCCCACGCCTCGGGGGGGAACATGCACGGCACGAATCCGCAGTCCAGCTCGAGGCCGATGCCGGCGGCGCGCGCCCGCTCCGCGAAACGGGCCAGGCGCTCGCCGGCGGCCGCGTAATGACGGGGATGGAGAAAACGGTTCGAGCCGTCCACGGAAGGATGTGCCAGGCCGAAGCGAATCGAAGGCGTCAGGCCGTGCTGGCGGATCAGGTCGAGCAGGAAGTCCGGCTCGAAGGCCGGCGTGTGGATGTTGAAGCCGAGAACGGCGCGCCGGCCCAGACGCTGTAACGCGTGGGCCTGCCCTGGCTCGTCCCCGTTCACGTTGACCAGCACGGCCACGCGATCGGCGGGCGCCTGCTCCAGCCGCTGGAGGGCCGCTTCCGGCATCAGCCCGCCGGTGAAGACCAGCACGCGGAGGCCGCGCGCGAGCGCCAGGTCCACCATCCGGGGGAAGTGCGGATTGAGCGTCGGCTCGCCGCCGAGCAAGCGCGCCTGGTCGATGCCGGAACGCGCCAGGAAATCGAGCGCCCGCTGGTAGTCTTCGATCGTCATGTGCCGCACGGCGCCGTTCCAGGCGTCGCGGGCGAAGCAGTAGCCGCAATCGCGATGACACACGGTGGTGATCGAGATGTTAGCCATCGCCGTTCTCCACCACGAGGAAGCCGGCCTCGACCCACGAGCGGACCGCTTCGAGCACCAGCCGCCGGGCGGTTTCGGTTTCCATTTTGGCCACCGCCGCCGTCTTACGCATTATGCGGTCGCAGGATTCGCCGCGGCTGATCCAGTCCCAGACGGCCGCCTCGGGATAGCGCAAGCGGCGCGAGCTCGCGGTGGCCGCGTTCAAGAGCAGAATGCCATCGGATTCGACGGTCCAGGCGACCTGCGGCGGGCAGCGATACTTGATCCCGCTACCCATGGGCCGTCTCCACGAGATCGGAGCGCTCGAAGGCCAGCGCCTCCATGGCGGCACGGTCTCCGAGCAGGTCATCGGCGAGCGAGGCGCCGAGCAGCGAGCAAGCGGTCAGAATGCGCGTCTGGATGCAGAAGCCGTCGTAGGTCTCCGGACAACCGGGATAGGAATGATTGACCACGCAGCCGCCAGCGCAGGACCAGCGGCAGAAGCACTGTTGACAGCGTGGCTGAGCGGCGGGCAGGCTGCGCGCTCTCTCGATGCAGTCCGCCTCGAGGCGGATCGCGCCGTCGTCGAACCGGCCGAGATTGAGGTCGAGCCCGCGCGCCTGCCACTCGCCTTCGGGAAGATAGCAGGCGCTGAGGCGGCCATCCGGGGAAACGATCAGCGCGTCGTTGCCGACCGGGCAGAAGGTCGCCCTGGGAGCTTCGGTGAGCGCGGCCGAGTAGGTGGCTCTCACGCCGTAGCGCTCCGCCTCGCGCGCCGCGCGCCAGTAATTGGCTGCGAACGCATAGGGATCTGGCGGGAGCAAGCCGGCCTGCTCGGACTCGGGCGTCGGTTGCAGGGTCTCGATGTCGATGGTGGCCGGCTGGAAGTCGTCGCAGAACCAGCGCGCCGTTTCCGCCAGCCGGCTGACATTGTGCTGTGAAACGCAAATGCGGAGGCTGAAGTCGGCTGGCGAGCGGCTCAGGATGCGGGCCGTGCGCGCGACCGCCTCAAAGCTGCCGCGGCCGCCGGCGGCCGGGCGGTGGCGGTCGTGAATGTCGGGCGGGCCGTCGAAGGAGAGCACGACCCAGTCGAAGTAGTCGCCGAGGAAGCGGGCGCGGTCTTCACTGTAGACGCCGTTGGTGGCCGCTTCCAGGCGCGGAGTGAGACCGCGCTCGGCGGCGGCCGCGCGGGTGCGGTGGGCGGCCACCTCGACGACATCCGGGGCAGCCATGGGCTCGCCCCCGAAGAAATGAACATCGAGCGTCTGCCCGCCCTCGCGCTGGACCTCATCGGCCATCCAGTCCACCGCGGCCACCGCGATGCGCGGGTCCATCTGGTCGCATGGGGCCTGGGCGGCGCCGAAGCCGCAGTAGAGGCAGCGGAGGTTGCACGCCCGCGTGGGGATGAGGCCCAGGAACTGCGGCCGGAGCGGCCCCTGGTGGGGGCGCGGCTCGCTCTGCGGTTCGCGGGCGAGCAGGTCGTCGAGCTCGGCGACGCGGCCCGCGGGTGCGCCGTTGTCCCGGTCGCGCAGCCTGGCCAGGGCCGCGCTGTTGACCAGCGCGGTCGCGCCATGGAGCGGCGCGTGCACGAGCCACCGGTCGAGCACCGGCAGGGCGTAGACCGGAGCTGGCTGTTCAGACCGGGTCATGCCAGAACAGCCCTCCCGAGGCGGCGATGCGGGCGAGGATCTGATCCTTGGTCAGCTCGCGGATGATGTGGCAGCGACCCGCGCCGGCGAATTCGCCCTCACCGTGGAGGGCCAGCGCCTTGTGGTAGCAGTCGCCTCCGCAAGTCCACTTGGCGAAGCAGTCCCGGCAGTATTCGCGGTTGTGGACGTCCTGCGAACGCAGCCCTTCCAAGACCTTGAGGTCCCACGCGTAGCCGCCCTCCCCGTTGCCTGGCCGGGCATAGAAGAACAGCCCGGCCCAGCGGTGGCTCTCCGAGCAGACCTCGTAGCAGGCGGTGACGTTGCCGTCCGGCGACAGGCAGAAGCCGTCCTGCGAAACGGCGCAGAAGTGGTTCGACAGCGTGCCCAGCCGGGCCGCGGAGAACGAAATTTCCCGGCCGTGTTTTTGCGCGCGGTCCTGGGCCTGGCGGTAGGCGGCGATGAACTCCTCGGTTTCGGCCGATGGGGCCTCTCGCCAGCGCCCCAGCAGGTAGACCGGCTCGACCTGGACGTAATGCGGGCGGAAATTCGAGCAA
>JBBTDS010000546.1:0-4743 GCA_038060875.1 Acidobacteriota bacterium | reverse complement strand
GCTGTGCAAAGCGGGTGAACGCATGGTGGCGCCCGCAGTACACGAGAGCCTTTTCGCGCTTTTCCAGAAACTCACGCCGGATCACCTCGGCCATAAACCCGTCCGGGTCGCCCCGATGGAAAACCTTCCGCATGACTTCGGGCGTGCGCTCGCCTGATAACTGAGAGAAGTCGGCGCGGTAGCCCAAGTGAACAATCCGGAACTTCGGCGCCCCCTTCGGCAGCGAGCGGTTGAATTGCCAGGCATGACGGTACAGCTCGATGTACTCGTGGTAGCCCCAGATCGGCGACCAGCGAAACATGATGGATCGCGCGAGCGCGGGATCATACGCTTCGGCCGCGACCAGGGAGTCGGCTTCCGCCTGCAGCTCCTCCGCCCCAAACTCCAGCCCAAGGTTTTTCACACCGGCCCGATAGAGACGTGGAATCAACCGCTGCGCAAGTTCGACGTCGTGGCGGATGCGATGATACTCGCCGAGAAAGACGACCTGGTGCGTCGAAAACTTGCCCGCCACGTAGTCCTCGGGTGACTTGCCGTGGCTTTCCAGATACGCCGCGAGCTGTTTTTCGGCGGGGCCTTCGGACAAGGCGAGTCCCGAAATGACCAGCGTGAGCGTAAATAGCCGAGTCATGAATCACCGGCCGGCGAGAGGGGACCCGCAGCCTCGCCTGTCCGCCGCCGCTCCGTGCTGTAGACGATCAGGTAGGCGGCGCCCACGCCCATCGGCACGAGACCGAACAGGGCGAGGGCCACCGGGATGCCTTTTCTTGGGACCGGCACCCTGGGTGCAACCACCTCCTTCAACTGCTCTTCGGTCGCGCCGAGTTCCTTCGCCCGATGGGCCCGCCAGAGACGTTCTTCCAGGCGCTCCGGACCGCTCGTCGCCAGCCCCACGCCTAACAGGAATGCGGCCAGGCCCGCGCCCGAGAACAGCCAGATGAGCCCCCGCAGCAAGTAGAGACGCGAGCTCCAGGGCGTCACTGGCGGCTCGGCAGATTCCAGCATGGCCGGCGCCGCGAAGCCTTTCTCCAGCGCGGCCAGCCGCTCCTTGTGATGCAACTCCCGCCGCTTGTAGCGCAGGTGGAGCGCATAGCCGATCAGCGCGGCGCCGACCATAATCACGAACACCAAGGCGAGGCCTTCTGATTTCATGGCAAATGTTCCTTCACCACTTGAGACCTTCGCCGGAGACGGAATGTTGCGGGCCGGCGCTGCAACATTGCGCCGCGTTGGTGTGGTCTAAAGGTAAGGATGGCGCCTGGCGCCCGAGCCGATGGATGAGGAGATTCGCGCGCTGCTGGCCGGGAAGCGCCACCGCGAGGCGTTTGAGCTGTTGTTGTCCGCCTACCAGAACAAGGTCTTCCGCCTCGCCTGCGGCATGCTCGGCAACGAGGCGCTGGCCGAGGAAACGGCCCAGGACGTCTTCGTACGCATCTGGAAGGCGCTGTCGGGTTACCGGGGAGAGGCGTCGCTGTCAACGTGGATTTACGCCATCGCGCGGAACACCTGCCTGACGGCCATCCGGAGAGGCGCATCGAGAGAGGAGGTCTCGCTGGACGATCCGGCCGCACAAGCAGCCGCGGCGCACCGCGAAGAGAACCGCGGCGAGGTGTTTGCCGAGCTGGCGCGGCTGCCGGAGAAGTACCGCCAGGTGCTGACGCTGTTCTATATGGAGGAGAAGTCTTACGAGGAAGTGGCCCGGTTGCTTGACTTGCCGATGGGGACGGTGAAGTCGCACATCCACCGGGCGCGAAAGCAGCTCGCCCAGCAGCTCCTGGCGAGCGGCTACCCGCCGCGGCAGCTCGCTGCGCGCACCGGCCGCGCGCCATTGGACACAGCAAGCGGTCATTGACGTGTACTGAGAAGTAAGATGGTGGAAGGGAGGCGCTGATGCCCTGCGCGGAATACGAGAACCGGCTGCTCGACCAGGCCGGGCTAAACGCGGAGGAACGCGATGCGGTCGATGCCCACCTCGACCGTTGCGCCGGCTGCCGCGCCTTCCTGGAGGCGCTGGAGAGGGTCGATGCCGCGCTGGCGGCCGAGTTGGGCCACAAGCAAGTAACGCCGGCGTTCCGGCGCGCCGTGCTCGCCCGCATCTCGCGGCCGTCGTTCCTGCCGGAAGTGCTGGATTTCGTCGGCTGGGCCGGCGTGTTCGCGATGATCGGCGGCGTGGCGCTGGCGATCAACGGCTACGCGCTTTGGGCCGCGGCGGCCGCGTTTCTCACCGCCGGGCTGTGGGCCGGCCTTCGCTCTTACGCGGAGCTGAGGCGCTGAGCTACTCCGGCTTCTCCCCCAACTGCCGCCGGACCAGCCCGTTCACTATCGCTATCAAAGCGTTCAGGCGGTCCTCAGTGTGTTGCTGCGCCTCGGCGAGCCGCTCCAGCCGCTCATCAGTTCGGCGCTGCGCCTCGGCGAGCGTCACCAGAATGGAAAGGACCTGGGCAACGGTGGATTGAAGCTGGTCCTGCCCGCGCCGCAGCTCGTCCACGGCCCTCCGCAGCTCGCCCAGGCCGGTCCGCAACTCGTCCAGGCCGGTCCAGAACTTCGCCTGCTGTTCCAGCAGGAATTCCAGCGTCCGCTCCACGTCCATAAAGCCCCAGTCTACCAGAGACCCGGTGCCTCATCGACCGGCCTGGCCACCGCGCGCCAGCCGCCGCTCAAGGAAATCGAAGGCGGCGCCGAGCGCCTCCAGCCAGTGCCGGTGCGTGAGGAAATCGTGCACCTCATCGGGGAAGATGAGCTGCTCGAACTCGACGCCTTGCCTGCGCAGAGCCTCGGCCAGCGCGACCGTCTCGCTGAACGGCACGTTGCGGTCGTCGTCGCCGTGGACCAGCAGTACCGGCGAGCGCCACGTCTTGATGTGCGCCATCGGCGAGGACTCGAAGGCCACGCGGGCCGCGTCGCGCTGTGCCTCGGGGTCGTAGGAAGGCGCGAAGTTGCGGATCACCACGTTCCAATCGTGCACGCCGTGCAAATCGACGCCGGCGGCGAACAGGTCGGAGGCGCGCGCCAGGCCGAGAGCGGTGAGATACCCGCCGTAGGAGCCGCCCCACAGCCCGATCCGCGCCGGATCCACATCCGGCCGGCTGCGCAGATACAGGCCCGCGCCCAGCACATCGTTGAACTCGCTGGCGCCGCGCGCACCGTAGTTGATTGCCTCGCGAAACTCCAGCCCGTAGCCGATCCCGCTGCGGTAGTTCACCGCAAGCACGACGTAGCCCCTGCTGGCCAGGAACTGGTTCATCGCATAGGCGTTCCGGTAGTAATACCTGTAGTGCCAGCCGAGCAGCATCTGACGGCGCGAGCCGCCGTGAAAGAAGAGCACGGCCGGGCGCCGCGCGCCGGGCCGCGCACCCGGCGGCAGGAATAACTGGCAGTGAATGCGCATGCCATCGGCGGCGGAAATCACAACCGGCTCGGGTGCAACCAGCGCGCCCTCGGGAAACTCCGCCGGGATGGTTTCCGGCGCCAGATCCCGAGGCGCTGACGCGCCCACCTGGATGGCCGCGCGCGGCGGGCGGCGCGCATCGGAACAGAGAAACGCAAGCGCCTGGCCGTCCGCGGTCATCACCGGCGCCCACTCGATGCCGCTGCCTTTCGTCACCGGGACGGGCTTGCCCCCGGTGAGGGGAGCGCGCCAGATGTGCCGGCGGTCAATGTCGTCCTGGTTGGAGGAAAGCAGGAGATGGCGCCGGTCCGGGGCCAGGAGCACGTCTTCGACTTCGAACTCACCCGCGGTCAGCGCGGTGGCCGCTCCGCCCTCGACGGAAACCGAGTAGAGCTGCGTCCAGCCTTCGCGCTCCCAGGGAAACGCCAGGCGGTCGCCGGCGCCCCACAGCAACTGATTGTCGGCCACTACCGGACGGAATGCGCTGCCGCGCCCTTCTTGCGCTCGCCAGATCTCGCGCCCGCGCCCGTCGGCGACACTGGCCACCCGGATCGACCACGGCTGCGCCGACCGCCGCGGGGCGAACGCGAAGATCTCGCGCGCGGCCGGGATGCGCACGAAGGCGATCCGCGCGCCGTCGGGAGACCAGACCGGGCTGCCGTCCCTGTCCACGCCCGGATCCAGGTACCGCAGCGACTTCGAAGCCAGGTCGTACACCCCGATGAAGCTGTGCGTCCCCCGGGAGTTGACGAACGCGAGCTTGGACCCGTCGGGCGACCAGCGGAGCGATTCGCAGTTGCCGCGCGCCTGAATCAACGGCGCCGGTTTCTCCGCGCCAGCGAGCGCGACCGACCAGACCTGGTTCCGCGTCAGGTACACCATGCGCTCGCCCTTCGGCGAGATGGCCGGCGAGTGGCCCTCGGCCAGCCGCTTCGGTTTCTCGCCGGGAGCGACGATCCAGATGGCCTGCTCGGCCCCCTGCGGGCTGCTCAGCGGGTTGGGCACTTCGCGCCCTCTGCCCGCGTCCCCGCCGCGGACGTAGACGATGGCGCGGCCGTCCGGCGTCCACTCCAACCGGCCGATTTCCTGCCCGTCGTCCTCGGCGTATTCGGTGACGCGCCGGCCCCGGTAATCGGGCGTTTCGGCGACCCAGATGTTGCGGACGCCGCGCGCGTTGAGAACCCAGGCGACTTTCCCGCCCGCGGGCGCGGCCACCGGCGAAGAGGGGAACGGCGCCGACAGCACCTGTTCAAGGGTGAACGAGGCGCCGGCCGCGGCGGCGGCGAACGCGAGGGCGGCAAACAGACGGATGCGAATGTGCGTGTGCATAGCCGATGTAGGCCAGGATACAACGG
>JBBTDS010000545.1:0-1269 GCA_038060875.1 Acidobacteriota bacterium | reverse complement strand
GGAAGGCCTTGCAGCGAGTCAGGCAGAACAAGGGCAGCCCCGGTATCGACGGGATGACCGTCAACAAGCTACCGGGCTACCTGAAGAAACACTGGCCCCAAATCCGCGAGCAATTACTTGCGGGCACTTATAGCCCGAAGCCTGTCAAGCGTGTGGAGATACCCAAGTCTAATGGCGGGATACGCAAGCTGGGTATTCCCACTGTTTTAGACCGCTTTATTCAACAGGCGATGATGCAGGTGTTGCAAACGTATTGGGACAAGACGTTCTCTGAGCACAGCTATGGGTTTCGTCCCGGTCGCAGCGCTCATCAGGCGATAAGCCGTAGTCAGCAGTATGTTGAACAAGGCTATCGCTGGGTTGTGGACATTGACCTGGAGAAGTTCTTCGACCGAGTCAACCACGACAAGTTGATGGGTAATCTGGCTCAACGGGTACGCGACAAACGGCTGTTAAAAGTCATACGGGCATTCCTGAATGCCGGTGTGATGGAGAATGGACTGGTCAGTGCGACGAGGGAAGGGGCGCCCCAAGGCGGCCCGCTATCGCCCTTGTTGTCGAACGTTGTTCTGGATGAGCTTGACCGAGAGCTGGAGCGTAGAGGCCATCGGTTCATCCGTTACGCGGACGACTGTAACATCTATGTCCGCAGCGAACGGGCCGGCCAACGAGTAATGGAGAACATTAGCCAGTTCATTACCCGCACGCTCAAGCTCAAGGTCAATCCGTCCAAGAGCAAAGTGGACAGACCCTGGCGGTGTAAGTTCCTGGGCTTTCGTATAACTGTCGGCAAGCAGACCAAACGGAGTATTGCTCCGAGCAGTCTGTCCCGATTCAAGAAACGAGTCCGGAAACTGACCTGCTATCGACGAGGTGTCACAATCGAGCAGATGATTGAGAATCTCAATCGCTACGTGATTGGCTGGCGGGGCTATTTTGGCTACTGCCAGAGCCCATCGGTACTCCAGGTGCTTGACTGTTGGATACGCCGTCGTTTGCGATGCGTATACTGGCGGCGTTGGAAGCGTGGCAAGAAGCGGTTTGCGGAGTTGAGGAGACTGGGCGTCGGCAGAGACCTGGCGGCCCAAACCGCAGGTAGTGTTCACGGCCCGTGGCGAATCAGCCGCAGCCCGGCTTTGAGCTATGCTTTTCCAAGTGCTCACTTTAACTCATTAGGTCTTGCTCTATTGGCCGGATAGTGAACCGCTTAACCAGCCGAACCGCCGTGGTACGGACCCGTATGCCCGGTGGTGTGACAGGGAAAGCCCG
>JBBTDS010000544.1:0-2680 GCA_038060875.1 Acidobacteriota bacterium | reverse complement strand
CCGTGATGTACTGGAGCCGCGCCCAGTCGGCGTCGGCGGTCACCATGTCGGCCACGCCGAGCACAAAACGGCTCTCGTGGCCGTAGCGGGCCAGCAGGTCATCGATCGCGCGGCGGAAATCTTCCTCCCCGGCGCTCTCGGGGCAGAGCAGGATCGAGGGGATCCCGCCCCAGATCGTGATGCGGCCGGCGAAGGCGGCGCGGATCTCCTCCAGCGTAGAGCGGGTCATCGGATGGGGGCAGACCGAATCGGCCACGTCGAAGCCCGCGCGCAGGTACAGAGGCAGCAGCCGCCTGTTCTCGCCGTCGGTATGGGTCATGAGATACTTGCCGCGCCGGTGCAGCCGTTCGGCGTAGTCCGCGAGCGGCGGCAGAATGTGCTTCTCGAAGAACCGCGGGAAGGTGATCGAGTCGTCGTAGTTCGCCCCGAGCAGGATCACCTCGGCCGGCGACTCGGCCCCCATCTCCGTCATGCGCTCGTAGAACGGCTCCATCTCGGCGGCCAGCCGCTCGACCTTCTCCGGGTAATCGTTGAGCGCGTAGAAGAACTGCTCCAGCGGCAGCAGTTCCTTCATGATGTGGTGGATCGGGCAGGCGGTGCCGAGCAGATAGCCGATCACCAGGCCGCGGTCACCGACCTCCCGGCAGCGCGCCAGGTAGCCCTCGGTCTGCGGCTCCACTCTGAGGTGCGCGAAGATGTAGCCGGCCGCTTCGAAATCGCGCGGCTCGCGGATGGCGTGCTCGGTGACCCAGGACATCGAGGCGCCGCCGTCGAGCATCTCCTCGGTGAAGACAGTGGCCGTGCGGAGCGTGCCCAGCGGCGTGCGGTACTCGACCACCGTTTCCCGGCCGCGCCGGCTCACATGGCGCTCCACGCCCTCCAGCGTAACCCGATACGGCAGGACCGCCAGGCGGTAGATGCCCAGCGCGCGATCGATCATGTCGCTCTCGTCGGGGCAGTCGGTGAAGTCGGGGATCACCGAATAGCAGCCGACGCCCAACCGGTCGGTGATCTCAGGCAGCGTCAGGCCGCGCAGTTCGGCCGGCAGCGTTCCCTGACGCCGCCGCGCGCGGTGCCAGAAATCCAGGCGCGGGATCCACGGCAGGCGGTCGGGCCTCTCGCCGCGAATGGCGGCCAGGATGCGTTCGCGATCAGTCACGGCTACGTGTAGTATATACGCTTGCCCGCGACTCATAAACCAGAGCGCTTCGCCTGGTTCGTCATCGCCCTGCTGTTCGCCGGCTCGGTGGTCAACTACGTGGACCGCGCCGTGCTGGGCGTGCTGATGCCCCAGATTCGCCGCGACCTCTCGCTCACCAATACCGACTACGCCCTGGCGGTCAACGCCTTCCTCGTGACGTACATGGTGTTCTACATTCTCGGCGGACGGCTGGCCGACCGGCTGGGCTACCGGTGGTCGTTTGTCATCAGCATCGTGTTCTGGTCGCTGGCCAGCATGGCCCACACGATGGTGGCGGGGCTGCGCAGCCTGGCGCTGGCGCGCGCGCTGCTCGGCATCGGCGAGGGCGGATACTACCCGGCCGCCATGCGCGGCGCCGCCGAGTGGTTCCCGCCCGAGCACCGCGCCAAGGCGGTCGGCCTGCTGCTCTCCGCGCTGAGCGTGGGTACGCTGCTCACGCCTCCGGTGGTGGCCTGGATCACCGTGCGCTACGGCTGGCGCGCGGCGTTTCTGGTCACCGGCGCATTGGGCTTCCTCCTGGTGCCGCCGTGGCTGGCGCTGCACCGCTCCGCCCCCGCCGCCAGGCCGCATGCGGCGGCCGGCGATCCCCGGCACGACGACGTCCCGCTCGGCGCCGTGCTGAGCTCGCGCAAGTACTGGTGCATGCTGGCCGCTCGCGCCAACTCCGACGCCGCCTGGTATTTCTACCTTTTCTGGATGCCCGGCTACTTCCAGGAAGTCCGCGGGCTCAGCCTGCAGGCAGTCGGGCAGTTTCTCTGGATCCCCTACTTCGGCGCCGGCGTGGGCGCGCTGGCCGGCGCCTGGGCCTCGAGCGCGCTGATTCGCCGCGGCCTCCCGCTCGACCGCAGCCGCAAGAGCGTGCTGCTGGTCTCCGCGCTGCTGTCTACCACCGGGGCCGCGGCCTGCTTCGTGCCGGGCCCCGCGCTCGCCGTTGCGCTGGTCAGCCTGGCGCTGTTCGCGCACCAGTCCTGGTCGTCGAACATCCATACCGCAATCACCGAGATCACCCCGCCGAAGCATGTCGCGGTGCTCTACGGGATCACCGGCGCCGCCGGCACCGGGATGGGCGCGCTGGCGCAACTTGTCATCGGGCCGGTGGTGGATTCGTACGGCTACCAGCCGGTCTTCCTCTGGGCGGGGCTGGCGTATGTGCTGGCGGCGGCCCTCCTGCTGGCCGCCGGCCGCATCGAGCCGATCAGCTCGGAGGAATTTCGGTGACAGTCACCGCCATGGGCCAGTGCCCCACCCAAGGCGCATGAAAATGGGCTCGAGTGTATCCTGGTTGAACCGTGGGGCGGCGATTTGGGTTCGTTGGAGTCGGGGATCGGGTTCGTTTAGCCTGGCGACGGCTTTCCTGGCGGGGGTTCTGGGGCGGGTGCTGCGGCGATTGGCCTCAATTTGTTGGTCGGTGGCCATGAAAAAATAAAATTTGAACGAACGAAGCCAAATTGGACTCCGGCGGCCGAGGAGCCAGGACTC
>JBBTDS010000543.1:0-3353 GCA_038060875.1 Acidobacteriota bacterium | reverse complement strand
TCAACCCCATTCCGATGTACTCGCGCTTCGATCCCAAGAACGGCGACCCCACCCGCCCGGGCAGCCCGCTGCCGGACAATTTCTTCCGGCCCTATCAGGGCTACGACAGCATCCGCGTCTTCGAGTTCGCCAGCAGCGCCAATTACAACTCGCTGCAAATCGCGGCCAACCGCCGGCTCAGCCAGCGGCTGCAATTCGGCCTGGCTTACACCTTCAGCAAGACCCTGGGGGTGGCCGGCGACGACTACGACAATATCAGTCCCTATTTCCCTCCCCGGCAGCGCAATTACGGCCCGCTGGCTTTCGACCGCCCGCACGTTTTCGTGGCCAACTACATGTGCAGCCTGCCCAACCTCGGGAGCCGGCTGGGCTGGGCCCCGGCGCGCTGGGTTCTGGATGACTGGCAGCTCACCGGCATCACTTCGTTTGTGAGCGGCGCCGTGTTCACGCCCGGCTTCTCGACCGTGGAGGGCCAGGACATCACCGGCTCGGATAGCCGGGAAGGAGCCAGGATCACGGTGGTTGCCGATCCCCGGCTCCCCAAGAGCGAGCGCAGCTTTTTCCGGAACTTCAACACCGAGGCCTTCGCCCGCACCGCGCAGCGCAGCTTCGGCAACGCCGGCGTCGGCATCCTGCGCGGCCCCGGCGTCAACAACTGGGACTTCGCGGTCAGCAAGCGCATCCCGCTCGGCGGCGAGGAAAGGTTCCTTCAATTCCGCACCGAGATGTTCAACGCCTGGAACCACACCCAGTTCTCAGGCCTTTACACCGGGGCGCGCTTTGACGCCCGCGGCAGCCAGGTGGATCCGAATTTCGGCGCCTACAGCTCGACGCGAACGCCGCGGATCATCCAGCTCTCGCTGAAGGTCTCGTTCTAAGCCATGGGCCGCTTCAGCGTTGCTCTTGCCGCGTTGTCATTGGCCCTGCCGGCCTTGCCCGGCCAGGAGACGCCCCTGCGCGCCTCGGCCCGTACGCGCAATCGCGTGGTGCGGGTGGTTACGGTCGGCCAGGCCGGCCTGGAACGGTCCGGCAGCGAGCTGCTGGACAGGACGCTGGAGCGCCTGGAACAAGCGGCCTCCTTCCGTCCCGACATCGCCTGCCTGCCGGAGGTCTTCCTGCCCACGGTGGTCGAGACCGTGCCGGGCCCCGTCACTGAACGGCTGGCCGCATGGTCGCGCCGCCACTCGAGCTACCTGGTGTTCGGCTTGAAGACGCGCGCCGGCGGGAAGCTCTACAACTCGGCGGTTCTACTGGACCGGCAGGGACAGGTCGTGGGCCAGTACCACAAGATCCATCCCACCGAAGGAGAGATCCGGGACGGCATCCATCCCGGCGCGCCCGATCCGCAGGTCTTCCAGACCGACTTCGGCGCCATCGGCATCCAGATCTGCTTTGACGTGAACTGGTGGGAGGACTGGAAGCGGCTCAAGCAGAAGGGCGCGCAAATCGTCTTCTTCCCGGCTGCCTACCCCGCCGCGATGCAGGTCGGAGCCCTGGCGCTGGCCAACCAGCTCCACGTAGTCAGTTCGGCCCGCTCGCGCGTCTCCCGCATATACGACATCACCGGTGCGGTGCTGGCCGCCACCGGGCAGTTCCAGGAATGGGCCGGCGCCGCGCTGCCGCTGGGCAAGCGGCTCTTCGAGATCGACTACCACACCGCCAAGGCGCGCCAGATTCAGAAGAAGTACGGCTCCCGGGTGGAGGTGGTCTGGTTCCACGAAGACGACTGGTTTACGCTCGCCTCCGTCGATCCCCAGCTTACCGTCGAAGATCTGATTGCGGAGTACGGCTTGACCCCGCTGGACGACTACCGCAAGCGCGCCTCCCAGGCCGTCGATTCCGCCAGAAGCAAATAAAGGAGAATGGCTCGCATGATCCGTTCACGCTTCCTTTCGTTGTTGAGTTTGTTTCTGGTCTGCGGCACGCTGCTGGCCCAGATCACACTGTCCACCATCCGCGGCACGGCCACCGACCCAACCGGCGCCGTGGTCGTCAACGCCGACATCACCGTGGCCAGCCTGGATACGGGCGCGCGGCGCGAGGTGAAGACCGACCAGAATGGCAACTTTGAGATCCCCGACTTGCCCCGGGGCAGGTACCGTCTGTCGGCGAACGCGTCCGGCTTCAAGATGTTTGTGGCCGACAACATTCTGCTCGAAGGCAGCCAGGTCCGGAGAATCGACCCCGCGCTCCAACTGGGGGCCGTCGGCACCGAGGTCACCGTCACCGCCGGCGCTGCCGTCATCAGTACCGACAGCTCCAAGCTCCAGAGCTTCGTGAACGTCGGAAAGCACTTCGACAACCCCTGGGTGGCCGGGGAGGCGGTTCTGGACCACAGCCTGTACATCACCACCCTGCCGCTGGTGCAGCAGGCGGGCGGGGTATGGGGAACGCAAGTTGCCGGCCAGCCGGCTGACCAAGTGCAGATGGGCCAGGACGGCCATACCAACGACCGCGCCGTCAACCAGCTCAACGACATCCTGGATACGCAGGAGGTGCAGGTCGCTCCGGTGAACAACTCGGCGGAGTTCGCCCGCGTCGGCTACATGAACCTGGTGACCAAGTCCGGCTCCAACGAACTCCACGGGCGGCTGGCCTATTTCCACCAGAACTCGGCGCTGGGCACACGGGAGTTCTTCGAAGGCAGCGAGAAATTCAGGACTCTGATTCACACCTTCACCATCGGCGTTTCCGGCCCGATCAAGAAGGACAAGACTTTCTTCTATGCTTCCTGGAACCAGTTGAACGAGCCGGGCGGGCAGTTTTACTTGCGAACCGTGCCCACCAACCAGATGCGGCAAGGCGACTTCTCGCAGTTGCTGAGGCTGAGCAGGCCGGTGGCCGTCCGGGACCCGCTGACGGGCAGCCCGTTCCCCGGCAACGTGATCCCGCGCGACCGGTTCAACGCTGTTCCGGCGAAGGTGCTGGACAAGTACCTCCTCGCCCCCAACCGGGGAGGCCCCAACGACCTGTCGAACAACTATTCCTTTGTCGAGCCGTTTCCCTACGACTACGTCATGAGGCGAGACACGACCCAGCGGATCGACCACCACCTCACCAACAACAACCGACTGATGGGCCGGATAATCGAGAACCGGGATAATTACGTGACCGAAGGGGGTGACCCCGTTTTCCCCGGATTTGAGGTGCCGAGCCAACGGTGGAACCTCCACCTGGTGATCGAGGATACGCACGTGTTCTCGCCGACGCTGGTGAACACCTTCCGGATGGGACTCTACCAGGAGAAGAACACCTATGGAGTCTCGTTGTACGGCATCAAGTCCAGAACGGGCGACGAAGTGGTCAAGGAGTTGGGGATCCAGGGGGTGAACCCGCAAGGCCTGAGCGCAGCC
>JBBTDS010000542.1:0-17307 GCA_038060875.1 Acidobacteriota bacterium | reverse complement strand
CGCGGCATAAAAATCTTCGCGAGAGGGAAAGACTCCAAGGGTTAGTAGTACAGGAGCCCTGCTGCGTTTCCAACCCCATGTGGACCGGCGACGGGCGGGAAACCCTGTACGTGAAGCACGGCGAGGACATCACCGGGCTTTACCGGGTCCGCGCCGACGGCTCCGGGCGGCCGCAGCCGGTAAGTTCCATCGGCGAGGTGGGCTCGCAGATGTCGATTTCCCGGCAAGGGGACAAGTTGGTCTATGTCGGCGGGTCAGCCGATTCGGACATCTGGCGCGCGGAGGTGCCGCCACGGGGCCGTCCCGGTGCAGCACTTCCCGCGGTGCGCTTCGCCTCTTCCAGCCGGGTGGATCGAGGGCCGCAGATCGCGCCGGACGGAAAAAGGGTGGCGTTCAGCTCCAGCCGCTCGGGAAACCTGGAGATCTGGGTTGCGGAGGCGGACGGTTCCAACACCCTTCAACTGACTTCGTTTAACGGCCCGGCGGCCATGGCGCCGCGCTGGTCCCCGAACGGCAAGGAGATTGTGTTCTACGCCAATGTGGATGGCAACGAGGATCTCTACATCGTGGGTGCGACTGGAGGCAAGCCGCGGCGGCTGACCCAGGGGGCCGGAAACAATTCTTTTCCAAGCTGGTCGCGCGACGGCAGGTGGATCTGGTTCGCTTCCAACCGCAGCGGCGAATTCCAGTGCTGGAAGATGCCCAGCGAGGGTGGGCAGGCTATCCAGGTGACCCGCGGCGGCGGCAACGGCGGTTTCGAGCCCCCCGACGGTAGGTGGTTCTATTACGTGAAGACCTACGTTTCGGGAGCCGTCTGGCGAGTCCCGGTCGCCGGCGGCGAGGAAGAGCTTGTCAACGAGACCGTCCGCTCGCTGCGGAACCCCTTGAACTTTGCAGTCACCAGTGGGGGGATTTACACCGCTTCGTCGGCTGACCCACTCGGGGGTTTCGACCTGCAACTCTTCCGGTTCGGCACGGGCAAGGCAGAGACGCTCGGAAGAATCCAGCTCTCGCTGGGCGCCGGCATCGCCGTTTCGCCGGACGACCGCTGGCTGTTGTTCGCCGACCAGCCGGCGCGGCGCGGCGACCTGATGCTGGTCGAGAATTTCCGCTGAGCCCACCCGCCAGGAGCCGTACCGGGCTGGGGAGCCGGACTACCCAAGAGCCACCGCTGATCGTTCACGATGACGCGAGCACGCTGGTCTTGCTGGCGCGGGTGTTCCGGCTGGCCGGGCAGGAGGTGAGCTTGTGCGACAACGCCGCCCGCGCGGTCGAGCTCATCAAGAGTGAGCGGTTCGACCTGATCTTCTCCGACGTGGTGATGCCGGGGTCGGTAGCGCCGCTCCCAGTCACCGGGCAGTTGGCGGGTGCAGTGCGCCAGGATCTTGCTGGCCAAGCCCCGAACCCGCACCCAGGGCAGGATCAGAAACCGGCTGTTGTTGACGATGAACGGCAGGTTGCGCGTCCGCTCCTCGGCGCTCCAGCCGATCCAGCGGTCCCGCACCGCCATCTTCCAGGCCGCGCTGGACCATTGCAGGCAAGCCAAGATCTCATCTGCCGTGCGCTCCGAGCGCACCAGGTAGCGCAGTTGGGCCCCCACCGGCACCCGATAGCCCAGGTAGTGGTAGCGCTCGATCAATTCTATCCATAACGTGCTGTCTGCGCCGGGCTCGACCACCGTCAGCCGCAACGGTTCGTACTCCCCAGCCGTACCTGCCGACTCCGGTGGCGGATCGCTGTGCGCCGTCAGGCGCACCTGACGCGGCCCGCACGGTCGCAGCGCCGGGAGCCGCAGCCAGCCTTCCTCTTGCAGCCGCTCCAGCAGTTGGCGGCATTCGTGATTCTTTAAACCCCCGTTGGGCCGCTTCCACTCCAGCAGTTCGCAAATCGTGCGGGCAATCTCGGTCACTCTCAGCGAGTGAAACTCGCCGGCGATCTGCCGCATCAGCGTCAGTTCTTCGGCGGAGAAGGTGCGACCGCGGAAGCTCGGCGATTCGGGCCGTCCGTTCACCTTCCTGCGCTGTCCCGGTCTGGAGGCCACCAACAACGCCGCCGAGCGGGCGCTGCGGGGCGTGGTGATCGCGCGCAAGGTCTGGGGCGGCAACCGCACCACCTAAAATGGCGCGCGCACGCACCAGATCCCGGCCCGGAATCGTCATGAGCTAGCGGATCCGCTGTTCTGACCGCGTCTCGGCGGAGCTACCGGCTCACCGCCGCTTCCGAACCGGGCGCCACTTCCTCCGACTGGTCGCTGACCGTGAAGTACGCGCAATCCGGGTGGTGGAACACCAGCGCGCTGACGCTGGCTTCGGGGTCCATCATGAAGCCATCAGTCAGGCAGACGCCGATCTCGTCGGGCCGCAGCAGCTTCCAGATGCCGTGCTGGTCCTCGAGGTTGGGGCAGGCGCCGTAGCCGAAGCTGAAGCGCTTGCCGCGGTAGCGGGCGGTGAAGCGTTCCTGCATGGTGAGCGCGGGCGGGTCGGGGAAACCCCAGTCCTCGCGCAGGCGGCGGTGCAGCCACTCGGCGCAGGCCTCGGCGGTTTCGAGCGCGAGCGCCTGGAGCGCATGACTGCGGAAGAACTCGCCCGCGTCCTTAGCGCCGCGGGCGCGCTCGATGATGCCCTCGCCGGCGGTCACCACGAACATCGCCACGTGGTCGCGCCGGCCGTCGGCCGGATCGAGCGCGTAGTCGCTGAGGCAGAGGCCGTCCTGGCGCGCCTGCCGGCCGAAATGGAACGTGTGGAGCGGGCTCGCGCCGCCGGCCGCAAACAGGTGAATCGAATTGCCGTCGCGCTCGGCCTCGAAGAACTGCCAGACGGCGCGCGCCTTCATGAACGTGGCCGCCCACTGCTTGACCTCCTCCACCCGGTGGAAGAGATCGAGCGCCCGCGGGTCGCGCTCGGCGAGGCGTTTCTCGAAAGGCCCCTTAAAGCCCAGGTGCTTGCCGTAGAGCATGTAGGGGTTGATGTAGCTCCACACTTCCGCCAGGTGCGGCACGTCGCGCGCCTTGCGCTCCAGGTACGGCGCCGGGGGGATCGGGATGCCGGCGCGGACCCTGGCGCTGCGGGCCTGGCCGCGAGGCGCAACTGGCGCGGGCGGCGGCGCCGGTTCGGGCGCCGAGGGCGCGTGCGCAGACAGCACCGCCTCGCTCGTGGCCGGGTCCATGAGCCGGTTCAGCAGGTCGAGGCCGGTCATGGCGTCCTTCGCATAACAGACGGCCGCGCCGTAGGCCGGGGCGATCTTCCCGCGGGTGAAACGGTCCGAGAGGGCCGCGCCGCCCACCAGCAGCGGCGCGCCGATGCCGGCGTCCTTCAAATCGCCGGCGGTCACCACCATCTGCTGAGCGCTCTTCACCAGCAGGCCGGAGAGGCCGATGGCGTGGGGCCGGTGCTCGTGCCAGGCGCGAATCAGCACCTCCGGCGGCACCTTGATGCCCAGGTTGATCACCTGGTAGCCGTTGTTGCTGAGGATGATATCGACCAGGTTCTTGCCGATGTCGTGGACATCGCCCTTGACGGTGGCCAGCAGGAACTTGCCGCGCACTGCCGAGCCGGCCTTGTCCATGAACTGCTCCAGGTGGCTGACGGCGGCCTTCATCGCCTCGGCCGATTGCAGCACCTCGGCCACGATCAGCTCGTTGTTGGCGAACAGGCGGCCCACCTCGTTCATGCCGTCCATCAGCGGCCCGTTGATGATCTCCAGCGGCCGGGCGCCGGCGGCCAGCTTGCGGTCGAGGTCGGCGACGAGACCGTCGCGAGTCCCCTCGACGATATAGCGCGCCAGACGCTCGTCGAGCGGCAGGTCGATGACCTGCGGCCGGGCCCTCACCGCCTCGCGAAAGTGCTCGGCGATGGCCGCGATGTGGAACTGGTTGATGGCGATCTTCTGCTCGCGCGACTGCTCGCGCCAGTCCTCGGGCACGAATGCCTGCTCCGGCGGCGGCGTGTTGAAAAGCAGGTTCTCGGCCAGCCGGCGCTCCTCGATCGGGATCGAAGCGAAGCGCTCCAGCTTCTCGGCGTTGACGATGGCCAGGTCCAGCCCCGCCTTGGTGGCGTAATAGAGGAAGACCGAATTGACCACCTCGCGGGCCGCGGCCGGCAGGCCGAAGGAGACGTTGGAGATGCCGAGCAGCGTCCTGGCCGGCGGCAGCTTCTCCTTGATCAGCCGCACCGCCTCGATGGTCTCCACCGCGCCGCCGATGTAGTTCTCGTCGCCGGTGGCGCAAGGGAACACGAGCGAATCGATGATTATGTCCTCGGGCGGGATGCCGTACTTCTCCGAGAGCAGGCCGACGGAGCGTTCGGCCACCGCCAGCTTGCGCTGGCGGGTGAAGGCCTGGGCTTGCTGGGGGTCCTCGTCGATGCAACCGGCGATCAGCGCGGCCCCATACGCGCGGGCGAGCGGGCACACGCGCGCGAACTTCTCCTCGCCGTCCTCCAGGTTGACCGAGTTGATGATGCTCTTGCCCTGGCAGTACGCGAGCGCCAGCTCGACCGCGCGCGGGTCGGTCGAGTCAATCATGATAGGGACCTTCACCTTGCGGATCAGCCGCTCATAGAAGATCGCGATGTCGGCGAGCTCTTCGCGGTCGCTCGACTGGAGGCAGACATCGACGATGTGGGCGCCGTTGCGCACCTGGCGCCGGGCGATTTCGCTGGCCTCCTCCCACTTTCCCTCGGCAACCAAGTCGCGGAACAGGCGCGAGCCGATGACGTTGGTGCGCTCGCCGACCAGCAGCGGGCGGCTGCTCTCGTCGGCCTCCACCAGCTCGACGCCGGAGTAGAAAACGCGGCGCGAGCGCTCCGGCAGCGGGCGCGGCCGCCTGCCATCGACCATCCGGACGATGGCGCGGATGTGTGCCGGGGTGGTGCCGCAGCAGCCGCCGACGATGTTCAGCCAGCCATGCTCGGCGAAGCGCTCAAGCTGCGCGGCCAGCGATTCGGGCGTCTCCAGGTAGCGGCCCTCCTCGTTGGGCAGGCCGGCGTTGGGGTAGCAGGAGATGCGCGTCCAGGCCAGCTCGTGGAGCGTGCGCAGATGGTCGGTCATGAACTCCGGCCCGGTGGCGCAGTTCAGGCCGATGGCCAGCAGGCCGGCGTGGGCCAGCGAGACCCAGAAGGCGTCTGCCGGCTGGCCGGCCAGCATGGCGCCCATCGGCTCGATGGTGCCGGAAACGATGACCGGGACCTTGAACCCGAGCTCCGCGCCGAGCTGCCCGATGCCCAGCAGTCCGGCCTTCACGTTGCGCGTGTCCTGGCAGGTTTCGAGCAGCAGGACGTCGGCGCCGCCCTCGACCAGCCCCTGGGCCTGCTGGTGATAGGCCCGCCGCAGCTCGTCGAAGGTGACGCCGCCGGTGACGGTGATGGCCTTGGTGGTGGGGCCCATCGAGCCGGCGACGAAGCACGGCCGGGCCGGGGTGGAGAACTCGTCGGCCGCCTGGCGGGCCAGGAGCGCCGCGGCGCGGTTCAGCTCGCGGGCCTGGTCCTGAAGGCCATATTCGGCGAGCACGATCGAGGCGCCCCCGAAGCTGTCTGTGGAGACGATGTCGGCGCCGGCCTCCAGGTAGGCGCGATGCACCTTGAGCACCACGTCGGGCCGCGTGCGCACCAGGTTCTCGTTGCACCCTTCCAGCGCCGGGCCGCCGAAGTCGGCGGCCGTGAGATGCTCCTGCTGGAGCAGTGTGCCCATGGCGCCATCGAGCACCAGGATGCGGCTCTCGAGGGCTTCATTGAGCGCCTGCTCGCGGTCTCGCATACAATTCTATTGTTGCAGACAGAGGTAACAAGGAGGATCTCAGTGAAGCCAAACCGCCGAAGCATTCTCGCTGCCGGCCTTGGAGCCGCGGCCGTGGCCAAGGCGCAGTCCGGACCGGTGAAGAAGGTCCATTACAAAGGGGCGAAGCCGAAGGGGGCGCCGCTGTTCTCGGGCGCGGTCTCCTACGGCAACCTGCTGTTCATCGCCGGCAAGGGTGCGCACTTCGATGGCGACATCAAGGCGCACACCAAGCACGTGCTGGACGAGGTCGAGAAGGAGCTCACGAACGCCGGCTCCTCGATGGAGAAAGTCCTCAAGTGCAACGTGTACCTGAACGACCTGAAGGACTACCAGGGGATGAACGAGGTGTTCCGCGGGCGCTTCGGCCTGGAGCCGCCGGTGCGTACGACCGTCGCCGCCGCCGGCGGCATCCCCGGCAACTCGCTGGTGGAGATCGACGTGATCGCGTATATCTGAACGCCGGGCCACTCCCTCACTTGGGAAGCTGGTATTCGCCTTCGACCTCCACGGTCCTACCGCCGTCTGGCGTGGCCTTGGCCTTGAAGGTCCCCTTTCCCTTGACACCCCTAAGTTTGCCGGTGCCGCCGGTATAGGTCCACGTCCCTTCCGCAGTCTGGAGCGCCCCCTCCTTCACGGTCGCGGAGCCCTGAGAACTGCTGAAGAGTTTGTCCCCGCTGGCCGCGGTCATCACCCCGGCGCCGCGCATCCGGCCGCGGCCTCCGCTGATTTCCAAAAAGGAGCTGAGCTCGGAAGTCGTGGCCTGCGTTCCCGCGATTTCGGCGGGCTTGGACCACGTGCAGGTGGCCTTGGAGATAGTGAATACATGGTCGGGACGGTCCCCCACCGGGATCGTGTACACCGGGTCAGGCTTGCCGCATTGCATCGTGCCTGAGATCTTGGTTTGCGCCCAGCCCGCCGTGCATAGGGCGAGCGCCATGAGCAACGTCAACATCGTCTTGAGGTACATGGAATTCTCCTGGTTCTTCACGCCTGCCCGCGGCACTCCCTATCGAGTGCCGTTCAGTGAGGCGAACTGGAACAATTCTACTCCTCTCAACAGAAGGAGTCAAGGGGTCGAAGCCGGCCCTACCCGTACAGCCCGCGCTCGCGGATGTAAGCCAGCACGGCGGGAGGGATCTCGGGGGGATCCTCGCCGGCGGCCAGGCGGGCGCGCACCTCGGAGGAGGAGACCGGCAGCGCCAGCGTCTCCAGGCGGTGCACGCGCCCGCCCGGCGGCGCGGCGTACTGGTGCCCCGGCCGGCTCACGACGATGAAGGCCACCGCGCCAACCACGTCCTCCCAGCGGTGCCAGGTGCGGATCTCGGCGAAGGCGTCGGCGCCGATGAGGAAGAAAAGCTCGTCGGACGGCGCCAGCATCGCTCGGACCTTCTCGATGGTGTGGATCGAATAGCTTTTCCGGTCACCGGCCTCCAGGCGCGAGACCTCGAACAGCGGTTCGCCCTGGCAGGCGAGCTCCACCATGCGGCAGCGGTCTTCGTAAGGCGTAGCCGTCGCGCCGCCCTTGTGGGGCGGGCGCGAAGCCGGTATGAACAGCACGCGGTCGAGCCCGAACTGCCGTGCCGCCTCGCGCGCCACCATCAGGTGGGCGCTGTGGACAGGATCGAAGGTGCCGCCGAAGATCGCGAGTCGCAAGGTCCTAAAAGGTGACGCCCACCAGCACTTCGAGCTGGTGCCGGTTGGAGAGGTCGAAGCCGCCGAGCAGGCTGCGCAGGTTGCTGGTGCGCCAGCGTGTGTAGCGGACCTCGGGCGCGATGCGCAGCACCGGACCGCCAACTTCAACTCCAAGGGCTCCGACCACTCCGTCGGAGCTGGCGTCGGTCAGCTCCTTCAGTTCCTTCAGCCCGGTAAGGCGGTTGAACACGAACCCGGCCCCGATGTATGGCGAAGCGCCATCGGAGAACCGGTACTTGAGCAGCACCGGAAACTGCCAGGCGTTGCCCGACGCCTCGGAGGAGACGCTGGCCATGTGCGCGCGGTACTTCACCGTCCGGTAGAGCGCGTCAACTTCCACCCCCAGCCGGAACGGCAGCCGCAGCTCGAACATCGGGCCGATGACGTAGCGTCCGCTGGCCGGCTGATACCGGCCGCCCTGCCACGACTCTTTCTTCACCACGTCGGTGGCCGGCGCGCCGGCCTTCAGGCCGATCCCCACACCCTGGGCAAAGGCCGCGGCGGCCAGGAGCGGCGCCAAGATAAGTCTCTTCATGAGGTCCTTAACGCAACGGCTTGATTCTAAGGTTGCGGAACCGCGCCTCCATCGCCGGGCCGCGATGAAGCTGCAACGCTATCACACCGCTCATCCGCACCGAATCCTTCAGCTCGGCCGTGACCAGCCCGTTCACCTTGATCTGGATCGCTTCGCCGTCGCACATGATCTCGATGTCGTTCCAGTCGCCGGGCTTGACCACCTTCTCGGCCTTGTCCTTCCAGCCGTTGACCATGATGCCGCGCTTGCCGCGCTCGTCGTAAATCGAGCCCCAGTAGTTGTTCTCGGCCATGTCGGCCTGGAGGCCGCGCACCACCCAGTCCGGCAGCGCTTCGCTGCGGAACTGGATGCCGCTGTTGTGGTTGCGCAGCTTCACCTGGAGCTTGAAGTGGAAGTCGCCGAAGGTCTCCTTGGTGATGAGGAACGTGTTCTGGCTGAGAGTGACGCCTTCGGTCGAGCCGGTGATGACGCCGTCTTCGACCTTCCACAGCCGCGGGTCGCCGTCCCAACCGTCGAGGTTGCGGCCGTTGAACAGCGGCCGGAAGCCCTGTCTGGCTTCCTCAGCGGTCGGCTGGGCGAAGAGCGGAGCGGAACAGAGGAGCAGTATCAGCAGTGCTGTTATTTGGCTCATTGGGTAATTCTATCCGAGGCTTGTAGCCTTTGCTGAAGCTTTGATTGTGAGCGGCGCTGGTGGCCAGCTCGTCGGCGCGGTTGTTATCGGCGTGATTGGCGTGGCCGCGAACCCAGACCCAGCGGGTCTGGTGGCAGGCGGCGAGCGCTTCGAGTTCCCGCCAAAGATCGCGGTTGATCACCGGCTTCTTTTCCACCGTGACCCAGCCGCGCCGCTTCCACCCGTGGATCCACTCGGTGATGCCCTTCTTCAGATATTGCGAATCGGTGATGATCTCGACCTCGCACCGTTCTTTCAGCGCGCGCAGTCCTTCGATGGCCGCGGTCATCTCCATGCGGTTGTTGGTGGTGCGCCGCTCGGAACCGTAGATCTCCTTCTTGTGCTTGCCGCAGCAGAGGATGGCCGCCCAGCCGCCGGGACCGGGGTTGTCGATGCAGGCGCCGTCGGTGATGATGCGGACCTTCTTCATGGTCACGCTGCCAGCTCGCCTCGGAAGAACTCATCGACCAGGCCGAGAATCTCGGCCGCTTCCCTGGCGTGGAAGACAGCCGCCCGCAGGCGCGCGCCGTTGCGCACGCCGTGAGTGAAGTAGCCGGCGAACTGCTTCATCTTGCCGACCATCTCCCGGTCGCCGCTCTCGACGAGCATGGTGTAGTAGCGGCGCATGAGCTGGTAGCGATCCTCCTCGGAGGGCCGCGCGTAGCGGCCGGCGGCCAGGTAGTCGGAGATCTCGCGGAAGATCCAGGGGTTGGAGGCGGCGGCGCGGCCGATCATGACCGCGTCGCAGCCGGTTTCCGCCACCATGCGCACGGCGTCCTCCGGCGCGTTGATGTCGCCGTTGCCGATCACCGGGATTCGGACCGCCGCCTTGACCTCGGCGATCAGGCGCCAGTCGGCGCGACCGGCGTAGCCCTGCTCGCGGGTGCGCGGGTGCAGAGCGATGGCGTCGAGCCCGCAGTCCTCGGCCAGGCGCGCCATCGGCACGGCGACTATTTCCTGATCGTTCCAGCCGGAGCGGCACTTCATCGTCAGCGGGATCGAGATGGCGGCGCGCACGGCGCGCAGGATGCGCTCGACCAGCGGCAGGTCGCGCAGCAGGCTCGATCCGCCGTTGCACCTGACCACCTTGCGCACCGGGCAGCCGAAGTTGATGTCCACCGTGTCGAAGCCCAGGTCCTGGCAAACGCGGGCGGCGCCGGCCATCACCTGCGGGTCGGCGCCGAAAAGCTGGGCGCTTATGGGGTGCTCGTCCGGGCCGAAGGCCAGGTACTTCATCGTGCGGCTGGGCTTGCGCGAGCGAAGGGTGGCGACGACGCCGTGCGAGCTGGTGAACTCGGTCATGATCAGCCCGCAGCCGCCGAGGTCGCGGATCAGACGCCGGAAGACCGTGTCGGTGACCCCGGCCATCGGCGCCAGCACGGTGGCCGGCGCGATCCCGACCGCGCCGATGCGCAAGCTGGCGGGGAACAGCGGCATGTCCACCTTCATTGTAGCCTGCGAGTGCGACAAATCGCCGGGCCGGGCATGCCCGGCCCCTACTGTAGGGGCGAGGCATGCCTCGCCCCGAATGTGGTTTAATAAGACCTCATCAACCCAACCGAGGAGTCAGTCCAGGTGTTCGTATCCTTTTATGGTCATGTCCGGCAGTACCGTAGCATTCAGGCCGAGATCGACGCCAACATCCGCCAGGTGCTCGAAAGCGGCGAGTACGTGGCCGGACCGATGCTGAAGCAGTTCGAGGCCGAGCTGGCCGCTTATGCCGGCATGAAGCACGCCGTCGGCGTCAACAGCGGCACCGACGCCATCTGGCTGTCGTTGCTCGCGCTGGGCATCGGGCCGGGCGATGAGTGCATCACCACCGCCAACACGTTCTTCGCCACCGCCGAGGCCATCTGGTTCACCAACGCCACCGCCGTGTTCGTAGATTCCGATGCGCGGACCAACTGCATCGACCCGGCGCGGATCGAAGCGGCCATCAGCGAGCAGACGAAGGCCATCGTCCCGGTGCACCTCTACGGGCAGTGCGCGGACATGAAGGCCATCCGCCGGATCGCCGACAAGTACAACCTGTTCGTCATCGAGGACAACGCCCAGTCGATCGGCGCCAGCGGCGACGGCTTCAAGATCGGCGAGCTGAGCGACGCGGTCTGCGCCAGCTTCATCATCCAGAAGAACCTGGGCACCTTCGGCGACGGCGGCGCCATCATCACCAACAACGACCAGATCAACCGCCTCACCCGCAAGCTGCGCAACCACGGCTCCGACAAGCGTTCCCGCCACAGCATGGGCTACAACAGCCGGCTGGACGACCTGCACGCCGGCATCCTCAGCGCCAAGCTGAATCACATCGACGAGTGGAACGACCTCCGGCGCAAGCGGGCTGCCCGCTTCACGGCCGGCCTGGCCGCGGCGCGCAACCTCACCCTGCCCTGCGAGACGCCGGGTTACCGCCACGTCTTTCACCTGTACGTGATCGAGACGAAGAAGCCGGAGCATCGCGACCCGCTGCTGAAGTTCCTCAACGAGGGCGGGGTGGACGCCAAGTGCCACTACCCGATCGCCATCCACCAGCAGGAAGGCTACCCGTGGGGCAAGCAGGCGCGCATCGCCGGGCCGATCCCCAACTCGGAGCGCAACGCCGCCTGCTGCATCTCGCTGCCGATCTATCCCGAACTGACCGAAGAGGAAGTCGATTACACGGTGGCCAGGGTGCTGGAGTGGGACCGCACCGTATGAGCGCGAAGTACCGCGTTGTCGTCGTCGGGATGGGCAAGCGCGGCGTCCATCACGCCGCCTTCTTCCATGCCAACCCGCGGTTTGAGGTTGTGGGCGTGTGCGACATCGATCCCGCCCGGGCCGAAGCGGCGGCGCCCAAGTGCGGCAACGCCGAGGTGGGCGCCGACGCCGCCGCGCTGGTGGCGAAGCTGCGCCCGGACGTGTTCTGCTTCTGCACCATGCCCAACCTGCGCCGGGAGATGATCCGGGCGGGCATTGCGAGCGGGGCGCGGCTGATCGCTATGGAGAAGCCGATCGCGCTTTCGAGCGCCGAGGCGATCGAGATCAAGCGGGCGCTCGATGCGAGCGGCGTCAAAGCAGTGGTCAGCCACCAGCACCGTTACGGCGCGCATTACCGCCGGGTGAAGGAGATCATCGCCAGCGGCGCGCTGGGCCGCATCCATACTGTCTACGGCACGGCCACCGGCTGGATGATGCATCTGCTCAGCCACTTGATCGACTACATGCGCTGGTACAACGACGGCGCCGCGGCCGAGTGGGTTATGGGCCAGGCCGGCGGGCGCGGCAAGCTGGCCGACGCGCATCCGTCACCGGATTACATCGCCGGCTTCATCCAGTTCGCCAACGGCGTGCGCGGCATCGTCGAGTGCGGGGCGGGCGCGCCCGACGTGCCCGAGGTCGGCTACTGGTGGCGCAAGGCGCGCATCGGCGCCCAGGGCAGCGACGGTTTTGCCGAGGTGCTGACCGGCGGCGGCTGGCGCGCGGTCACCAAGAGCGGTTCCGAGAGCGGGCCGGGCACGATGAACTACGACCTGGACATGCCGCCTTACATCCAGGAGATGGCCGATTGGCTCGACGATGACAGCCGGGTCCACTCCTGCAACTTCGAGAGCGCCTACCAGGGGCACGAGATCCTGACGGCGCTGTGCCGCTCGGTGGTTGAAGGCGGGCAGGTGGCGCTGCCCTTGACCTCGGGCGCCGATGAGGTGGCGCTGCTCAAGGCGCGGCTGCCCGGCAAGCCGGTGCTGCTCTCGATGCCGGAAAACGCCAAGGAGTACCTGTAAGGTGGGGCCGGGCAAAGCCCGGTGCGGCCTGAAGGCCGCCCCACCAGTCACTGGAAGAACAGGACGTCCGGGATGACCCGCCAGCCCACCTTCCGGCACGATCCGCAGCTCACGGTGTAGCCCGGGAGAATCCCGCGCACGCTCTTGGGCAGCTCGAGGTAGTCGTCAGGCAGGTGCTCGGCGGCGATTGCCAGGCGCGGCCGGAACTTGCGCAAGGTACCCGCCGCGCCCTTCAACGCGCGCTTCTCGGCGCCTTCGATATCCATCTTGATGAAATCGACGCGCGCGAGCCCCGCAGCGCTGACGATCTGGTCGATGGTGGTGACCGGCACCTTCACTTTCGTCTGGCCCCTCGCCAACACGACCGAGTCGCCGTCCAGTTCGAGCACGTCGTCGCGGTCCCAAACGCCGCGCGGAATGACCACCACCCGCCCGCCGGCGATTTCGTTTTCGAAGGTCCGGCGCAGGCACGGCTCTTTCCCGGGCGCGATCTCGATGGCCAGCACGGTGCGGGCGCCCGCCTGGAGCGCCTTCCGGGTGAAGGCTCCGTAATCGGCGCCGCAGTCCAGGACGATGTCTCCCGGTCTCACCCGGACGTCCCCGTTGCTGTAGATGTCCTTCTGGTATTCGGCAAAGACCACTGCGTTCAGCCGCCCAAAGCGGCCGTGCATCCAGAAGCGGCCCGCTTCAGGCACTTCCCAAAGCTGCAAGTTGCCGTCACTGGCCACAAGACGTGCGGAACGCTCGATTGAGTCGCGGAGATCGATCGCCCGCCGGACGTCCTCGAGCGCGCGGAGCGTGTGCCGCCAACTGCATTCGCTGCGGCCGGCCAACTTCAACGCGACCAGCCGGGCGGTCGGCCATAAAGCCAGCGTCGGGGTTGCAGCGGCTATGAGAGCGGTCAGGGCCAGCAAGCAGCCCGCGAGTACTCGGCGGAGCATAGTCAATTATTACACCAGCGCTCGGGCAGTTGTCTATCATAGGTAGCGCATGCTCCCCGAACCGCTCCTGGAAATCATCTACGCCTTCCGTGAGAGCCGCGTGCTGCTCACGGCGATCGAGATGGACGTGTTCACGGCGGTGGGCGAAGGCGCGACCGCTGCCGAGGCAGCCGGCCGGCTCGACGCCGATCCGCGCGCCGCCGAGATGCTGCTCCATGCGCTGGTCGCACTGGGCGTGCTCACCAAGCACGACGGCGTGTTCCGCAACACGGAAGTGAGCGCGCGCTACCTCGTCGCCGATTCGCCGCAGAGCGCGCGGCTGGCCCTGATGCACGCGGTGAACCTGTGGCCGCGGTGGAGCACGCTGACGGAGTGCGTGCGGGCCGGCACGTCGGTGACCTACCGCGAAATGGCGGAGCGGGACGAGGACTGGACCGCGGCCTTCATCGCGGCCATGCACCACAACGCCGTGGCCCGCGCTCCGCTGGTGGTTCGGGCGGTGGGTGTAGAGGGAGTGAAGCGGATGCTCGACCTGGGCGGCGGATCGGGCGCCTACGCCATCGCCTTCGCGCAGGCCTCCGAGGCGCTTGAGGCCGATGTGCTGGACCTGGCCTCGGTGACGCCGATCGCGCAGGGTCATATCGAGCGGGCGGGCCTGGCCGGGCGCGTGAAGACGCGCGTGGGCGATCTGCGCGCGGAGTCCTACGGATCGGGCTACGATCTGGTGTTCATCTCGGCCATCTGTCACATGCTGGACCCGGAGGAGAACCGGGCGATGCTGCGCAAGTCGTTCGAGGCGCTCGCGCCGGGCGGGCGGGTGGTAGTTCAGGATTTCATCCTGGAGGCGGACAAGACGGCCCCGCGCACGGCGGCGCTGTTCTCGCTGAACATGCTGGTGGCGACCCGCGCCGGGGCGTCCTACAGCGAACCCGAGTACCGGGCGTGGCTGGAGGAGACGGGCTTTGCGGGGGTCCGCCATGTCCCGCTGGAAGGTCCCACGGGACTGATGCTTGGCGTCCGGCCCGCGATGCGGTAGAATACGGCTGTGGGGGCGTAACGGATTCGACGGGATTGAATCTGTGGCGAAGAGGCGTGCCGGGTTCCGAGCTCCCGTAAAACGATCGGAAACCAAAAACTGCCAACACGCAGTTTGCATTCGCTGCCTGATTCGTCAGGCGGCCGTCCCGGCCGGCGGGCTCGCACGCCGGCTAGTGGGCGTCATCTTGCGGGATAGGCTGAAGGCTTCGGTCCGTAGCTGAAGGCCGAGATCAATCGGGCTAGGCGGCTGTCGCGGTTGCCGGTTCACAAGCGGCTGCCGAAATTTCCGGACCGGCTACGCACGTAGGCTCTTCGCGGCAGGCTTTCTCGGACGCGGGTTCGACTCCCGCCGCCTCCACCAGTTTCCTTGCCGCAGGGGTTCAGCGACGGGCTCGAACAGGCGCGGTCGCGGCTTCTTCCCGTGTCAGGGCTTCGTGGAGCAGCATCTTCATTATTAGGGAAAACGAAGGATATCCGGGTGGTTGGAACCTTCGGCCGTGGCGGCGACAACAAGACCGCAGCCGTCGTCGTCGAAGCGCATCGCCCGGACGACGCCGTGGCCAGCGTATTCCGCAAACGTTCTTTTCGCCGCCACGTCCCACACCTTCACGGCGCCGTCCCGGCTTCCGGTGGCCAGCCAGTTGCCGTCCCGATAAAAAAGGACCGCTCCTATGGCCCGTCCATGGGCCTTTTCCTCAAGGAGTTTGGTCCCGCTCTCCGCATTCCAGATCTTCACGGTTCCGTAGTCGTCACCGGTCGCGATCAATCTCCCGTCGGGCGAATAGTCGAGGGACCGGGTCATGTCGTAGAGAAGAGAGCCGACTCTCTTTCCGGTGCTGACCTCGTATAGGAGAGGTCCCGTGTAACCCGACATGGTGAAGCCGCCGGCAGCCAGGATGCGGTTGTCCGAAGAGAAGTACAAGGAGGATACGCCCCCGACGTGGCTGTCGTCCGAGAAGGCCTCGAAGGATTCGAACGGCATAGCCCCGTCAAGGCGCCACACCCGCAGGGAGTCGACTCCGTCTTCTAAAGACCCCACTGCAAGCCAGTGATTGTCCGGCGAAATGGCCAGGGCGTTGACGGGCTCCTCATGTTGGGACCAGCGCCGGATTTCCCCCCGGCTTTCCGCATTCCAGAGGACGAGGGCTCCATTGGCGGCGCCGACGGCGAACTTGCGGCCGTCGGGCGAGAAACGCACGGAGAGAATCGAAGATCCCCGCATGCATTCGCTCAGGCGAACCAGCCGGAACGGCGACAGCCCGAACTGCCGTCGCGTGAGCGAAACGCCGGTGTTGACATGGATGCCTCCGTTGAGATGTAGGGGCCGGGCATGCCCGGCCCCTACGATCAGTTCAGCCGTCCGGCCGACCAGAGAATCGCGTTGTGCACCAGCCGGCGATATCCGGGGTGCCTGAAGGTCTCGGTGTCATGACCGAGCTGGATGTAGATCGCTTTCGCCTTCGGGTTGGGCCCGACGTAGACAACCGGCGGATCGTTTTCTGCGTGGTCGGTGTCCATCAGCACCGTGATCTTCGGCGCATGCCACATGCCGCGGTAAACCTCGTCGCGCACGACAATTGGTCCGACGCCGCGCAGCACCGGGTGCTTGGTCATGCCCTTCGCCGGCCGCGCGACTACCTCGACGCCTTCCCGGAACGCCGACTTCGGGTGGCCGCCGCTCGCCTCGGTGAAGTACTTGCCGCCGATCACCTCCTGGAACCACCACGGCCAGGACGTGTAATCCACGATCGAATGGTGGATGGAAACCACGCCTCTCCCGCTCTCGACAAATGCCTGGAGGCTGGCGCGCTCCTTCTCGCCGATGCTCTCGTACATGTCGTGCAGCACCACCACGTCCCAGCGGTCCTTCATGTCCGGGCGGAACGCCTGCGCCTGCGTAGTGGCGTGCGACCAGCGCAGGTCCGCGTAGCCTTCGAAGAGGGTGTAAAAGGACGCGGGGTAGCCGTGGCCGCCGGTTACGACGAGCACGCGCACGGCGTTCTGCGCCGGCTCCAGATGCGCGCTGATCGAGGCGGGCAGCGTAACCTCGCCGGTGGCCGCCCACTCGGTCCCCCGCGCGAACGCGGCCACAAACCCGGGCTGCGCCATCGCCGACAGGTCGTGGCCCAGGCTCATGTGGAGCACCCGCCCGGAACCGAACCCAACGGCCCAGATGATGGGCTCGTCTTTGCCGGTGCCGTTCAGTTTCGGATCGCTGTACGCGGTAGCCAGCACGCGCACGTTCGGCTTGTAGTCCATCTTGTGGTAGAGCTCGTCGTTGGCCAGGAACACGGGCGGCAGCCCGCGGGCGATGGGATGGCCGGCATCCACCCACTTGACAGGGAAGACGTGGCGCGCCGAATGGCCGATGTTCTCCATCTTCCAGGTCATCCCCATCATGTCGGCGTAGGCCGGCCAAGAGGAGCCCGCCATGCGGCGCGTCTTCATGTCCTGGCCGTAGAAGGGGCCGTAGCTCACGCCATGCACGGCGATCATGCCTTTGCCGGACCGGAGGAATTCTTCGACCGCCCTCTCCGCCTCCTCTCCCCAGCGCGGGCCGTTGTAGTTGAGGACGAGGACATCGTAGTTCGCGAGCGCCGCCTTGTTCAGCGCTCGCGGCTCCTCGGTGACCTTCACCTCAAACCGTCCCGTGTTATCGAGCACGCCGCGGAGGAACGGCGTGCTGGCACGCCAGTCGTGATTCGGCAGGTCGGTCTCGCCGGTGATGATCAGCACCCGAACAGGCGCGGCGAACGCAGAGCCGCCCAGCAGTGCCGCAAGTAGTAACAGTCTACCCATATGTGCGCTTCACTGTAACAGCTTCGTGCCGGGCGGTCAAGGCTTCGAATTGGGTCGGCTAAAATGTAACCGAAGCGGACTCGGTTGGGTCACGAAAGA
>JBBTDS010000541.1:0-3272 GCA_038060875.1 Acidobacteriota bacterium | reverse complement strand
CGAGGCCGAACAGGACGGCGCTCAGCGTCAGATACCAGGAAAGGGGAACGGCGGCCGGCATGTCAGTCGAACTCCTTGTAGGCCAGCGCCACCGCGCCGACGATCGCGATCAGCACCAGCAGCGAGCTGATCTCGAACGGCAGCAGGTACCTGGTGAACAGCGCTTCGCCCACGGCGCGGGTAGTGCCGGCGGTGAACTCGCCGAAGCGGACCGGGGCGGACTCGGGGAAGGCGCGGAAGATGACGTAGCTGAGCACGCCGACGAGGCCGGCCAGCAGCGGCGCGCCGAAGTACCGGGCCATGCGCGAGGCGCCGGTGGGCTGCTCGCGGCCGGCGTTCAGCAGCATGATCACCAGCACGAACAGCACCATGATCGCGCCGGCGTAGACGATCACCTGGATGGCGGCGATGAACTGCGCCCCCAGCAGCAGGTAGAGCACCGCCAGCGCGCCCATCACGCCGATCAGCGACAGCGCGCTGTAAATGGGGTGGCGCTGGAGCACCACGCCGAGCCCGCAGACGACGGCGATCGCGGCGAAGATCAGGAACAGGATTCCGTCCATCGAATCAAGACTATCAGGATACCCCGGCGGCCGGGCCCGCGTGCATGCGGCCAGCCGGCAGGCGGGGGCAACGCCGGTAGCGTCAATCGGTGTACTCCAGCGAAAGCCCGCTGGTGCTGTAAAGGAAGAAAAGGTCCGGCGGGGACCAAAGCACACGAAGAACGCAACCCGTGCTGAGAATCGCTTTTTGGAGCTTGGCAGTGGGGGCGCTGAGACACGTGATGTGCGCCCATCGCGGGCGGCTGCTGGCCAGCGAGATCGATTGGGCGCCCGACGAGGAGCGGCCGGTGACGGTGACAGCTCCAGGCGTGCTGGACGCGACCGTCTGGCAACAAAGGGAGTCGATGACGGTGCACCTGGTGAACCTGACCAACCCGATGATGATGAGCGGGCCGTACCGCGAAGCCATCCCGCTGGCGGCGCAGCAGGTGCGGCTGCGGCTGCCGGAGGGGCGCAAGGCGCGCAGGGTGCAACTGCTGGTGAGCGGGCAGAGGGCGTGGTTCTCGGAGGTGTGAGGCTGGGTGAGCCTGGCGGTGCCGGCGGTGGGGGTCCACGAGGTGGTGGCGGCCGATCTCTGAGGCGGCTGACGGGCCGGGTTCTGCCGGGGCGGGAGCGGCCGGGAATAATTCTCTGGCCACTGATTCTACGGGACTTATACTGCGTTGGGACTGTTCGGCAAAATCGCTTCGCGCGCGGGTTTTCACTGCTGGGCGCGGTCAGGATGGGATCCGGGATGTTTCTCGCAAAGCCGCAAAGCACCACCGAGCCGCGAAGAAGGATGGGCTTTCCCCCGATAACAATTCTCCGTTCACTGATTCTATGGGACTTATACGACGGTGGGATTGTTCGGCAAAATCGCTTTGTGCGTGCATTTTCATCCCTGGGGGTGGCCAGCGGAGCGGTCATGGGTGTTTCGATCTGTTTTTGCGATGACATCAGGAATTCTCCTGGCTTGTGGCGTGTAGCACGTGGCTTGTAGCTCATGACGCGCCGCCTGTATTGTAGGGGGAGGCGGGGTGGTTGCGGCCGTGGGGCGGACAGCAACCTATTGATGGCACGGGGGAAAATCAGGCTGAGGGTGGGCGAATGGCGGGCGAGGGCTATTGAGGTCGCGGCTGAGTGCGCCCGTATCGGCCTCATCGAGGAGTCGCTTGTTGGGCCGGTTCATGCGCTGCCCGCGCTTAGATTTGCCAGCACAGTCTGAGGGGGCGCCGCCTGCGCACCAAGAGCGAACAATTCGGCATTGGCGGGACCGTCTAAGGTATACATGCTCTTCCCGGTCGCGCGGGTTTCCCGACACAGGGCAACCGTCTTGCTGGCAGCCGCGGCGTACGCGACGAAAACGGCATCCGTGAGGGCCGCCACTACCCGGTTTCGTTCAGCCGCGAGTCGCGCGGTGGGGCGCCGCTGATCTTCCGGGAACGTGGAGAGGAGAAGCAGGCGGCCGCTTTCAAGCGGCACTCGCCATTCCGGCCGGATTCTGATGCGGTCGATGCTGCGGGCGGGGCAAAGGACGACGGGCGCCGGACCCCGGAGGAGCACGGTGAAGCACTCTTGCTCCACGGGGCGACTGAAATCCACTCACGACCGCAAGGCCCGAGTGGCGCAGGGCTTGCGCCAGATCGTGGGCCTTGATAATCAGGCTACCGGGGCACTGCACCGAGCAGAACAGCGCGAACTTCTTCCTGGCGAGGATTTCGAGTCGCCCGATGAAGGCGAGCTCGGGCGCCCGCTTGGCGGTTGTCGGTCATGACGACCGAGTCCATCAACAGGCCGGTACGCTTGCGGGCCTCGGCGTCCGCCCGCAGGACGACCCTGCTGGGATGCCCACCCCGCGCCAGGTTGCTGGTGATCATAGCCACTACCGCTTGCGGCAAGCCGGCGCCCAGGTTGTCGGCCTGGACCGCCACGACCGGCCGCCGCTTGGCCGTGCGCAGATTCGAGTCAGGGAAGAGCACCAGAAGGATGTCACCGCGGTGGAAGCTCATCGTAAGCGTTCATCTCCGGGCGGTCCCAGTCCTCCGCGAATGCAGCCAGCCGGCGGCGAAGGTCGGCGGCCTGCTCCCGTCCGATTCCCCGCCCGGCGAGGTCCACCGGCGCTTGGGGCCGAACCAGCGTCACGATGACATGGGCGCCTTCGGCCTCATCCAGAGGCTCGATCAACTCAACTTTCCCATTGCGGTAGATGCCCTCAACGGACTTCACCATGTCTCAATTATGCCCCATCCGGCCTTGCCCGTTCACCGTGCGATGGCGTACTCCACCGACATGGGGTTCCCCATGCGTTTGGATGCGTCCAGAATCTCAAGGCCGACGACGTTGCCGTTCTTGTCGTAGTCCAGGATCACCCCGGGCTTGTCCTCGTCGCTCTCCTCGACGGGGGCGTCGCTCAGGACGATGCTGAGCACATCCACATCCGGATCGTACTTGACCCTCATTCTGGCCTCCAATACTGGGTCGAGAACCCTGAGATCTCGTCGGCTAGAGGCCCCTCGCGGCCCTTCGGACCGCGTCTCGGTCCAACAGCCGTGCAATCAAACTGGGCGCGACGTAGAAGTTGGTTTGCTGCAACATCCGGCGCTGTGTCGCCACGCGCCGTCCCTTTCCCTCGAGGACTTCCACTTCGCCGATCAGCAGCAGGTGGTTCAGCGGCGGGCGAGGTCCTGTTCGAGGTCTTCCTGAGTGTAATTCAGGTAAACGCCATGTGCC
>JBBTDS010000540.1:0-36160 GCA_038060875.1 Acidobacteriota bacterium | reverse complement strand
TGCACTTTCGGCGAGTGCCCGAAAGGCAAGCCCGAATGCTACGTCAAGGATTGCGTCGCGACCTTGTTTCTTCGGCAGCACGGAGATTTTGTTTTCAAGCAGGAGGCACTGTCCCCGGCGGCGAGCGTGACGCTGTTCGACCGCGGGACTCACTCCGGCTAAGGACGCGGTTCCAGAAGTCCACCCACGTACTATCCGAGCGACAGACCGCAAGCCGGCTCTCCCCTGCGGTGGGCTCCGTATAGCTTCCGAGTCCGGCGTCACCCGGCCGGGGGGCAGATCATCGATAGACGCCAGGCGACTTTCGGCGGCTTATCAGTCGTGTCTCTGCCTCCCTCAAGATCACCCCCGGACGGACAAGTGCTAGCCTCACCCGAAAAAACGGTAAGCATGGCCGCGAAGTGCCACCGGGTGGCCAGAGTCAGAGTGCGCTATCATGTTCAGCATGGTTGGAACCTCGAAGGAACTGAGCCGGCCACCGTGCGGGCAACCGCTCAGCGATGCGACGCCAAATGAGTGCAGACGACCTGAAGCCTTCTGAGAAGTTCGAACAACAGATTAGGCGGATTCACGAACTCATTGAGCAACCCGAGTCACAGATCACCTGGAGTGACCGTTTCCCAGACCCAGACAATTCGTCCCAACCAAGACAGATAGACGTCACGATTAGACGCGACGGCAAGCTGACTCTGGTTGAATGTAGAATCCACAGGGACAGGCAGGATGTCCAATGGGTCGAAGAGCTGATCGGGCGGCGCTTGAGTCTTCGTGCCGACGCTGTAATCGCCGTGTCAGCCTCAGGATTTACCGAGGGAGCGATTCGGAAAGCCAAATCGTTCGGAATTATCCTCCGTGATTTCTTGACGTTGACTGAAGAAGAAATATCGTCCTGGGGCCACCTGGCGCGCGTGTCGTTGACGTTCTATGAGTTCACACATGTTGGCCTAGTGTTTCGATTTGATCCCCATCACCTGACGGGACTCACTGTCGATCAGATTGAGGAAGACCTCCGCGGCTCGCCGAGTAAGCTGTATGGGATTTTCGAGCTGGTGGCTGACACGATCGACACGGAGAACCCGCAGGGGTCTCCGTGCAGGTTCACCGGAGACATCGGGAAAGAAGGCCTACACGTCGCGGCCAGGCCTGTTGCTCGTATCGGCTTCTCTGCTAACGTTGCCCGCCGAGAGAGGGAGATCACCATTCCGTCTGTCGTGGCTTATGATGCGCCGGGAACTCTCGGAACCGAACGACAGGCATTTGTACAAAGAGTGGATCTAGGGGACTTTGAGATAACGTCATCCTCGAATGACGTTCTGGTTACCCTCGATCTTTCGCCCGTGAAAGCTCCACCGCGCTGCAAGTTCCACAGCGTTAATATCGAGTTCGACAGAAACGTGAGGATGCGCGGGTTGGAAATAGTCGGACCGCTACCGTTCCGGATTGAGCTACAAGATCTGCTGATTCGCCTTGCGCCGTTCGAGGGCTGAGAAGACACACCCGCGCGCGGGACCAACTCACGCACCGCTCAGCCGCGAGCCGCTCCTGCAGAATTGTTCTCCGCGGGGGCCTCGAGCGGCCTCAACGAGATCAGCCGCCCGTTCGAGTTTACCGCGATCAACGCGTACAGTATACCGATCCGGCCTGCGAAGTCCGGTTTCCGGAAATCTTTAGTGTGCCGAACTCTCACGGCGAGCACCGGTCGTGATCCCCGGCAGGATGAACCAGGGGCACTACGTTTCCACCCGCCTGCCTTCTCCTGAATCGTCCAGCCACGCCTCCCAAGCCCGCTTGTCGGCAATCATCTGCAGCATCCCTGCCGTGATCACGGTCCGTAGTGCCGCGATTAGAGTGAACAGGGAGCTTTCAAACAGCAGCGTCGCGTAATTCCACTTCTCCACCGCCAAGTACGCCAGCTCCGGCGGCTCAAACTGAAAGTCGATGGGTTTGCGGTACTTCTCCAGAACTTCTTTGCCGTGCGCAATCAGGTTGCGCAGGTCGTACATGTTGGCCGCGACGTCGGCAACGGTATAGACGGGCCGCCGCCCGATCCAGTCGGGCGGAAACACAGGCGTGGCTTCCCCAAGCAGCCGCTTCAGCCGAGAGGCAAACCACACTTGTTTTTCGGCGGCCAGCAGTCCGTCGAGCCCCATCATCCACAGCAGGGCGCCCGCGACAACATGGTTGTAAGCCGTCTGGAGCCCGATTTCGAGGAAGTGAAACGGATTGATGGCCCGCACCACGCCGGATTCGTAGACCGCGAACGTTCCCTCGACCAGCGGCGCCAATTGCGCAACGGCGAGCTTGTCGATATCCGTCATCTTTGACCATTGCGACATCGGATAGGGCTCGACGAATTCGACGCTTTCCACGGTGATATCGCCGTTGTCCCTGACAATCGCGCAGATGATCAGGCCGTCCCACCCCTTGACGCACCAGAGCTGGAACCCGAGCATGGCGGTGCGCAGCTTGCCCGAAAGCCGTCCGAGCAGCTCATCCCGGTCCTGCCACTCGCATTCCTCTTCAACGCACAGCCAATGGCTGCGCTCCAGCACATCGGTCAATTCGGTTCGCCGCAGGTTCCAGAAGCCCCAGTTGTCTTCTTTGAAAGTGGGTTTCTCGATGACGCGAATGCCGCGCGTGATGGGACACAGCGGGTGAGGCCAACCGACGCGCAGGGGCGTAGCAGCCGCAACTCTGATGGGCACGGCTTCAGTATCTCATACCGTGTGCCCTTGACATCGGCGGATGATTACTTCCCAGCGTACGCCTGCGGCTGACATAGGCGCCAGCTAACCGACAACGTGAACGTGTTTCTGATGGCCGCAATCTCAGTGTTGCGGCGTTATTGGGCCTCTAGTGTGTCCCGTTACCGGAAGTGACCCTGTTCTGAGCGGATCATCGGCCAACCGGAAGGTGGCCCAGCTTCCGTGTGCGCCCTCATCAGCCCGCAAACCGCCGCCAGGCCCAGAAGGAATACGTTGGCGCATTTGTGAAATCAGGTACTAAGCCGGCCTGGCTTCAAAGACGCGGTGCAGCGCTGATCGCTTCACGGCGCTGGCCGAGGTCGCCGTCCGGAACCACCACCGCCACCCAGGGGGCGCCCAGTGAGTTCATCCGGGCTTTCCACACCAGGCTGCCGGGTGTTCCCTCGCGCAGGACCAGTTCCTTCTCCGGCTGGTCCACCGCGAGATTGTCGGCCCGGATCGTGAAAGTGTGCCTGCCGGAACCGGTGGCGGTCAGCCGGATGGTCACCTCGCCGTTCGCCTCCGTCGCCGGCGCCGCGGGTACAAGCTGTGGGGGGCAACTGGCGGGAGACAGCAGCGGCATATCGGCCACGCGCGCCACTGCCTGTGGTGCCTGCGGTCCCGCCACTTGACAAGGCGCTCTCGTTTTGAGAGTATAAGGGCGTGCGCGTCATCAGTCGTAAGGCCCTTCGCGAGTTCGCCGACGCGCACCGGGACGCGGAGACGCCGCTGGACGATTGGTATCGGACGGTAAAGCGATTGCGTTGGACCAGTCTCGTCGATGTTCGGAAGACCTATCCACACGCGGACGCGGTTGGCGGGTTCACGATCTTCAACATCGGCGGAAACAAGTATCGCCTGGCGACGTACATCAACTACCGAACCGGCAAGGTTTACGTCCGCCACGTGATGACCCACGAGAAATACAGCAGGGGAGATTGGAAGAAGCGATGAAAAGCTCCGTGCTCGAAGTTGATCCAAAGCGGTACGGCCGTCTGCTGGCGCGCAAACTGCCAGCCGTCATTCGCACCGAGGAAGAGAATGAGCGGCTCATCGCCGAGTTGGAGGATCTCGACCGACGGCATGACGAGCTCACGCCTGAAGAGCGGGAGTATGCCGAACTCCTGACCGTGCTCATCGAAGCCTTTGAGGACGCCAACTACGCACTCGAAGGATCAACGCCCGACAGCAGGTTGCGCAGTCTCATGGAAGAGCACGGCCTGCGCCAGCGCGACTTGCTCGACGTATTTGGTTCCCGCGGCATAGCCTCTGAGGTTGTGAGTGGAAAGCGGGCGATCAGCAAAGCGCAGGCGAAGAAGCTCGCCGCGTTATTACACGTGCCTGCCGATCTCTTCCTTTGAGCCACTTTCCGTTTTGCCACCACGGACCACAATGACGGATCTCTATCAGTACCTCGAAGGCCTCATGAACCAGGTCTGCACGGACCTTGCCCGCATGTACCCTTCGGAGCAGCAGCCTAGCGAGTATGGCTTGGTCTTCCCGAGCAAACGGGATGGCACCGTCAGAATCAGCGAGCAGGAGGCAAAGCTCCTCTTCGTGCAACACCTGACCGTCGGCAGGCGCTATTGCTTTTCCGTGGAGACGCCGACGGCCGAGACGTACCAGCAGAAAGGCAAGACGCCGATCAGCGCCCGAGTCGACCTGACCCTTTTTGGAGCTGACCGCAAGCCGGTGGCGCACATTGAACTGAAGGCGCACAACTGCAAGGTCGAGGCAATCCGAAAGGACCTGGAGAAGTTGCTGCGGGAGAGCACCACAGGTATGTGGTTCCATACGTTGCGTCGCGCCGACGGCAGGACTCTCGACACCTTGATCCGGAAGTTCAAATCCGCGTTCTCGCTTTTGCCGGAGTGCCTGCGCACGAACGACCGATCCTACCTGGTCGCGTTCTTCGTTCTGGAGGATGCGCGCCTGCACTGGCAGTGGCTGCATCTTTCCGGAGACGACGACCAGAATCGTGAAGCGGTGGCTGCCATGTTCGAGGAGGATGTCCATCGCTCACGCTGGACCACCGCGAAGTTCCGCGACAGCAATGCCGGCCAGGACTCAAAGTCGACATCGAGGGCGGAACAAGGAACGGCGACGGGCAAAGGATCGAGGGAAGCGTTCTTCGTTTTCATCCCGACGTTGGCGCCACATACCTTCCTGCACCTTTCGGTGCGGGGTGGAAGCTACAGACTTCGGCAGTACGACCTTCGAACAACCCGCGACCGTCCCCGCGTGTTCACCGTCCCATCATGCTCATCGCTTGATGCTCTGAGAGCCAGCAACATAATCGCTGAATGGGTCCCAGTAACGGCGGAAGATCTGTGCCACAGCATCGATGAGGAACCGCAATACTGGTGTGAACGAATTCGCGCCGTCAATAGCGCGCATCTCCCCGTCCCGAACACGACGTGAACCTTCGTGCATCCGCTGCAGGTCTGTAATGCGCTCGCCCGGTCACCGCGAAACCGTCCTTGCTACTTTCAGGAAGAACTCCGGCTGCGGCCCGCCAACACGAACCCTCCTGTCAACCTCGGCGACCTGTCAACCGGAGAAAACGGGGAATTCGAAGCCGAATCCTTGCTCTCGAACACGAACCGTGGGGTTTGTGTTGGACCCCAACGATGTACTTCTGGAAGCGGAGATTTCAACCGAGACGAATAGTCGCGGGATGTTTGGGGTATGCGGCAGGCTCGGAGGCGCTGCTGTCAACCAAAGCGGGAACCGATGCAGTGCCCCTGGTTCGGTGCCAGAGCGGCGGCAGCCGGTCCGCTACCAGTCGGCGTAAGGCATGCCGTCGAGGCCGGATTTGTCGGCGCCGCTGCGGGCGAGCGCCAATCGCTTCCCGGCGCTGCCCGACATCGCCGTCCGGAATCACCACCGCAACCCAGGGGGCGTCGAGTGAGTTCATCCGGGCTTTCCACAGCAGGCTGCCGGGTGTTCCCTTGCGCAGGACCAGCTCTTTCTCCGGCTGGTCCACCGCGAGATTGTCGGCCCGGATCGTGAAGACGTGCCTGCCGGAACCGGTGGCGGTCAGCCGGATGGTGACCTCGCCGTTCGCCTCCGTCGCCGGCGCCAGCTTCAGGTCGAGGCTGCCGTCGCCGCGGGTCATGATGCCCACCGGGAGCGAGCCCACCCTGTCCCCGGAGGAGACGGAGTACTGCTGTGCGAAGTCGTAGCCCTCGCCCCACATGGTGCTCTGCACGAACGGATTGCGGCCGACGACCCACTGAAGCTGCCGCTGGACCAGCTCGGCGGCCGCCCGGTTCCGGCGAAGCTGCGCGGCCGCTGACAGCCCCTTCGCCTGAGAGAGCAGCACGCCGTGCGGCTTTGCCCTTCCACTTGACGGCGTCAGAGCGCGGGCTTCACGACCTTGGGCGGGCTATCGAGGTCCAATTCGATCACGGTGGCGATCTGGTCCGGCGCCTGGTCCCCCACGGCAATCGAGGTCTGCTTGTCGCCAGCCGTGACAACCAGCGATCTGCCGCCGGCCATCAGCCGTGCTTGTGCGCGCGAACCGGTCGCCAAGGGGACCACGAGCCTGCCGTCTTTGGGCCAGTTAAAAACGTGCAAGTACAGCCGCGTCCTGCCGTTGGGCAGCCGCTTCTGCGTGCAGCGGCCCCAGTCGAGTTTCTCGAACGGACCGGCTGTAGTGGCGTAGATGGCCTCACCGTTCACCTTCATCCAAGCGCCAATCGCCTGCAATGCCTGAACGCTTTCCTGTGGTACGCTGCCATCGCCCTTGGGGCCGATGTTCAGCAGGTAGTTGCCGCCCTTGCTGGCGATGTCGACCAGATTGCGGATCAGCGTCTGGTCGGATTTCCATTGGTGGTCGTGCTCGCTGTAGCCCCAGGTCGTGTTCATCGTCATGCACGTTTCCCAATCCACACCGGGCATGCCGGTGGCCGGGATGTGCTGCTCCGGGGTGATGAAATCGCCGTACTTTGGATCGAGTTGGGCCGCAATGGCGCTCGTGCCCATGCCCGTGAAGCCGGCCTCCGGGATGCGGAACAACCGATTGTTCATGATGATCCGCGGCTGCTTCACCCGAACGTTGGCCAACAGGTCAAACGCCCGCCAGGCTTCCTCTCCCTGGAAGTCCTGCGCACTGTAATCCCACCACAGGATGTCCACCCGGCCGTAGTTGGAGACGAGTTCGTTCACCTGGGCATGCAGGTACTGGACATACTTAGCGTGGTCCGGCTGAGTTTTGGGATACGGCTGGCCCCTCAGCGGATGCGGCAGTTGCCTGGAGCGCGCGTACTCGTACTGGTCATGGTGCCAGTCGATCACCGAGTGGTAGAATCCCACCCGCAAGCCCTCGGCCCGAACTGCGTCCACGATCTCCCTGACCAGATCCCGGCGCAGGACGGAGCCTGCGTCGAAATCGCTGACCTTCGAGTCGTGCAGGGCAAAGCCCTCGTGGTGCTTGCTGGTAAAGACCAGATAGCGGCAGCCCGCCGCCCGGGCGAGTCTGGCCCATTGGCGGGCAAATCCCGGCGCAGGCTGGAACAATGGGATGGCGCGCTTGGCATACGTGCCGGTATCGGCCTTGACACGCTGCTGGATCCATTCCATTCCGCCCCGGGTGCCCACGGGCTTGCCTTCCCAGGTCCCGGCCAGCCCGGAGTACAGTCCCCAATGCACGAACATGCCAAATCGCGCCTCGCGCCACCACTTCATCCGCGCATCGCGCTGCTCGCGCGTCTCGATCCCGGCGGCTGGCGCCGCCGGTTCCGCCGCGCATAATCGGCCGCCGGCCGACAGCAAAACAAGAAACGAGCTACCGAGGACAAGCCTGCCGATCATGGTCTCTCCCTCGCCGTAACGCGAAGAAATAGGTCACAGTTTGACGACTTGGTGCCTCTTGACCCATTCCGGATCAAAGTCGGCCCCGAATCCCGGACCGGTGGGAACTTTGATCTTCCCGTCAACCACCTTCAACGGGGAGGTCTTGCATTCATACTGTACGTTGGTTCGCAGCCCTTTGAATTCGTGATGGGCGCCGGCGTTCGGGACGGCGGACACAAACTGGATATTGTAAAGAAAGCCCAGCCCCCCGCCGGACATGTGCGGGATGATCTCCTTGCCGAATGCATGCGCCATGCGCGCCACCTTCATCGACCGGATCATTCCCCCGAAGTAGTAGTTATCGGGCTGCACGATGTCGATGCCGTTGTTGGCGATGAGCCAGCGGAATCCATAGAAGCTGTTGTCCTGCTCGCCGTTGGCGATGGGTATCGTAAGCGCGTCGGCGACCTGTTTGATCTCCTCGATGTGGTCGAACATCACCGGCTCTTCGAAGTATCGGTACTTATACTCTTCCAGCAGTCTGCCGACGCGGATGGCCTCGGGAACCGAATAAAAGCTGTTCGAGTCGGCATACAGCGCCATCTTGTCGCCGAACGTCTTGCGCACGAGCGGGATCATCTTCTCGGTCCTTCCGGGGGGCCCGACGGCATACATGTCCGTGGTCATGAACATCAGCCCGCCGACCTTGATCTTGAGCGCGTGCGTGTCGTACTGGGCGACAGCTTTCTTGATGAGTTCGATCGATTCCTCGACCGGCCTCTCGCGCCATTCAGTCGCCACGTAGATGGCAACCTCGGGGTTGTGGATCTCTCCGATCAACTGGCCGACGGGCCTGCTGGCGATGCGGCCGAGCATGTCAAGAATGGCAAACTCGATCGTGGCCAGGGGCAGGCCGATGGCGATGCCGTTATATCGGAAGTTGAAGCCGAAGATATAGACCTTTTCCAGGATCAGGTCCAGCTCGCGCGCGTCCTTGCCGATGAAGAACGGCTGAAGGTTTCTGAGGAAGATGGGAAACAGCGTGCTCATTCCGCTGTGGGCGACGGAGATGCCTTCGGCTCCCTCGCGGGAACGCACCCGGCAAAGGAAACTGTTGCCGAGACGCAGCAATTCCAGCGTTTCGATGATGACCGGTTTGTCAAAGAACTGCTTCTTCAGCACCGGTTGCTTCAGCATCTCGTCAAGTTTGGCATAGCGGGATTTCGGCGCCTGGGAAGCCTGGCCGGACGGCGTGGCATCCGCGGAACGTACGGAGGCCAGGCCTCCGCCGAGCGTGGTTGAGATGAAATTGCGGCGATTGGCTTTCACGGATTGGAACTCCTGGTTTCATTAGTTGGTTCGCGGGTCTGACAGGGGGAAGCCGCCGCGAGTCCCGGACTGGACAGAGCGCCGGCTCCAGGCGGCGCAGGTTCGGGCAGAGGGCTTCCTGATGGTGGAAGCGTTCCTGCTTTCAAGCGCTCGATATTGGTCCGATTCATCGAGCTGACCGATGCCGGGTTCGCAGAGCACCGCCACGGAGAGCACCACTCGCGATGGGACCACGCCCACCCAGACTACCACGGTTTGGCTGGTGCTGTTTCACCGGCGAGAAGGCCGGCGACCCGATCAACTCCCGGAATGGGCACGTGAAAACTCGGGGCCCGGCCTCAACCTCCGGGGTTGAGCGCGCCACCCCGCGATTGGTGTTACGGACGTATGGCTCCCCGGCACGGGTTTGAACCGGGGCTGACGGCTCCAGAGGCCGCTGGTCTGCAACCTGCGCCTTCACAAACGCGGCGTGGCCCCGATCGCTTCCCGGCGCTGCCCGACGTCGCCGTCCGGAATCACCACCGCCACCCAGGGGGCGTCCAGCGAGTTCATCCGGGCTTTCCACACCAGGCTGCCGGGAGTTCCCTTACGCAGGACCAGCTCCTTCTCCGGCTGGTCCACCGCGAGATTGTCGGCCCGGATCGTGAAAGTGTGCCTGCCGGAACCGGTGGCGGTCAGCCGGATGGTCACCTCGCCGTTGCCCTCCGTCGCCGGCGCCAGCTCCAGGTCGAGGCTGCCGGCGGCGCGGGCCGGACCGGCGAGATCCTGCATCAGCCATAGCCACCGAGCCGAGGGGTGGACCCAGACTTCCTTGTACACGTAGCAGTTCTGCGAGGGCCAGTAAGGCAGGTCGCGGTCGCCGCCAGTCATGATGCCCACCGGGAGCGAGCCCACTATGTCCCCGGAGGAGACGGAGTACTGCTGCGCGAAGTCGTAGCCCTCGCCCCACATGGTGCTCTGCACGAACGGATTGCGGCCGACGACCCACTGGAGCTGCCGCTGGGCCAGCTCGGCGGCCGCCCGGTCCCGCCGCAGGTGCGCGGCCGCTGACAGCCCCTTCGCCTGAGAGAGCAGCACTCCGTAATTGCCGCGCCGGGCGAACCACACCGGGAATGCCTTGAGGTAGTAGCCGTCTCCCATCGGCATGCCGCCGAGCACTTGCCGGCGGTACGCCTCGCGGCTGGACTGGTAGCGGTCGCCCTCGGCGATGTGCAGGTATTCGTCGTCCCGGTACACGTAGGCGGGCAGCACGCCATAGGGCTCGGTGGTTGTGGCCGCCGACTTCTGATACTCGGAATAGAGGGCCGCCACCGAGTACCACTTCATCCAATCCTGGTGGTCGGGGAAAGTCTCGCACAGCCGCGCCACGGCCACGATGGGCGCCTGGTCGTTGCCGCGGTGGAACTGGTGAAAAATGGTCTTCCGGTCCGGGCCGGTGTAGAAGAAGCCGGCCAGCGGGAACTGGCGGCCGACGTAGCTTCTCTGCTGCGAGTTCACCACTACGCTCGCCAGTTCTAGAGCTTTGTCCGCATACTGGCGGCGGCCGGTGGCCTGGAACAGCTCCAGTGAGGCGATGATGCCGACCGAGGCCAGTTCCATCTCGGTGGCGCCATAGGCCGGAGTGCTCTGCGTCTCCGGCGTTTCCTTGCCCGCGATGGCGAACCGCCAATCGTCCTCGGCGATGCGGAGACTGCGGGCGGCCAGTGGCGGATCGCTTTGCTTCAGCACGTTATAAGCGATCGCTCCGGCCGAGGCGGCCAGGTAGTTGACGTTGGGGTTGTCGAGGGCCACGCGCGTGCGGTCGTCGGCATCGCCGATGATGCCGTTAGTCCAGATGTTCATGCTGGCGAACCCGATGCGGTAGCCCCCGTCGAAGCGCACCTTGAGGACCCAGTCCAGCCCCCATTTGGCCTCCTCGATCAGCCTCTGGAGGCGCGCCGGATCTTCTCCCGTCGCTTCGAGCCTTCCCGCGAGCGCGAACATGGCGTAGACGGCCTCGGCGGTGTTGACCAAGCCCTGCGAGAGATCGCCGGCGTCGTGCCAGCCGCCGTTCATGATGATCTTCTTGTCACCGAGGACCGCCTGCCAGTCGCGGTGGCAGGCGCCGTGTATGCCCGGGATCTCCATCCCGCAACGCTCGCCGTAAAAGAAGTTCAGGGTCTTCCAGATCGTGTCCCGCCACACGTTGCGGTCAATCCGGAAGGGGCGCGTGCGCACATCGCCGGCCTGGATCACGTACGCGCCCGGCTGCCGGATTTCGGAAAAATCCAGCTCCTGGAACTCGCCCAGCCGCGTCCGCAGCGTCCGCACGGGCTTGCGCAAAACGGTGTCGCCGGTGTCGGCACGGACCACGGTGAACTCGCGCGCCGCCAGCCCGCTGGCGATCGCGCTTTTCGGCGAGTCCAACTGGTATCCGGTGTGGCTGAACGAGATCTTGCCGGGGGCCACGTTCCAGCCTTCGTAGTGGTCCGGATCGACGCGCTGCAACTCCAGCCGGCTGATCTCGAAGCTGACGCGGTCGGAGCGGGCCGGGAGTCTCTTGTTCACCCAATAGTGGAAAGACACCGACGTCACCTTGTCGCGGGCCAGCGGCGTGATTTCCCAGACCACGTGGGTCCACCGGCCGTTGGGCAGCGTGACGTAGTGGTTGCCCTCGCGCCGGTAGACGTCGGGCACCTTCTCCTTGCCGTCGTTGCGCAGAACGACAACCAGGGACAGCACGCGGAAGCCGGACATCTGCGGCCGGATGCGGAAAGACAACCGGTTGAAGCCGCTCCAGTCTTCGCCGGGAAACGCGCGCTTGACGGCGATCCTCTCCAGGCCGCCGCTCATGCTGACTCTGGCGCGCAGCCGGTGATCGCCGGGGAAAGTCATCTCGCCTGGACCTTCGAACGACCAGGTCGCGGGATCCGCCATGTTGTCGAGCAGGCGCGTGTTGAGCACCTTCTTGTTCAGCCAGGAGTGTTCGGCCGAATTCGCGTATTCGACCGTCATCGGCATGCGAGGCGCCCGCTCGGGGGCGGCGAGGGCCAGCCAGATTATCAGCGCCGTTCTCACGGTGCTATGATACCTGCCAACCGCTCCCTAACGGTCGCGGCTCGGCTGAGCCGCGCGCGAAGCAAGCGGTACCAGGAGGTTCGGCATGAGAAGCCTAGCGATCGTCATTGCACTACTCGCAGCCTTCCCCGCCGCGGCGCAACTCACCACCGGCGCTATCACCGGGACGGTCTCGGATTCCACCGGCGCCGTTGTGCCCGGCGCCGAGGTGAGACTCGCCAACCAGGGCACCGGCGTGGTGCAGAAGACGGTCACCGACCGCGCCGGCAACTACCAGTTCCTGCTGCTGCCTTCCGGCATCTACCGGGTGGAAGCCGGGGTCACGGGTTTCAAGACGTTCCGTCGCGACGGCATCGTCGTGGAAGTTGACCGCTCGCTGGCGGTGCCGATCGTGCTCGAGATCGGCCAGGTGACCGAGACGGTGGAAGTCTCGGGCGGAACGCCGCTGCTGGAGCCGAACACCTCGGCGCTGGGGACGGTGATGGACAGCCGCAAGCTGGAAGACCTGCCCTTGAACGGCCGTAATCCCATGGGGCTGGCCAACCTGATCCCGACCGTCCGGGGCATCGGCTATTTCGGCGGGCAGATCCTCTCGACCTGGCGCATGGGCCAGGTCACGGTCGCGGGCGGCGGCCCGCTGGCCAACGGTTTCCTGATCGACGGCATCGCCAACGAGAAGATGACCGACTTCAGCGCCATGGCCTTCCTCACCGTCGATGCTACCCAGGAATTCAAGGTGCAGACCAACGCCATGTCGGCGGAATTCGGCCGCACCGGCGGCGGCATCATCAGCGTGATCAGCAAGTCGGGTACCAACCAGTTTCACGGCAGCCTGTTCGACTACCTGCGCAACGACAAGCTGAACGCGAACGAGTTCTTCGCCAACAAGGCCGGCGCGCGAAGGCCGACGGTGAAAGTGAACACGTTCGGCGGCACGCTCGGCGGGCCCCTCATCAGGGACAAGCTCTTCTTCTTTGGCAACTACGAAGGGTTCCGCGAGCGGAGGGCGACATCGAGGACGATCACCTCGCCGACGGCGAGAGAGCGCGCCGGAGATTTCTCGGAGACCCGCGCGGCCGACGGCAACCGCATAATCATCCACGATCCGTTCAGCACACGGCGCGACCCGGCCAGGGCGGGCAGCTACATCCGCGACCCGTTCGCCGGCAACCGCGTCCCCGACAACCGCATCACACGGGTCGCCCGCGAGGCGCTCAAGTATTACCCCGAGCCGAACCTGCCCGGCCTGCCCAATTCGGGCGCCCAGAACCTTTTCCAGCAGGCCAGCGTGCCGATCGACAAAGACACGTGGGGCGTCCGCATCGACTACAACCTCACTTCGACGCGGAGACTCGCCGGCAGGTACACCCGCGATGTTCTCGACTGGGGCTTCCCCAACTACTTCGGCAATATCGCCGACACCGACGGGCGCCACATCATGGTTCCGCGGCAGAGCACCTTCCTGCAACTCACCGACGCGATCACGCCCACGCTTCTGCTGGATGCGAAGCTCGGCTTCAACCGCGAGAACGAGCACTCGGTGGCGCCAGGCGCCGGTTTCGACATTACCTCGCTGGGTTTCCCGGCGTCGTTCCAGAGCGCCATCCAGCAGGGGCGCCTGGGCACGGGCTTCCCGATCTTCAGCATCAGCGATGCCACCTCGTTCGGGCGGCCTGACTCGACCGGGAACCCGTCGGCGACTGGCACGGCGAGCGTCGCCGTCACCAGGATCGCCGGGAAGCACACCATCAAAGCCGGCTTCGAGCAGCGCGCTTACCGAAGAAGCGACTGGGGCACTTCCAACGCCACCGGGAGCTATTCCTTCACCAGGGGCTTCACCCAGGGACCCGATCCGCTGCGGGCCAGCGCCACCGTCGGGTATGGGGTGGCTTCGTTTCTGCTCGGCACGCCGGCCAGCGGAACCGCCGGCATAACCGCCGACACCGCGGTGAGCCAGCGTCACACGGCGCTGTTCGTCCAGGACGACTGGAAGGTCACCGCAAAGCTCACGCTGAACCTGGGTCTGCGCTGGGAGTACGAAGGGCCGGTCAAGGACCGCTACAACGTGTTCCCGAATTTCGATCCCTCTATCGAATCGCCCTTGAAAGTGCCCGGTCTCTCTTTGCGGGGCGGGTATGTTTTCCCCGGCGCCGGCGGCATCCCGCGCGGCCTGACCGCTCAGAGCTTCAACGACTTCGGCCCCCGGTTCGGCTTCGCCTACCAGTGCAACCCCAAGACGGTGTTGCGCGGCGGATACGGGCTGATCTACATCCCGACCTTCGGTCCCGGCGGCACGGCGGCCGGAGCGGGATTCGCCGTCAGCAGCCCGATGGTCACCTCGATCGACGGCGGGCTGACGCCCTACCACACCATCAGCGATCCGTACCCCAACGGGCTGGAGAAGCTGACCGGCAGCAGCCTGGGGGCGCTGACCGGGGTGGGCATCGGCGTGAGCGGCCAACTGCGCGACGTGCACCGCGGCTACAGCCAGCAGTGGAACCTGACCCTCCAGCATGAGCCGTGGAACAACTGGCTGTTCGAGGCGGCCTGGGTGGCCAATCACGGATCGCGGCTGATCATCAGCGGCCGGTCGCTGAACATCATCTCCGACGCCGACCTGGCCCAGGGAAGCCGGCTGCTGGATACCGTTCCCAATCCGTTTTTCGGCATCATCAAGACGGGGGCGCTGGCGACCTCGACCGTCACCCGGAGGCAACTGCTGCTGCCGTTTCCGCACTTCACCAGCGTCTCGGGAGGCTCGGCTTACCTGGGCAACTCGATATACCACGCCTTCACCGTCAAGGTGGAGAAGCGCTTCTCCCGCGGCTTTTCGATCCTGGCCGGCTACACCGCCTCCAAGGACATCGATGACCTTCAGGCCACCGGCCGGCCCGGCGCGGTGGCCGGAACCGGCGTCCAGAACTGGAACAACCTCCGGGCGGAGCGCGCCAAGAGCTATCAGGACCTGCCTCAGAGGATGGTGGCAACCGTCCTTTGGGAGGTGCCGTTCCGCTCGGACAATGCGCTGCTGAACGGCGTGCTGGGCGGCTGGCAGATGAATGCCATCAATACGATAGAGAGCGGCCGGCCCCTCGCCCTGACGGCCACCATTTCCCAAGGCGGCAACCGGCCCAACGCGGTTCCCGGCGCCAGCGCGAAGCTCGCGAGCCCCACGCTGGCCCGGTGGTTCAACACCGGCGCCTTCTCGCAGCCGGCCCCGTTCACTTACGGCGACGTGTCGCGCACGCTGCCCGACGTCCATAGCGACGGAATGTTCAGCCTGGACTTCTCGGTGTTCAAGAACTTCCCGATCCGGGAACGGCTCAAGCTCCAATTCCGGGCCGAGGTCTTCAACCTCACCAACTCGCCCACGTTCGAGACCCCGGGCCGGGCCCTCAACTCGGCCACTTTCGGCGTGGTCACGGCCACAGCCTTCACCCCGAAGCCGCGCGAGGTCCAGTTTGCCCTCCGGTTGACCTTCTGAAATTCGGTGACAGGCTACGCTTTCACCAATTAGGTGCGGCCCGCGGGATATGAAATTAGCGAAAGCGTAGCCTGTCACCGAATTTCCGGGCGTCGGGCTTGCCGCGCGGCATTCCGCCGCAGCGAATTTTCACACAAACGGACCTAAAGGTGCTATTATGGACTGTTCTTGGGAGGTCATTTATGCGCTTCGGTACTACCGTCCGCGTAGCCCCGCTATTCACCCTTCTAGCGGGTTCGGCTCTATGGATCAACGCTTCCGCGCCCAAAACCGACCCTAACCTTATCAACTTCGTCCGGCCCGGGCTGGTGGTCAAGATCACAGGGGCCGCCGTTGCCACGGACGGGACCCTCCGGGTCCGGTTCACGCTGGCCGACCCCAAGGGTTCGCCGCTCGATCGGGAGGGCGTGACTTCGCCCGGCCCCGTCTCGGTCAGTTTCATCGCCGCCTACATCCCGACGGGGCAGTCCCAATACACCTCCTACACCACCCGCGTTCAGACTAGCCCCATCACCCGTGTTTCAGCTACCCAGGCCGGCGCGGACTCCGGCGGGAGCTTCGAGGTGATCTCGGAAGGTCTCTACCAGTACACCTTCGGCACCCGCCTTCCGGCCGGTTTCGACCGGACGGCGACCCATAGCATCGGCGCCTACAGCTCGCGGAACCTCTCGGAGTTCGACATGGGGATTCAGCGCGATGACGACGTGTACCACTTCGTTCCGGACGGCTCGAAGGTGACCGTGGTGCGCGACGTGACCCGGAGCGAGACCTGCAACCGGTGCCATCACCAACTGGCGTTTCACGGCGGCTCGCGGCGTAGCGTGGAGCTCTGCATACTTTGTCACCAGCCCCAGACGACGGACCCCGATACCGGCAACACGGTGGACATGCCGGTGATGATCCACCGGATTCACATGGGCCGGAACCTGCCCAGCGTGGTGGCGGGCAAGCCGTATCAGATCATCGGCAACCAGCAGGTGGTCCACGACTACTCGAAGATCCGGTTCCCCCCCGACGCCCGCAGTTGCGCCGCCTGCCACCAGCCGGGGGCGGCCCAGGCCGACAACTACCTGAAGCCGAACCGCGCCGCCTGCGGCGCCTGCCACGACGATCTGGATTTCCGGACCGGCAAGGGGCACCTCGATCTGCCGCAGGTCTCCGACAACCAATGCGCCAACTGCCACATCAAGCGCGGCGAGCTGGAGTTTGACGCCTCGATCCTGGGCGCCCACACCATCCCCAGGCTCTCGCCCAGCCTGCCCGGCGTTGTCTTCGAGATCCTCTCGGTTGAAGACGGGGTCGCCGGCAAGCGCCCGACGGTGGTCTTCTCGCTCAAGGAGAAGTCCGGCAAGCCGATCGCGCCCTTGTCGATGAACCGGCTGAACCTGATCCTGGCCGGCCCGAACACCGATTATGCCAGCTACATCTCGGAGGCCGTGCTCAACGCCGACGGCACAGCCGACGGGCGCTATTGGTGGACCTTCCAGGATCCCATCCCGGCCGGGGCCAAGGGTTCTTACTCGATTGAGATCGAAGGCCGGCGGGAACTCAAGCTGCTGGAAGGCACCACCCAGGAGCGCACCGTGCGCGATTCGGGCGCCAACAAGGTCTTCGCTTTCTCGGTTGACGGCTCCCGGCCCGAACCGCGGCGCGCCGTGGTCTCGATCGACAAGTGCAACGCCTGTCACGGGAGTCTGTCTTTCCACGGCGACAACCGGAACCGGATCGAGGCCTGCGTGGTGTGCCACAACCCGCTCAAGACCGGCGGCCCCAACGGCAGCCTCTCGATCGCCTTCCCCGTGATGATCCACCGCATCCACACCGGCCAGGATCTCACCATCCCCTACGCCTTCAGCGCCAACTTCAACTTCAACGAGATCGGATACCCGGGCGACCGCCGCAACTGCGCCGCCTGCCACGTGAACGGCTCCGAGCAGTTGCCGCTGAAGGGCAGCGGGCGCCTGAACGTGGTTGATCCCAGCGGGTACCTGAACCCGGCCGCCCCGATTTCGGCAGCCTGCACAGGCTGCCATACCTCGAAGGCCGTCGCCGCCCACGCTCTCTCCAGCACCAACGCTCTCGGCGAGGGCTGCGCCGCCTGCCACGGCGCCGGTGCGGAGTTCTCGGTGTCCAGCGTGCACGCTTGGCAGTAAACCGGCGGGTGCACGCGCCCACGCCCGGCCGCCTTGTTCATGTATGATCATGAGTAATGGCGCGAGGGCACATTCTGGGGCCCGCGGGGCTTCGTGTCGCGGCTTTGCTGGTGTTGCTGCTGGCGGCCGGCGAGCTGGTGAGCTGCGAGCTGCTCGGCTGTGACGGGTGCCAGATCACGACCTCCGGGGACAGCGGCGACGAATGCCTTTGCTGCTGCACCACTCCGATCCCCACGGCGCCGATTGCCTTCGCGCCCGCCGAACTGGTCTGGTACCGGCCGCCGCAAGTTGATCCCCGCGTGCCGGTCTCGCGTCCGGATCGCATCTACCACCCGCCGCGCCTCTGCTCCGCCGCAGTGTGGAGTTGAGCACTAGCCGTCGTTCGCGGCGGGGGGAGATCCATGAATAGTACGTGCGCGCTCGTCGCGGTCTGCGCCCTGCTGGCCGGTTGCTCCCGTTCCGGGTCCGAGCCAGCCACCGAGGCGAAGTCCGCGCCGGGCTTGGTTGAGATGGGGCCGGAGGCCCAGAAACACATGGGCCTGGAGGTCGCGCCGGCCGGCCTGAGCGAGCTGACCGAGTACCTGCGGGTCACCGGAACGGTTCAGCCGGTAAACACCCGCGTCAGCCATGTGCGCCCGCTGGCGCGGGGACGTCTCCAGGAGGTGCTGGTCGAGATCGGCGACCGGGTCCAGGACGGCCAGCCACTCGCGCGCTTCGACAACATCGAGGCCGGCGAGCTGTTGGCCCAGCTCGCTTCGGCGCGCGCCGACCTGGAGAAGCTCAAGATCCAGCTCGCCGCCCAGACCCGGCAGGCGGAGCGCGACCGCCGCCTGGCCGATCTCGGCGCCGCCCCACGCAAGGACTACGAGTTGAGCCGGGCCGAGCAGCAGGCGCTCGAAGAGACCATCCGCTCGCAGCAGAGCGTCATCGGCGGGATCGCCGCCCGGCTGGAACGGTTCGAACTGACCGGCGAGCCGCCCCTCACCACCATCCGCGCCCCGTTCGCCGGCGTGGTGACCATGGTGCGGGCGGCGCCGGGCGAAGTGGTGTCGCCCGACAGCGAGATGTTCACCGTCGCTGACCTTACCCGAGTGTGGGTGCAGGCCGAGGTCTACGAGAAGGACCTCGGCCGCGTGCGGGTCGGACAGGCCGCCGTCATCGAAGTGGACACCTATCCCGGCGAGCGGTTCGCCGGCCAGGTGACGTACATCAGCGACCTGCTGGACCCCCAGACACGCACCGCCAAGGTCCGCTGCGAAGTCACCAACCGCGACTTGCGCCTGAAGCTGGACATGTTCGCCACCGTCCGGCTGCCCACCAGTTTCCGGCGGCAGGCGCTGGCGGTTCCGGCCGGCGCCATCCAGCAGCACGAAGGCAAGCAGATCGTGTTCGTGCGCCGGACGCCGACCGGCTTTGAAGCCCGCCCGGTCTCAACCGGCAAGCTCGTCAACGGGCGGCTCGAGATCACCGCCGGGCTGCGGGCCGGCGAGCCGATCGTGGTCGCGGGCGCGTTTCATCTGAAGTCCATCCTGGCCGGCAAGGAACTCGGGGAGGAGCACTGATGCAGCGCGTCGTCGCCTGGGCGCTGGCCTGGCGGCCGCTGGTGCTGCTGCTGACCCTGCTGGTGATCGGGGTCGGCGTGCTCTCGCTCGATCGGCTGCCCATCGACGCCGTGCCCGACATCACGCCGAACCAGGTGCTGGTGCTGACCTCGGCCCCCAGCCTTTCGCCGGTCGAGGTCGAGCAGTTCCTCACCTTCCCGGTGGAGACGGCCATGAGCGGGCTGCCGGGCGTGGAGCGCATCCAGTCGGTCTCCAAGAACGGCCTCTCCTACGTGGCCATCTTCTTCCGCGACGGCATGGATCCTTACTTCTGCCGGCAACTGGTGATGGAGCGCTTGCCGGAGGCCCGCGAGGCGATCCCCGCCGGCATGGGCACGCCCGAGATCGGGCCGATCGCCACCGGGCTCGGGGAGATCTACCAGTTCAAGGTGACCGGCAACGGCCTGCCGCTGATGGAGCTGCGCGCCATCCTCGACTGGGAGGTCGCGCCCAGACTGCGCTTCACGCCCGGCATCGTCGAGGTGAACACCCACGGCGGCGAGCTGAAGACCTACGAAGTCCAGGTGGACAACGACAAGCTGATGGCCTACCGCATTCCGCTGCGCCGGGTGATCGAGGCGCTGGAGCGCAACAACGCCAATGCCGGCGGCGCCTACCTGGAGCGGGTAGAGCAGCAGTCTCTGGTCCGCGGCGAGGCGCTCATCATGAGCCTGGCGGACATCGAGAACATCGTCATCGGCGCTTCGCCGACCGGCACGCCGATCCTGATCCGCAACGTGGCCGACGTGCGGTTCGCGCCGATGGTCCGGCAGGGCCTGGCCACCCAGGACGCCAAGGGCGAGATCGTCATCGGCGTGGCCATGATGCTGATCGGCGAGAACTCGCGCGCCGTGGCCGGGCGGGTGAAGAGCAGGCTGGAGGAGATCCAGCGCCACCTGCCGCCCGGCGTGCGCATCGAGCCGCTTTACGACCGCACCGACCTGGTCCGCCGCACCATCGGCACGGTGACCTACAACCTGACCGAGGGCGGCCTGCTGGTAGTGGCTGTTCTGCTGCTGCTGCTCGGCAGCTTCAAGGGTGGCCTGATCGTTTCCCTCGCCATCCCGCTGTCGATGCTGGCCGCCTTCGCCGGCATGGTGCAGGCGGGCGTCTCGGGCAACCTCATGAGCCTGGGGGCCATCGACTTCGGCCTGATCGTGGACGGCTCGGTGGTGATGGTGGAGAACATCCTGCGGCGGCTGAGCCGGCCGCGGGCCGGCGAAGATAGTCTCGCCGCCGTGCGGGCGGCGGGGCAGGAAGTGGCGCGCCCGGTCTTCTTCGGCGTTACGATCATCATGCTGGTCTACGTGCCGGTGCTGACGCTGGGCGGTGTCGAGGGCAAGATGTTCAAGCCGATGGCGCTCACCGTGCTGTTCGCGCTGGCCGCCTCGCTGGCGATCGCGCTGCTGCTGATGCCGGTGCTGGCCTCGTACGCATTCCGCGGACCCGTGGCCGAGCGCGAAACGTGGCTGATGCGCCAGTTCCGCAAGGGCTACGCGCCGCTGCTCGGCCGCGCGCTGCGGTTCCCGCTGGCGACGGCCGCGATCGCCCTGCTGGTGTTCGCCGCCTCGATGGGCCTGGCGCCGTTCCTGGGCGCTGAGTTCATTCCCACTCTCGATGAGGGCTCGATCGTCGTCATGATGTATCGCCTGCCAGGCGTCTCGGTGAAGGAGTCCGTGCACGGCAACGAGATCGTCGAATCGGTGCTGCATCATTTCCCGGAGGTGGACAAGATCGTTACGCGAACCGGGCGGCCGGAAGTGGCCACCGATCCGATGGCCATCGACCAGAGCGACGTCTACGTGTTCCTCAAGCCGCCGTCCGAGTGGCCGCGGCCGCGGAGCAAGGAGGACCTGGTCGCCGCCATGAAGGAGGCGCTGGAGAAAGAGGCGCCGGGCGCGGCTTACAGCTTCTCGCAGCCGATCCAGATGCGCATGCAGGAGCTGATGGAGGCCGGTGTGCGCTCCGACCTGGCCATCAAGCTGTATGGCGACGACCTGGGCGTGCTGCGCGAGAAGGCGGAGCGGGTGGCGGCCCTGGTGCGGCAGGTTCGCGGCGCCGGCGACGTGCGGGCCGAGCGCGTGGCCGGGCTGCCCTACTTGCGCGTGCGCATCCGCCGCGAGGCGATCGCCCGCCACGGGCTGGACGCCGCCGATGTGCTCGACACGGTGACCGCCATCGGCGGCAAGGTGGTGGGCCAGGTGGTCGAGCGCAACCGCCGCTTTCCCCTCCAGGTCCGCTTCCAGGAGCCGCAGCGCGCCACCGCCGAGGCGATCCGCGATCTGAAGGTGGGCGACCGCGAGGGCCACTTCATCCCGCTCGCCCAACTGGCCGACATCATCGAGGAGGAAGGGCCGGCGCAGATCGGCCGCGAGAACGCCCAGCGCCGCGTCACCGTCGAGGTGAACGTGCGCGGCCGCGACCTGGCCGGCTTCGTGGCCGAGGGCCGCCGCCTGGTGGAGCGGAAGGCACCGCTGCCGCCCGGCTACTGGATGGAGTGGGGCGGCCAGTTCGAGCAACTGGAGAGCGCCGGCCGGCGCCTGGCGGTGCTGGTCCCGGCCGCCCTGCTGCTCATCTTCGTGCTGCTGTTCATGAACTTCGGCGCCCTGCTGCCGCCGCTGCTGATTTTCGTCAACGTGCCGCTGGCGGCCACCGGCGGCCTGGCCGCGCTGTGGCTGCGCGGCATGCCGTTCAGCATCTCGGCCGGGGTCGGCTTCATCGCGCTCTCCGGCGTGGCCGTGCTGAACGGGATCGTGCTGCTGACTCACATTCTCGATCTGCGCCGCGGCGGCGCCGCGCTGGAGGCGGCGGTGAGGGAGGGCGCGATGACGCGGCTGCGCCCGGTGCTGATGACGGCGCTGGTGGCCAGCTTCGGCTTCCTGCCGATGGCGCTGTCGCGCACCGCCGGCGCCGAGGTGCAGCGTCCGCTGGCCACCGTGGTCATCGGCGGCCTCATCACCTCCACCCTGCTCACCCTGCTCGTGCTCCCGGCAGTGTATCTGTGGATGGAGCGGAGGCGGGTGGCGGGATCGGAGGTATGACAGTTCTCGTATGGGCAAGACTGTCAGAGCTGTCTATGAGAACGGCGTGCTTCGGCCGCTGGAGCCTCTCTCGTTGCCGGAACACCGGGAGGTCGAAGTCTCCGTCTCGGAGGTCGCTGCGGAACCGGAAGACGAGCGCCTCGACGAGGTGTACCACAGGGGTTTACAGGGCGTGCAAGTCCCGGAAGTCAGTCTGGAAGAGGTGCGACGGATACTATCCAAGATCCCCGGTTCCCTGAGTGACGAGTTCATCGCTGAACGGGAAGAGCGCTTGTGATGTTCTTCGACTCAAGCGCCTTGGCTAAGCTGTATCGCCAAGAGCGGGGCACTGAGAGGGCAGAGTTCTTGGCAAGATGGCATCCGTTCACGACTGCGAACGCTGGATGCGCTCCAGCTTGCGGTCGCACTTGATCTGGGGGACCGTCGCAAGATTGACCGTTTCGTCTGCGCTGACAAGGATCTGTGCACGGTGGCAGCACAGGAGGGCCTCGAGGTCACGAATCCCCTGGACGCCTGAGGCCAGGTTCCCGGCACTGATTCTGCTACCATAAAACTCTGCGGATCGGCATTCATACCTCGATCGCGGGGTCGCTGGAACAAGCTGCTTTGCGGGCCGCGGAACTCGGGGCCAACACGTTCCAGATTTTTTCGGCCAGCCCGCGCATGTGGCGAGCCGGGCAACCCGATCCGGACGCAATCAAGCGGCTGAAGGCGGCGCGCGAGCGCCTGGATCTGAAGCCCCTGGTGATCCACGACAACTACCTGATCAACCTGGCATCAGGGGACCCGGCGCTGCGCGACCGGTCGATCCGGGCGTTTCGCGGCGAGATCGAGCGGGCGCTCGCCATCGGGGCCGAGTACCTGGTGGCGCATCCGGGTAACTGCCGGGGCCAGTCGTACGCGCAGGGTTTCCAGACGATGGCGGAATCGCTGATCCGGGCAGCCCGTGGGATCAGGGCACGAGGTTTGACGTTGCTTTTAGAGAACACGGCGGGATCCGGCGCGATGCTCGGCGGCCGGTTCGAGGAACTGAGGGCTATGCGTGACCTGGCCGGACGCGGCGTGGATTTTGAGATCGGCTTCTGCCTGGATACGGCGCACTGCCTGGCCATGGGTTACAACGTGGCCACCGCCGCAGGGCTGCGCGCCGCGCTGTGGCATGCGGACGAGTTCCTCGGCCTCGATAATGTCAAGGTGATCCATGCCAACGACTCCAAGGCGCCGCTCGGCTCGCGGGTCGATCGCCACGAGCACATTGGCCGCGGCTACATCGGCCGCGAGGGATTCCGCCGCATCCTGGCTCATCCGAAGCTGCGCGCCAAGCCGTTCATCCTGGAGACGCCCAAGCACGACGACCGCGACGACCGCCGCAACCTGCGAACACTGAAGAGCCTATGCCGGAGAAGACCTACGACCACCAGCAGATCGAGATGAAGTGGTATGAGCGCTGGCGGGACGCCGCGCTCTACCGCGCCGAAGTGGACCGCACGCGCCCGAAGTTCTACGTGCTGGAGATGCTCCCCTACCCCAGCGGGACGCTGCACATGGGCCACCTGCGCAACTACACCATCGGCGACGCGCTGGCCCGCTACAAGTGGATGCGCGGCTTCAACGTGCTCCACCCGATGGGCTGGGACGCCTTCGGCCTGCCCGCCGAGAACGCGGCCATCGCCCGCGGCCTCCACCCGCGCGACTGGACGCGGGCCAACATCGAGGAGATGACCGGCACGCTCCGGCGCTACGCCTTCAGCTACGACTGGAGCCGCGAGATCTCCACTTGCGAGCCGGAATACTACCACTGGAACCAGTGGTTCTTCCTCAAGATGCTGGAGCGCGGGCTGGCCTACCGCAAGAAGGCGCTGGTGAACTGGTGCCCGGAGTGCGCCACCGTGCTGGCCAACGAGCAGGTGGTGGACGGCTGCTGCTGGCGCCACGGCCTGGTGGCGGTGGAACAGCGCGAGCTGGAGCAGTGGTTCCTGAGGATCACCGCCTACATGGAGGAGCTGCTCGCCGACATCAACCGGCTAGAGGGCGTCTGGCCGGACCGCGTGCTGGCCATGCAGCGCAACTGGATCGGGCGCTCGGAAGGGACCGAGGCCGATTTCCGTCTCGAAAGCACGGGCCAGCCGGTCCGCGTCTTTACCACCCGCGTGGACACCATCTTCGGCGCCACCTGCGTCATGCTGGCCCCCGAACATCCGCTGGTGGGCGAGATCGGGCCGCGCGAGCAGGAGCGGGCGAAGGGGCTGATCGACCTGCGCGGCCGCAAGGACCTCGCCGGCCTCGAAAAGGAAGGCTTCTTCACCGGCCGCTACGCCATCAACCCTTACAACGGCGAGCGGCTGCCGGTGTGGATCGCCAATTTCGTGCTGATGGAATACGGCACCGGCGCCATCATGGCCGTGCCCGCCCACGACCAGCGCGACTTCGAGTTCTGCCGCAAATACGGGATCGAGGTGCGCCCGGTGATCCGCCCGGTGGACGGCGCCCTCGCCGATGCGGACACGATGACCGACGCGTTCGTGGACGACGGCGTGGTGGAGAACTCCGGCGAGTTCTCCGGCCTGGCCAGCGCCGAGGCGCGGCGGCGCATGACCGCCAAGGCCGAGGCCGGGGGCTTCGGCAAAGCCGCGATCACCTGGCGGCTGAAGGACTGGGGCATCTCGCGCCAGCGCTACTGGGGCACGCCGATCCCGGTGATCCACTGCGAGCGCTGCGGCATAGTGCCGGCGCCCGAGAGCGAGCTGCCGGTGCGGCTGCCGCTCGACATTCGGATCACCGGACGGGGGCGCTCGCCGCTGGAGAACGTGCCCGAGTTCATCAACGTCGCGTGTCCAGCCTGCCGCGGCCAGGCGCGCCGCGAAAGCGACACGATGGACACCTTCATCGACTCCTCATGGTACTTCTACCGCTATTGCGACCCGCGCAACCCGCGGGCTCCCTTCGACCCCGACGTCATCGACTACTGGTTTCAGATCGACCAATACATCGGCGGCATCGAGCACGCCATCCTGCACCTGATCTACTCGCGCTTCTTCTGCAAGGTGATGCGCGACCTCGGGCTGGTGCGCCACAGTGAGCCGGTGAAAAACCTGTTCACCCAGGGCATGGTGCTCAAGGACGGCGTGGCCATGTCGAAGTCGGCCGGCAACGTGGTCGGCGCCGACGCGATGGCCGAGAAGTACGGCGCCGATACCGGCCGCCTGTTCGTGCTGTTCGCCGCGCCGCCGGAGAAGGAGCTGGAGTGGCAGGAGACCGGAGCGGAGGGCATGTACCGCTTCCTCGGCCGCACCTGCCGCTTCGTCACCCGCAACATCGAGCGGGCGCGCGCCGGCGCTGCCGGCAGCCCCGACGCCGACCGCAAGGCACTGCGCAAGCTGCATCAGACGGTGCGCAAGGTCACCCAGGACCTGGAAACGCGCTGGCACTTCAACACCTCGATCGCCGCCGTCATGGAACTCATGAATGAGCTGCACGCGCTGGAGAGCGAGCTTTCGGGCGCGGTGCTGGCCGAGGCCTCCGAGAAGGTGGTGCTGCTGCTGGGGCCTTTCATCCCCTACCTGACCGAGGAGCTGTGGGAGGAGCTGGGCCGCCAGGGTCCCGTCTTCCGGCAGCCCTGGCCCACCTACAATCCCGAGCTGGCGCGGGAGGAGGAGGCCGAAATCGTCATCCAGGTGAACGGCAAGCTGCGCGGCCGCTTTCTGGCCCCCTTCGGCGCTTCGCGCGAGGAGCTTGAGCAGCGCGCCCTCGCCCATGATAAAATTCGGAGCTTCCTCGCGGGGAAGCAGGTCGTCAAAGTCATCGTTGTACCGGACAAGCTGGTCAACGTTGTTGTGAGGTGAGATCGTGGAAACCAACCGTCGCGCATTTCTCGGCGCATCCGGCGCCGCGTTCACTACGTCCCTGTTCACCGGCCGCCTGAAGGGGGCCAACGACCGCCCGCGGGCCGGCTTCATCGGCATCGGGCGCATGGGCATGGCCAACCTCGGCTTCGGCATCCGCAGCAACGTCGAGATCGCCGCCGTCTGCGACGTCTATCAGCCGCACCTGGAGCAGGCCGGGGCCTACGTCCGGAAGAACGGGCAGGTCGCCAAGGAGATCAAGGACTTCCGCGAGATCATCGCCGACAAGTCCATCGACATCGTCTGCGTTTCGACGCCGGACCACTGGCACGCTTACATGACGGTGGAGGCGTGCAAGGCGGGCAAGGACGTCTACGTCGAAAAGCCCGTCTGCACGTTCGTCGAGGAGGGCCACAAGATGGTCCAGGCGGCCCGCAAGTACAACCGCGTCGTGCAGGCGGGCACGATGCAGCGCTCGGGCATCCACTTCCAGCAGGCCTGCGAGATCGTGCGCAGCGGCCAGCTCGGCAAGATCACCTTCTGCCGCACCTGGAACACCGGCAACTCGAACCCGGAGGGCTACGGCAACCCGCCCGACGAGGAGCAGCCGCCGCTCGGCCTGGATTGGAGCATGTGGCTGGGCCCGGCGCCGATGCGCCGCTTCAACGCCAACCGCTGGGGCGTGCACCCGGAGATGGCCCGCAAGCCGTTCCCCTACTTCCGCTACTTCTGGGACTACGCCGGCGGCTCGCTCACCGACTGGGGCGTCCACGTGCTCGACATCGTGCACATGGCCATGGACGAGCCGATGCCGCGCGCGATCACGACGCTCGGCGGCAAGTACTGGATCACCGATAACCGCGAGACGCCGGACACGCTGCTGGTCACCTTCGAATACCCGCAGGGCTTCCTGGCCACTTACGAGAACCGGCTGGCCAACGGCGAGATGCCGCTGGGCCAGGGCTACGGCACCATGTTCCACGGGACCAGGGGGACCCTCTACGTCAACCGCAGCTTCTACCGCGTCATCCCCGAGCGCGGCTCCGGCCTGGAGGAGGTCGAGGTGAAGTCCTCCAACAACTCCAACATGGCCCACTGGGCCAACTTCCTGGAGTGCGTCAAGACGCGGCAGCGGCCCATCAGCGACATCGAGACCTGCTACAAGACCTCGGCCGCCTGCATCCTGGGCAACGTGTCGCTGTTGAGCAAGCTGCGCCTGGACTGGGACGAGCAGAACCAGACGGTGGTGCAGAAAGAGGCCCGCAAGTACCTGATGCGCGAATACCGCCCGCCCTGGAAGCTGGAGGTGTAGGGGCTTGCGGGTACGAGGCTCGCGCGCGCGATGGGATCCCTCTATCAGTGAATGGTCCCAGGGACCAGTCCGGCATTTGGCAAAGGCAGGTTCACCGCAACGCGAGCGAGGTACCGAGCAATGCGAAGAGCCGCCTCGGCGTTTTCGTCCAGCAGCCGAACGCCCACGATCTCCGCGTGTTCCCGTCCGTCCTGGATCACATCCAGGGGGTCCAGCGACGCCCTCACGTCCCCGACCAACAGTTGACAGAGCCCCTCAGCGCGGAGCACCGAAAGGGCGGCTTGCTTCGTCAGCCCAACGGAAAGGCCGCGCTCGGTGCTCCTGCGATAGAAGACTTTGGGTTGGGGAGCACAAGTGGTCCTGTTAAAATCGGACCGGTTTCTGTAGGCGCGGTAGATCGGTGTACCATCCTCGAGGTGCGGCCACTCCCCTACCCGTTCAGTCGCAGGAGCCATTTGAGAGAGGCGGCGATGTCCGCGGGCGATGGACCACTGACCGCTGCCGAATGCGCTGGCCTCTTGCCACCCAGGGTCTCCCGATAAAGAATCGTGGGCCGGCTTGGGTCCGCCGGACAGAGCAGGACCACCCCTCCTGTAGTAGTATCCCAGTGGATCGCCAGACGCCCTTCAAAGCTCTCGACGGCTGAAGCCGCGATCGAAATCGGGGCAATCTTCTGGACTTCCGCGAGCAACCGGCGCGCGGTGTCGCAAGCGAACCGCGTTGGGCGGTCCTCCTCGGGCTCTACAGGATCGGCGGATATCCTCTCAATCTCGGTGCGCGTCCGCTCCAGCGCCGTCGAACCGATGATCATCGACAAGAGCGGCTTTCCCGCTGCAGTTTCGAGCCAAGCCGATGAAACGCCGCTCCTCCAGTAGTTCATGAGCGAACCGGCGCTGGGCGCCGGATTGACCTGGTTAGCCACTCTTCTCCTCCCGCGCCAACTCCGCCCTCCTCGCCCCCATTGCTTCCCGCTGGGCATCTCGGGCGACCTTCGCCTGGTCCAGGAACTGTAACAGGGCTTCAATGAGGTCCGGGTTCATTACAATGCGTATGTCAAAATCTTTGAAGCTGGCTTCGGTCCGATTCTCCTCCTGGCCCGTGAAGAAGTTGCCGAACTCCAAGACGAGCTCCGTGGGCGTTACACGATAGGCGATGAGATTGGCGTAATAGGACTCCACAATCGCTCCTGACCAGCCGTCCCCTTGGCGCGACACCAAGGAACAGCCTAGCCTCCCCCATTCTAGCCCATGGCGACGTTGGCCATCACCGGCGACCGTGCAGCCGGATGCCCGCCGGTACCTGATGCGCGAGTACCGCGCCCCGTGGAAGCTGGAGGTGTAGTTGCTGCCTCGTACGAAATAACGTACGATAGGGGCATGACCACCGTCAGTTCCAGCAAGGCGCGCAGCAACCTGTACCGCCTCCTGGACGAGACAGCGGACTCACATCAGCCGCTCCTGATTACCGGCCGGCGCAACAACGCAGTCCTGATCGCCGAGGCCGACTGGCGCGCCGTGCAGGAGACCCTCTTTCTGCTGTCGGTCCCCGGCATGCGCGAGTCCGTCCTGGAAGGGATGAAGACCCCGGTTTCCAAGTGCGCGAAGAAGCTCCGCTGGTGAAATGGCGGGTAGTCTTCACCCGTGCTGCCAGCAAGGATGCGCGTAAACTCGCCGCGGCCGGTCTAAAGGACAAGGCACAGGCGCTCCTCGATATGCTGGCCACCAATCCATACCAGAGCCCACCGCCGTTTGAGAAGCTGGTGGGAGACCTCGCGGGAGCCTCCTCTCGCCGCATCAACATCCGGCACCGCCTCGTCTACCAGGTTCGCCACGACGCCAGAGTGGTAAAGGTGCTCCGGATGTGGACGCATTACGAATAGCGTCCTGTCGCGGACTTCTGACCATGGTCCCGGACCATGGTATGATATCTTTCGTGGAGCAGATCGCCATCTCCAAGTTCAAGGCCACCTGTTTGGGGGTGTTGGAACGTGTGCGCCGCACGCGTAAACCGGTGCTGGTCACCCGATTCGGAGAGCCGGTGGCCGCTGTGGTCCCGCCCCCGCCGCCGGCGCGACCTAAGCGCTGGCTCGGCGCCATGGCCGGCACGGGGCGGATCTGCGGGGACATCGTCGCTCCGGCCGGCGACGCCGGCGATTGGGAAGTGCTCGGCTCGTGAAGCTGCTCCTGGACACTCACATCTGGTTATGGAGTCTGCTTGAGCCGCACCGGCTGAGCCGGGCGGTAGCTCGTGCTCTCGAGAACGAGCGGAACGAACTCTGGCTGTCCCCGATCAGCGTCTGGGAGTTGACCATCCTTTCGGAAAAGGGCCGGGTAAAGCTGGATACCGGCATCGGGCCGTGGGTGGCGCAGGCAATCAGTACGGGTTCGCTGAAGGAGGCGCCGGTTACGCACGAGGTGGCCCTCGAAGCGGCCAATATCGCCCTGCCCCACCGCGATCCGGCCGACCGGTTCATGGCCGCCACTGCCAAGGTGTTCGACCTCACCCTGGTGACGGCCGACCGTAATCTGCTGGCGCTGAAGGGCGTGTCCACCATGCCGAACCGATAGCGTGCTGCGCCGCGGCTGCCCGTCCTCACTTCCGCGGCGTCTTGGCGTTGGCGGTGTTCGAGTAGGCGGAATTGCCGGCGGCGTTGTAAGCGCGCGCGCGGTAGTAGTAGCGCTTGTTCGCAGCCACCGTGGTGTCCTGATAGCTGTTCACGTTGGCGCCGACCGTGGCGATCTGAGCAAAAGTGGCGCCGTCCGTCCCTCGCTCGATCTTGAAGCCGTCTTCGTTGCCCGACTTGTCCGTCCAGGACAGGTTGATCTGGCTCTTGGATACCGCGGCCGCCGTCAGGCCCGTGGGCGCCGCCGGCGTGCCCGGCGTGGCCACGAGCCGGAAGTAATTGAAATTTCCGACTGCGCCGGTCCCGCCGTTGGCATCCATCGCCACCCGCATCACCTGCCGGCCGGCCGCCAGAGTCAGGCCGGTCTTGGAAACGGTCTGCCAGGTCTGCGAGCCGCCGGTGTTGGGTACGGTCAGGGCGCCGGTCTTGTTGACGCCGTCGAACTCGACGTGGAAGACGCCGCCGACGCCGGCGGAAGCCACGCGCGCTTCGAACGTGTAAGCGCCGGCCGCGGCCACATTGACGGCGTACTCCAGCCACTCGCCCGCCCTGACCCAACCCAGGTTGTAACCCGCGGCGCCGTCGGCGCCGAACTCGATGTCCACCGCCGAGCTGCGGTACTTGCCGCCTTCGTTGGTGGCGGTCGTGTCGTGGTACGCCAGGCCCTCGCCTCCGTTGTCGAAGTCCTCCGCCTGAATCGTGCCGGGCACGGCGGCCGGCTCACCACGGAACGGCGCCTGCGCGAGCGGGCTGACGATGTGGGCGTAGGGGGAACTGCTCGATCCACCGGCGTTGCTGGCCGTGACCGTGAACATGTAAGTCCCGGCGGTCGCCGGCGTGCCCGTGTAGACGCCGGTGGGGTGCAGTGTAAGGCCAAGCGGCAGGCTCCCGGCGCTGACCGACCAGGTGATCGGCGCGTCGCCGCCAGCGGTGAAGGTGGCCGAGTAGGGCGTGGAGGCCATCGCGTCGGCCAGCGGCGAAGGGCCGGTAATCACCGGCGGCACGCTCGTGCCCTTGGGTCCCTTGATGATCGTGAAGTAGTCGCGGATCTCCCCGGTCTCGCGCAGGAACTTCGCCTCCAGCGCGTTCCCGTCAATGTCGAGCACCAGCGAACCGTATTCGTTGGCCGAGAAGTACATGGCCGGGTATAGCAGCGTGCCGCCCCCCAGCAGCCCTGAGCTGCCGGCCACCACGTAGACGGCGCCCTCGTGGGGATAAGGCCCGGTGTGCGTCTTGTTGTAGACCGTGGGCGGGCGGCCGCTGCCGCCGTCCTTCTTCATGCCGGCGGTGAAGGTGGTGGACGTGCCGTAGTGACCGTCGATCAGGAAAGAGCGTTCGTAGTCGTGACTGTGCCCGCCCAGCACCAGGTCCACGCCCCGCTCCTCCAGGATCGGCGCCGCCCGCTGGCGCATCTCCGCCATCTTGGCGTCGGTATCGGACTTGTGCGAGCCGTCGCTGTACGGCGCATGGTGCCAGTAGACGATGATCCAGGCCTGGTTGGTCGCGGCCAGGTCGTTCCTCAGCCAGGTGAGCATCGGTCCGGCGACCGACCGGTCGCTGCCCTCCGAGTCCAGGCAGATGAAGTGGATGTTGCCGTAGTCGAACGAGTAATAGGCCTCGCTCCCGGAGGGCTGGCCGCCGGCCTCGGCACTCTGTGGCAGCGTGAAGGCCCCGTAATACACCGATGGATACGTCTCGTGGTTGCCGCGCGTGGGCCACAGCACCGACTTGCGCAGCATCTCGGGGAACATGCCGAACATCCCCGTTTGGAACTCGGCGTCGCTGCCGGTCGAGCCGGCGTTGTCGCCGAGCATCAACCAGAGGTCGGTGTGGCGCGATCCGGCCAGCCGGTAGTACGCATCGCGCACCGCCAGCTCGTTGGCGTCGGCGCTGCGCGTGTCGCCCGGGACCCAGATGCGCGTCGGCTTGGAGGTCCCAACCAGCGGCGAGGTGACGAAAAAGAACTCGGGCCCGCCAGCCAGCGTCTCGGCCGCCGATCCAACCGCGTAATAGTACTTCGTGTTCGACGCTAGGCCGCTCAGCCGGACTTCGTGTTCGGTGACGGCCGCCGCGTCGGGGGCGGTGAGGTTCAGATTGGCGGGATCAGTGCCGTACCGCACGCGGCTGTCGGTCGCCACATCGGTGCGCCAGCGTACGATCATGCTGGACGGCGTGCCCAACTGCACGTAAGGTCCACGCATGAGATTGGCGCCCGTGGCCGGCAGGGCGAGGATCAGCAGTTGCAGGCCGGCCGCGACCGGACGCCACGTTTTGTTCGTCATAAGCGGCGCAGTGTATCACATCCGAACACACGGCGCCTTCCGTGCTAGCGTAGTGATTAGGGGGCGTCCCCGCTATGGAAACGGCCAGGCCCGCCATTCGCGCTGTCGAGCTCAGCAAGAAGTACCGGTCCGGGGAGAGCGACCTGGTCGTGTTCGCCGGCCTGAACCTGGAGGTGGCGCCGGGCGAGTGGCTGGCGGTGGTCGGCGAGTCCGGCGCCGGCAAATCGACGCTGCTGCATCTGCTCGGCGGCCTCGACCGGCCGACCGGGGGCGCGATATACTTCGGAGAAAGAGAGATCACCGGGCTAGGGGATTCCGAACTGGCCGGGATTCGGAATCGGGAAATCGGCTTTGTGTGGCAGGTGCACTACTTGTTGCCGGAGTTCACCGCACTGGAGAACGTCCTGATGCCGCTGCTGATCCGCGGCCGGCTCTACCCGGAAGCGGCCCGCCTCGGGCTGGCCAGGCTGGATGAGGTGGGCCTGCGCAACCGCGCTTCGCACCGGGCCGGTGAGCTGTCGGGCGGCGAGCAGCAGCGGGTGGCGCTGGCCCGGGCGCTGGTGGCGAATCCCCGCTTTCTGCTGGCCGATGAACCCACCGGCAACCTCGACTGGAAGACCGCTGAGATGATAATGAACCTGCTGGCTGATCTGCACCGCTCGCACCAGCTCACCTCCGTCTACGTCACCCACAACCCCGCCTTTGCGCGGCGGTGCGACCGGATCCTGAAGCTCGAAGGTGGCGCCTTGTCGCCAGACGGTACCAACCATGTTTGAACGTTACACGGAAAAGGCCCGACGGGTCATCTTCTTCGCCCGCTACGAGGCGAGCCAGTTCGGCAGCCCCTACATCGAGACGGAACACATGCTGCTCGGCCTGCTGCGGGAGGACAAGGCGCTGACCAACCGGTTCCTGCGTTCGGCGGCCGCGCTGGATTCGATCCGCAAGCAGGTGGAGGCGCGCACCGCCGTCCGCGAGAAGGTCTCCACCTCGGTGGACCTGCCGCTGAGCCACGAGTGCAAGAAGGTGCTGGCCTACGCCGCCGAGGAGGCCGAACGGCTCAACCACCGCCACATCGGCACCGAGCACTTGATGCTCGGGCTGATGCGCGAGGAAAAGTCCTTCGCCGCCGACATCCTCCACGAGCGCGGCCTGCGGCTCGCGCAGGTGCGCGAGGAGATCGCCCGCGCCTCCTCGGAGCGGATGTCTTCGAGCCGCCCTAAGGAAAGCTCGCTGCTGACCGAATTCAGCCGCGACCTCACCCAGGCGGCCGCCGACGGCCTTCTCGACCCGCTGATCGGGCGCGACTACGAGCTGGAGCGGGTGGTGCAGATCCTCTGCCGCCGCACCAAGAATAACCCGGTGCTGATCGGCGAGCCGGGGGTCGGCAAGACGGCCATCGTCGAGGGCCTGGCCCAGCGCATCTCCGAGGGCGACGTGCCCAGCTTCATGGCCGACAAGCGCATCCTGGCGCTGGACCTCTCGCTCATCGTGGCCGGCACCAAGTACCGCGGCCAGTTCGAGGAGCGGCTGAAGACCATCATGAAGGAGCTGATGGAGAACCAGAACGCCATCATCTTCATCGACGAGCTGCACACGCTGGTCGGAGCCGGCTCGGCCGAAGGGTCGCTGGACGCGGCCAACATCCTCAAGCCGGCGCTGTCGCGCGGCGAGATCCAGTGCATCGGGGCCACTACTCCGGCCGCGTTCCACAAGTCGATCGAGAAGGACCGCTCGCTGGAGCGCCGCTTCCAGGCGGTCAAGGTGCCGCCGCCCACCGAACAGGACGCCATCAAGATCCTGTTCGGCATCAAGGAGCGCTACGAGAAGTTCCACGCCGTCGCCTACACCGACGAGTGTCTGGAGACGGCGGTCTACGCCTCCAGCCGCTTCATCCCCGACCGCCACCTGCCCGACAAGGCCATCGACCTGATCGACGAGGCCGGCGCCCGCATCAAGCTGCGCCAGACCACCCTGCCGGCCGAGGTGGCCGAGATCCAGAAGCGCATCAAGTTCGTCATGCACCGCATGGAGAACGCCATCGCCGCCCACGAGTTCGAGAAGGCGCGCTATTACAGCGACGAGGAGCGCAAGGAGCGGGAGCAGCTCCGCCAGTTGCGCGAGCGCTACAACCTCGACGACACCTCGACCGGGGTGGTCACCAAGGACGACATCGAGGAGGTGGTGGCCCGCTGGACCGGGGTGCCGATGACGGCCATCCGTGAGGAGGAGGTCAGCAAACTGCTGCGCATCGAGCAGGAGCTGCACAAGCGGATCATCAGCCAGGACAAGGCGATCAACGCCATGGCCCGCTCCATACGGCGCTCGCGCGCGGGCTTGAAATCGCCCAAGCGTCCCTCGGGCTGCTTCCTGTTTCTCGGCCCGACCGGCGTCGGCAAGACCGAGGTCGCCCGCGCCCTGGCCGAGTTCCTGTTCGGCAGCGAGAAATCGCTGGTGCGCTTCGACATGTCCGAGTTCATGGAGAAGCACTCGGTGTCGAAGCTGATCGGCTCGCCCCCCGGTTACGTCGGCTACGAAGAGGGCGGCCAGTTGACCGAGCGCGTGCGCCGGCAACCCTACTCCGTCATCCTGCTCGATGAGATCGAGAAGGCCCACCCTGACGTCTACAACATCCTCTTGCAGGTCTTCGAGGACGGCCAGCTCACCGACGGGCTGGGCAACACGGTGGACTTCAAGAACACCATCGTCATCATGACCTCCAACCTGGGGGCGCGCTTCCTGGAGAAGCGCTCCGGCATGGGCTTCTCGGCGCCCAGCGCCGGCATCCCGCAGAAGGTCGAGGACATGGTGATGTCCGAGGTCAAGCGGGCCTTCAATCCCGAGTTCCTCAACCGGCTGGACGAGGTGATTCTGTTCCAGTCGCTCACCGACGACGACCTGATCCGGATCATCGCCCTGATGGTCGAGCAGATCAACCAGAACCTGGCCGCCAAGCAGATCAAGATCCGCCTGGCGCCGGAGACGTCCAAGTACATTCTGGAGAAGACCTGCAACGACCGCAGCTTCGGCGCCCGCCCGCTGCGCCGCGCCTTGCAGAAATACATCGAGGACCCGCTCTCGGAGGCGCTCATCCAGGGCTCGCTGCCGCACCCGTCCGAGCTGGAGATCTTCCTCGGCGATACCGGCATCTTTTGCCGCCCGCTCCAGGAAGCCGTCGAAGCCACCGTCGGCGCCGGCGAACCGGCCGCGGCCACGCCGCTGTACAAATTCTAAGCCGGACCACCGGATTCATGCCTACGAGGACCATGATGTACCCTGAAGGCATGGATACGGTGAGGCTGGAAATCCCAACGGAACTGGCTCGAGTGGCCGGAATGAACCCCGACAACCTCTCCGTGGAGACAGCCAGATTGCTGGCGCTTGAACTCTATCGGGAGGACAGAGTCAGCCTGGGGCGTGCCGCCGAATTGTGCCAGATGCCAGTCGAGCAGTTCATGGACTTCGCAGCCCGGCGCGATGTCCCGCTGCACTATCGCGCAGGTGACCTGGAGGAGGACCGCCGAACGCTGGAACGGCTCGGCCTGTGATTGTCGTTTCAGACTCTTCGCCGCTCATAGCCCTGGCCCGGATTGGCAGGCTGAGCCTTCTCGCCTCGCCCTACCCGGCCCAGCCCGGGCACATTCTGACCGTTCGCGGAGTTTGATACAAGTGGGTCCGGTGAACCTTGCACCCGAATTTCGGTTACAGGCAACGAGATTCCCATGAGTGTTGCTTGGGCCGGGTCCGATGATGAATTTCGCCGCCTGTCACCGAAATAGGCCAGGCATTCCTGCCTGACGCCAAGGTGGTGGGCCCTTTCATTATCATGTGAGCGTCACCATGAGGCGCTCACTTGCAGTTATGATGCTTTTCTGGCTGCTGAGCTGGGGCACAG
>JBBTDS010000539.1:0-1621 GCA_038060875.1 Acidobacteriota bacterium | reverse complement strand
CGGGCGTCACCAATAGAGCCGGAGGGCGAGCTGCACCTGCCTGGGCCGGTTGGATTGGTTGGTAATGACGCCGAAGCTGGCTCCGCCGAAGCCGCCGTTGGGGAGGCCGAAGACAGGCGTGTTGGTGGCGTTGAAGATTTCGGCGCGGAATTGCAGGCGCAGGTGTTCGCGCAGAGGGAAGATCTTGAAGACGGAGAAGTCGATGTTGCCGGCGCGCGGGCCGCGGACGTCGGGCAGTGTGCGGCTGACGTTGCCGTACGTGTAGAGCGCGGTCGCGGAGAAGGCGGAAGGGTTGAGGAAGCCGTTCAACCGGGACTGCACGGCGCCGTCGAGCGCGGCGCCGATGCCAGTGCTGTTCGGGCGCTGGGCGCCACCGAGCGCACGCGACGTATTGGGCGTGTTGGTGATCACCAGCGGCGGCCCGGTCTGCATGGAAACCAGCGCATTGATCTGCCAGCCGCCGGCGACAATGTCCATGGCGCGGCCCCAACCGGCGCCGAGCAAGCGCCCCTTGCCGACGGGCAATTCCCAATTGAGGCTACTGGTGAAGCGCTGGGCGATATCCTCTTCCGTAAGCGAGCGGTCGGCGCGGCGGTTGTAGGCATCCTGGTGACCGGCCGCGGGGCCGATGGTGGCGGGGGCGTCGCTGATGTTCTTCGAGGTGGTGTAGGAGGCCAGGAAACCGAGCCCGGCGGCGAAGCGGCGCTCCACCTTGAGGGAGAGGCCGTGGTAGGTGGAAGCGGCGGCCGCGGGATTGAAAACGGTGAGGTTGCCGAACTGCGGATAGGGCCGCAGGAGCTGGCCGCGAGTTACCTGCGTGGCGCGCAGGGCGCCGGGGTTGGCGATCAGACCGTAGAACGGGTTGGCAACCAGTTGTTGGAGGGCATTGCCGAGCTCGAGCGCGCTGGCGGGAAGCTGGTTGAGCTGAAAGCCCGCGCCGTCGCCGAGGTGCACACCGCGCGAGCCGCTGTAGGCGGTCTGGACCAGCAGGGCGCCGAACTGGCGCTGGAGGCTGAAATTCCACTGCTGGTTGTAAGGCAGAGGGGCGCTGCGGTCGAACAGGCGGGTGATGTCCTGACCGAGGAAGGAGGCAAGTCCCTGGGAGTTGCCCACGGCCTGTGCGAAGCCGTTCGGGAAGGGGTTGTCGAGGTAGGTGTTGGGGCGCAGGCCGTCCAGGCTGCCCACCAGGTCGGTGGAGGGTGCGAAGCCTAGCGAGGCGATGTTCCAGCCTCCGGCGCCGACGCTGCCCGAACCGAAGAAGATGCCGTATCCGCCGCGGACGACGGTGGCTTTGTTGAGCTGGCAGGCGAAGCCGAAGCGGGGGGCGAAGTTGTTGCGGTCCGTGTTGAAGTGGCGCCGGGGGTTGGCGCCGACCTTGGCGAACTGCAAACCGCCGCGGATTTCGCCGAGACCGGGGACCTTGCCGCTGAGCGGGGAGAGGGCGTTGTAGTCGAACCAGTCGAGGCGGTCGGCGGTCTCCGCGCGCGGTACTTCGAGTTCGTAGCGGAGGCCCATGTTGAGGGTGAGGCGCTGCGTAATTTTCCAATCGTCCTGAAGATAGATGCCGTAGTAGGGGCTGGAGGACTTGGAGTGCATGAGCGTGCCGAACACGCCGTCGGAG
>JBBTDS010000538.1:0-1146 GCA_038060875.1 Acidobacteriota bacterium | reverse complement strand
GTTGATTGTTTTTAATCATGGTATTCAGGATACAGATGAGTTTTCTCATTACGGCAACCAGCGCAACCATCTTACATTTTCCCCGGCGGATAAGCCGGGTGTAATAGGCCCTCAATATGGGATTATGCCGAACTGCTACGAGCGTCGGCATAAACAATCGACTGCGGATTTCTTTTCGACCCCCTCCGGTCATGCGTTTGCCGCGGAAGGTCCCACTGTCACGTGCCATCGGTGCAACGCCAACCAACGCGGCGATTTGCCTGCGGTTGAGTCGTCCCAGTTCAGGCAGCTCCGTCACCAGCATGTGAGCGGTGGTCGGACCAATGCCGGGGGCCGAGTCGAGGATTTCAGAGCGTTGCCGAAGCTGGGGCGTATTTTGGATGTGTTCCTTAATTTGTCGATCGAAGGTTTTCAGTTGAGCTTCGATGACTTTCAGAACAGCCGCAATGCTGCGTTGAACGTCCCTGCCGCCGGCGTGTTCCAATCGGTTGGATTCGGCGGTATGCAGTCCAACCAATTGACTTCGGCGAGCGACCAAAGCCTTGAGTTTTTGCGTGTTTTCGTTGATCCGTTCGGTGGGCATCGGGTCCATCGTGGCGGCAAACTGAGCGATGATACGGGCATCCAGCTTGTCGGTCTTGGCGATTTGCCCTGCGGCCCTCGCGAAGTCTCGAATGCGTCTGGGGTTGACTACGGAGACGGCAAATCCTTCGGCCTGAAGCGTGGCGGCCAAGGTCAGTTCGTAGCCGCCGGTGGCTTCCATGACAATCAACTCCGGCCTGATTGTGTTGCACAGTGCAACACACTGCCGGATACCCTCGGTGGAATTTTCCATCCGTCGGTCTTGGCCGGTTTTCAGGCTGTGCAGATCGAAAACCTGTTTAGCCACGTCGATACCCATGCAATTTCTCATAATGTCCTTCCTTGCCATGCGGGCTCACCGGGATACCATGGCCCATGCGACTGTTCGGACTATTGAGACAGGACGGCTGTCGGATCACGCTGAGCACGGGTTTATGCCCCAGGGCAGGACGATCTCGACTGCCGCCGCAGGGTTGTGGGCTGCAGCCCACAACCCTGCCCGAACGATACTGTTGTTAAAGAACGTTACATCTTCTTATATCGCCTGGAATCTAAGATACAAGG
>JBBTDS010000537.1:136-13620 GCA_038060875.1 Acidobacteriota bacterium | reverse complement strand
TGCAACGCATTTGCTTCTTGCTGAAGGTGAAGAAGGACCGGCTGGAGGAGTACAAGCGGCGCCACGCGGCCGTCTGGCCGGAGATGCTGGAGGCGCTGCGCGAAACCGGCTGGCACAACTACTCGTTGTTCCTGCGCGACGACGGGCTGCTGGTGGGGTATCTGGAAACGCCCGACTTCCAGAAGGCGCTGGCCGGCATGGCCGCGCGCAGGGTCAACGCGCGCTGGCAGCGCGAGATGGGCCCTTTTTTCGAGAACCTGGAAGGCCGCCGCCCCGACGAGGGCATGGCCCCGCTGGAAGAGGTGTTCCACTTGGAGTGATAGGGCCGGGCGTACCCGCGCCCCTCCGTTCAAAGCAGCCGCGGCGCCTCCCGGCCAAAGAACTCCTTTACCTCCTGCCAGGCCAGGGAAACCAGCATGTCGGGCATCGGATCCTTTTCCGCATCGTCGAAATAGGTCAGCGATTTCAGGAGATGCACCATGCTGTAACGCGCCGGGGCGAACTTCCGCTCGAACAACTCGAGCAACTGTCGCAGGCCGAACAGCCGGGAGGCGGCGAAGAGGTCCACAAAGTCCCGTCTGGTCCCGCGACTGGCGATGGCGCTGATCTTCATGCAGGCGATGTCGCGGGGATCGGCGACCGGGCACGCCTCGAAGGCCGAGAGCGGAAACAGCAAAGGGTAGCCGGATTGGAGGAAACTCACTCTGGTTTCCTGCACCACGGTGTGCAGCGTGCGCGGCGCCCTGGCGGTGAGCGAGAACCCGCTGAGCCGCTGAAGGCGTTCAAGCAACGCGTCCGCGTCGAACTCTTCCTGGCTGAAGAAGTCCAGGTCTCTCGAACGGCGGTGGCCCAGGTGAAGGGCCAGTCCCGTCCCACCCGCGAGATAGAAGCCGGCCAGGACAGAAGTCTGCTCCAGTGCCCGCAGGGTTGGCGCTACTGTTCCGGCGAGCGCTTCGGGATGCCAGGCCTGGTTGGACATCAGCCGCCCTGCTGCAACGAAGCCACTTCTTCCGGGGGGATGCGGTAGACCAGCGCCCAGAAGTTGGCGGATCGCGGTGAGAGCCGCCGCTCCGAACGGATGACTTCCTTGATCTGGGCCTCGGAAAACGTCTCACCCAGCCAGGCCAGGCTCGGGCGGTCGCCCCACTCCAGGACGCGCAGGATGGTGTATTCGGGGTGCGCCTCGGGATCGAACTTATCGGCGTCCACATCCCAGAACAGGGGACGTAGCTCTTGCGGGACCATGGGCCTGTCTCTAGTATACGGGATCAGCCCTGCGCCCCCGCCGCGATAACCGCCAGCGCGGCGATCAGGACCACGATGCCGGCGGCCAGCAGCCGCAGCACCCGCGGCGGGGCGTTCTTCCATTCGCCGGTGGCGACGCCCCAGAAGTTGGCCACCAGCACCATCACCGTCATGAAGATCGGCCAGCCCAGGATCGCGCCGTAACCGCCCAGCCAGGTGGCGCCGAATCCGTAGAAGAAGAAGCCGAACAGCCACAGCACGCCCATGGCCGCTGCGCACAGCGTGTTCCGCGGCCCGGCGCCGGGTTCGCGCGCCGGCCACGACGCGTTGCGCTTCAGCAGGTAAAGGCAATAGCCGGCGTTGATCAGGAAGCCGGAGGAGACGGCGATCGCAAAGATTGCGAACGAGGCATAGACCGCGCTGGCCCCCAGCCGTACCGCTTCCTCCGAGATCGGCGTGCCGAAGGCAAAGCTGAAGTTCATCATCGGCGAGGCGATACCGGAGGCAATGCAGATGGCAAGGCCGCGGGCGAAACCGCCGCGCGGAACGGCCGCACCCGCCTCCTTGAGCGCGCCGGCCTTGGAACACAGCGCCACTCCGGCAATCGCCACCGTCAACCCGAGGAAGAGCAGGCCGCCGCGCCGGGTCAGCACCTGATCGGGATGCAGCACCGCCAGCGGGACCACCGATCCCACCGCCGCCGTCAGCGAGATGATAATGGCGAAAGCGAGCGCCATGCCCACCCGCGCGATGCCCAGGCCGAACAGCACCGAGCCGATGCCCCAGCCCATTCCGAACAGCGCGGTGCGCGCCACCACGGCCGGCCCGACGTTGGCGTAAGCGGCCGGCGCCTGCGGGATGAGCGCGGCCACCAGCAGCCAGGGGATCACGACCATCGCCGTGATCGAATACGCGAGCCACATCTTCTCCCAGGCCCAGCCGCGGATGAACCGCTGCGGCAGCGCAAAGCTGCCCTGCATGGCCGCGCCCAGCGCCACCACCAGCAAGCCCGCCCAGAACAGGTCCATGGCATACACTCCTTCGACCGCTCCCTTTGGTCGCGGCTCGGAATACACGCTGCGCCGCGAGCGAGCGGTTCTCTATCTGACCAGCTCGTTGATCTCCCGCACCGCCTTAACGTCGAACTTTGGCTTGCGGTCATAGGTGAGCAGGCCGTTGACCTCCTGCTCCACATCGGTCAATTGCGTGTAGCAAAGGCCGGTGAAGGGCAGCTTGGCGATGGCCTCGTACAAGCCGCGCAGCCGGGCCAGCGCCGCTTCGGCCGTCTTCTCCACGCCGGCGTAGCCCCAGGCCTGCTCCGGCGCCTTGTGCCCGGGCGGGATCCAGGCGATGCCGCCGAACTCGGACAGGTACAGCGGCGTACCGTTGTAGGCGTAGCCCGGGACCAGGTACAGGCGCCCGCCGCGGGGGAACGCCGCGCCCGGCTTGCCGAAGTCCTTGTTCCACCGCTCATAGAGCAGCTCACCGTTGCGGGCGTAGTCGTGGACGGCGAACAGGTCGGTCGTGTCGATGTGCTCCCAGCCTTCGTTGTCGATCACCGGCCGGGTCAAGTCGAGCGACTTGGTCAGCGTATAGAGCGCCTTGAGGTGATTCTGCTGGCGCGCCTCGCGCAGGTCCGGCGTTCCCCAGCTCTCGTTGATCGGCGCCCAGATGACGATGGAGGGGTGGTTGTAGTCGCGCTCGACCGCCTCGATCCACTCCCGGGTGAAGCGCTCGACGTAGGCCTCATGGAAGACGTAGGCGTTGGCCATTTCGCTGGAGACCACCAGGCCCATGCGATCGGCCCAGTAGAGGAACCGCGGGTCTTCGAGCTTCTGGTGCTTGCGCGCGCCGTTGAAGCCCATCTCCTTGGTGAGACGGATGTCGTACTGGATGGCCTCGTCGGAGGGCGGCGTCAAGTTGCTCTCCGGCCAGTAGCCCTGGTCGAGCACCGTCTTCAGGTAGAGCGGCCGCCCGTTGAGCAGGAAGCGGCCGCCTTCGACGCTCACCGAGCGGAAGCCGAAGTAAGAGCCCACGCGGTCGAGCACCGTCGCGCCGCGACGCAGCTCCAGCGTCACGTCGTAGAGGTTCGGCGTGGCCGGCGACCACAGTTGCGGATTGGCGACGCCGGCAGTGACGGTCGCCGGCGATGTCTCGGCCAGAGCCATGGCAGCGGCCATCGTGCGATTGCCGGAGCGCACGGTTACGTGAAACTCGAGGCCCGCGCCGGCCGCGGCGATGCGCGCCTGGAAGCGGACCGTGCCGTCGTTGGCCGGCGTGATGCGCACGCGCTCTAAGTGCGTCTCCTCGACCGCTTCCAGCCACACCGTCTGCCAGATGCCGCTGGTGCGGCTGTAGAAGATGCCGCGCGACTTCGGCTCCCAATACTGCTTGCCGCGGGGGATGGAGCGGTCGGTGGGCGGGTCCTCGGCGCGCACGGCGACCGCGTTGGCGCCGGGTTTCAGCAGGTCGGTGATATCGAAGCAGAAGGGCGTGCTGCCGCCTTCGTGCCCGCCGGCGTACTGGCCGTTGATCCAGACCATGGCGCGATAATCGACGGCGCCGAAGTGCAGCATTACCCGCTTGCCTTTCCACGCGTCGGGCACGGTGACGCCGCGGCGGTACCAGACCCAGGGATGGAACGATGGATCGCCGATGCCGCTGCGCGGCGTCTCGAACGCGAACGGGACGGTAATATTCCGGCTGAACTTCTTCGCGCCGGCGTACCACTTTTCCTTCAGACCTGCGTTCGCATCGTCGAACTCGAACTCCCAGGGACCGTTGAGGTTCAGCCACTCAGCGCGCTGGAACTGCGGCTCGGGGTGCTCGGGGCGGGGGACCTGGGCGGCGGCGCACAGGGCCACGGCGGCACAGAGGAGGGCGGGTCTCATACGGTGCAAGATTAACAGAAGCTTGTGGCTTGTGGCTCGTAGCTTGTTGCTCGTAGCCCCCCCCACAAGCCACGGGCTACAAGCCACGGGACCGTTGGGTGTATCATCAGGTTCATGATTCGGTTCGTTGCCTGCTTTATCCTGGCCGCCGTCTCGCTGGCGGCCCAGACCGGAACATCACGCATCCGCGGTGTGGTCACCGACAGCTCGAGGGCGGTTGTCCCCGGGGCGGAAGTGACGGCGCTCCATGAACAGACAGGCCTGGCGCGCTCCGCCACGACCAATGAATACGGACAGTTCAATTTCGACGCCATGCCGCTGGGGGCGTACACGATCACCGTGACCCTGGCCGGGTTCAAGAAGTTCAGCGCCAAGGGGAACGAGTTGCAGGTGGGCGAGGTGCTCACCGTGGACGTCACCCTGGAGCCTGGGGCGGTGACCGAGGTGGTGGACGTCACCGGCATCAGCATGCAGGTGGAGACCTCGGAGGCCTCGCTGGGCCAGGTGCTGGACACCAAGCCCATCGAGCAGTTGCCGCTGAACGGCCGCAACCCGCTGCACTTGATGGCGCTCCAGCCCGGCGTCAGCGGGCACGCCTCGCAGGCCACCTCTCGCTCGGGCACGGTCACCTTCTCGGTGAACGGCGATCGCGGGCGGGGCGTTTACACCACCCTGGACGGCGTGGACATCAGCGACCCGGTCATCCCGCGCGGCGAGCTGTCCCACGTGCTGCTGAATCCCGACTCGGTCAGCGAATACCGCGTCATCACCAGCGTGGCCAAGGCCGAGTACGGGCGCAACAGCGGGGCCCAGGTGCAGATCGTCTCGCGCTCGGGGGGCAACGCGTTCCACGGCAACCTCTTCGAGTTTCACCGCAACACGGCGTTCAACGCCAATGACTGGTTCAACAACCGCGACGGGCTCAAGCGCGAGATCCTGATCCGGAACCAGTTCGGCGGGTCCTTCGGCGGCCCGATCAAGAAGAACACCGCCTTCTTCTTCTTCAACTGGCAATCGCAGCGGCTTTCCCAGAGCATCTCCGAGGTGCGCACCGTTCTCACCCCGGAGGCGCGCACCGGCCTGTTCCGCTATTTTGTCGGCGGGCGGAACGCGCCTTCGATGGTGGATGCCCAGGGCAAACCGGTGGCGCCGGCCTGCGGCGGAAGCGTCACCACCAACTGTTACAGGACTTACAACATGGTGGCCGGCGACCTGCTCAACCGCGGGCTGAATCCGCTCATGCAAAGCATGATCAAGCTCACCAACCTGCCCAACGACTTCACCGCCGGCGACGGCTTCAACACCGCCCGGTTCCGTTTCAACGCCGCGTCGCGGTGGCCGGTGGACTCGATGCTGACCCGGGTGGACTGGAATCTCTCCACCAAGCACCGGGCCTTCGCCCGCTATGGCAACGGTTACAACAACATTTACGGCGACTACATCAACAGCGGGCTGCCGCGTTATCCGGCCAACCCGGACTCCTACCCGGGGCGCACTCGCGAGTCGCACAGCCAGGGCGCCGCCGTCGGAGTGACCTCGCTGGTGGGCGCCAACCGCGTCAACGAGTTCTCGCTGGGCTTCACCCGCAACACGCTGTTCTTCCTCGACCCGACCCATCCCAAGCTCGAGGTGATCGCCAACCTCATGTCGGACCCTTACATGTTCTGGGGCGGCACTGGGCGCGTCCCCGAGAACAGCCAGTTGCTGGACAATTTCTCGTTCGTGCAGGGGCCGCACACGTTCAAGACCGGGGTGAACCTCCGCTATTACCGCATCAACCAGTTCCGCCGGGCGACCAACTTCTACCCGCGCTACACCTTCGGCACCGCCGACGCGCCGGTGTTCCTCCGTACCGGCAGCGGCGAGCTGGACCTGACTGGCATCAACACCAACGACCGCACCACCCTGAACTCGCTGTTTAACGATGTGCTGGGAGTGGTCGGCACGGTGCGCAAGGTGTTCTATTCGAACGGCCGGGAGTTCCCCTCCGCCAGTCAGGAATTGCGCTTTGCCCAGCGCGCCCGCGAGTACAACTTCTATTTCCAGGACGACTGGCGGGTTACGCCGCGGCTGACCTTGAACCTCGGCTTGCGTTACGAGTTCAACTCCGTGCCGTTCGACAAGTCCGGCATGCAGGTGGTGGCCGACAAGCCGCTGGGCAGCCGCGGCGGCGACGTGACGCTGCTGCCCGCCGGCCCCGGCACCGGGCGCACATGGTACAACAATGACCGGAACAATTTCGCCCCGGCGATCGGTTTCGCCTGGAGCCCGTTCGGCGGCCAGAAAACCTCCGTCCGCGGCGGCTTCCGCACCGCCTATAACCGGCTGGTGAACTGGGCGCTGAACGTGGTCGAGCAGAACCAGCCCGGCACCACCAAGGTGTCCATCCTGCGGCCGAATTCGGCGGCGTCGGCCGCCAATCCCCCGGCGGTGCGGGCCGGGGATGCGGCCGCCCAGGCGCTGATCGCTCAGTTGCCGGTGGGCATCGTGGGGCTGCCAGTGCAGCGAACGCCGGCGCCCGACCGCAGCTCCACCCCGCTCATCCTGGACCAGAACCTCCGCACTCCGTACGTGAGCCAGTGGAACCTGAGCATCCAGCGCGAGGTCCTGCCGGGCACCGTGCTCGAGATCGCGTACGTGGGCAGTAAGGGCGCGCACATGTTCCGCATGCTGAACGAGAACCAGGCGGTGATCACTCCCGAATTCCTGGCCAGCTTCGTGGCGGCGCAGCAGGGCGCCCGCACCGGGCCGGTGGGCGCCCTGCTGGCCACCTACGGAACGTCGGTGCCCTCCTCGGTCCTCAACGACATCGCCAACAACAACATCGGGACGTTCATCACCACGGTGGATACCGGATCCTTCAACGGGGTGGTCGGTGGCCGGCTAACGGCCGCCGGTCTGGGACAGGGGTACTTCCGCAACCCGCAGTTCACTACCGCGGCGCTCGGCTGTTCCTGCGCCAATACCAATTACAACGCCTTGCAGGTTTCGCTGAACCGGCGGTTCTCCCGCGGCCTGATGATGCTGAGCAATTACACTTGGGGCAAGAGTCTGGATGACATCTCCGACGACACTGACGGGGCCGGCCAAGGCTTGCTGATTCCCAGCGACGCCAACAACCGCCGGCTCGACTGGGGCCGCAGCGGCTATGACATCCGCCATCAGTTCCGGGCGGCCGTCATCTACGACCTGCCCTTCGGTTCCGCCCGCGCGCTACTCAGGCGTGGCGGCGTCGTGGGCCTCCTCGCTGGTGGCTGGACGGTCAACGCCATCATCGACTGGTCTTCCGGCTATCCTTTCAGTGTCAGCTCCGGCCGCAGCACCCTCTGGCCCCTCGTCACCACCAACGCCGTCTTCACCGGCGATCCCACCAAGGTGGGCAAGCTGGAGAAGCGCGGCGGTACGGTGACCTACTTGACGGAAGAGGAAAAGACCCGGTTCTCGGTCCCGGCCCCTGGCCAGTATGGCGCCGGTCGCAACATCTTCACCGGACCCGGATTCTTCCAGACCGACTTCGCGCTGCACAAGAACATCCCCGTCGGCGAGCGGATCCGTGTTGACCTCCGTGGGGAGGCGTTTAACGTCTTCAACAACCAGAATTTCAGCCAGCCGACCGCGAACTCGACCTCATCCTCCTTCGGCGTGATCTCGACTCTGCGGGTCCCGCCCAGGATCTTGCAGTTGGCGGCCAAGGTCTCCTTCTAGCGGCCCGCCGGTACAGTACCGATTTCTGAACCCGGCGCCGCCGGCGCGCGTCCAACATAACGGGAGCAGGCAACCGGGTTCCCCTGGGAAGGAGGCCGGAGATGGCTCGAACATGCATTCCGCTGGATCCGAACAGGACCGGCCGCGATGCGGAGGGGCTGGAGGCCGGCCTGAAGAAGTACATCGTCGGGCAGGACGAGGCGATCCACGCCATCGTCGATGCCTACCAGATGTATGTCACCGGGTTGATGGCGCCCGGCCACCCGGTGGCCAACTTCCTTTTCCTGGGCCCGACCGGCTCGGGAAAGACGCGCATTGTCGAGGCGGTCGCCGAGACGCTGGTCGGCAGCGCCCACGGCCTGATCAAGATTGACTGCGCTGAGTTCCAGCACAGCCACGAGATCGCCAAGTTGATCGGTTCGCCGCCCGGCTACCTCGGCCACCGCGACACGCACCCGCTGCTGAGCCAGGAGAACCTCAACCAGTTTCACACCGACAAGGTCAAGTTGAGCTTCGTGCTTTTCGACGAGATAGAGAAGGCCAGCGACACGCTGTGGAACCTGCTGCTTGGCATCCTCGACAAGGCGACCCTCACGCTCGGCGACAACCGCCGGGTGGACTTCTCGCGGACGATGATCTTCATGACCGGCAACCTGGGGGCCTCCGAGATGAGCGCGGTGCTGGCGCCGCGGCTCGGCTTCAGGGTGGCCGCGCCGGCGGCGGCCGGCGCCGGGACGGCGCTGAAGATCGTCGAGGCCGGCCTGGAGGCGGCACGCCGCCGCTTCTCGCCCGAGTTTCTCAACCGGCTGGACAAGATCGTAGTCTTCAAGCCGCTGGGCGAGCCCGAGCTGCGCCGGATCCTCGACATCGAGCTCGGCTTGGTGCAAGAGAGGATTCTGCACGCGGCGGGCGCGCAGCCGTTCCTGTTCGCGCTGACGGCGCCGGCCAAGAATTACCTGCTGCGGGAAGGCACCGACCTGCGCTACGGCGCGCGGCCGCTGAAGCGCGCGGTGGAACGGCTGCTTGTGCGGCCGATGTCCAACCTCATCGCCAGCGGCCAGATGTGCCCCGGCGACACCCTCAGAGTCGATTTCGACCCGGTCCAGAACCGGCTGACGTTCTTCCGCGAGCCTGAGAGGGCGGCCCGCGCGGCGGCGTAACTGCTAAGCCGCCGCCCGTTCCGGTAGAATGTCCGCGTGACCATGCGATACGTATTCTTGCTTGCAGCTTTGCTGGCGCCGGCCCAGGACCGCCCGGGCCGGTTCTTCCGCGAAGACTGGAAGGAAACGCCGGCGGAGCTGCCCATCACCCAGGCCCATGTGGCCAATCCGGACCTGATCCTGTCGCTCCACGGCCCCGGCAAGGCCGGCATCAAGAAGAGCAATCACGAGAAGCCGGCCGACGATCCTTTCTACGTCTGGTCGGGCGAGTGCAAGGGGAACTGGGCCGTCAGCCTGCGTCACAAGAACGCGCAAGTGGACCTCACCGGCCAGGCCAAGATCCGCTGGCGGACCAAGCAGGCCGGCTTCCGCGAGGCGCGTATCATCCTGAAGCTGGCCGACGGCACGTGGCTGGTAAGCGATCAGTCCGACCCCGCCTCGGTGGACTGGCGCGTGCGCGAGTTCAACCTGGCCGAGATCCGCTGGCGCAAGCTGGACATCGAGCAGGTGATCGAAGGCGACTGGGTCGCGAAGCCCGACCTCAGCCGCGTCGAGGAGATCGGCTGGACCGATCTGATGGTGGGCGGCCGCAGCATCGCCTGCACGCGGCTGGACTGGATCGAGGTGGACGGCCGCCCGGTCAAGCGCCCGGCCCGCTAGCCAGCCGCTCCAGGCGGGCGATCGTCTCGCGAATGTCCTCGGTCGTCGTGCGGGGGTTGATCGTGCACAGCCGCAGCACGGTGCGCCCGTGCAACGTCGTCGAGGTCAGCACCGCGAAGCCGTCGGCGATCATCCGCTCGACAAGCTGCTGGTTGATCGCCTCCAGTTCCTCCGGCGACCGGTTCGCGTCGCGGTAGCGGAACGACACGATCGCCATCTGCGCCGGCGTCACGATCTCCCAGCAGCGGGACTCGCGGAGGCGTTGCTCCGCGCACTCAGCCAGCGCAAAGCCGCGGGCGACCGCCTCGCGGAAAGCGGCCACGCCGAAGATCTTCAGCGACATCCACAGCTTCAGCGCGCGGAAGCCGCGGCTGAGCTGGATGCCGTAGTCGCAGAAGTTGACGGCTTCCTGGAGGCGGTGCACGTCCTTAAGGTACTCAGGGAGGATGCTGAACGTGTCCTTGAGCTGCCGCCACTCGCGCACGAGCACGCAGCCGATCTCGAAGGGCTGGAACAGCCACTTGTGCGGGTCGAGCACCAGCGAATCGACTTCCTCGAGGCCCTGGAGCAATGCCCGGCCCTGCTCGCACAAGACGGCCGCGGCCCCGTAGGCGCCGTCAGCATGCAGCCAGAGGTCGTGCTGGCGGCAGAAGCGGGCCAGCTCGGCGAGCGGATCGACCGCGCCGGTGTTGGTTGTGCCGGCATTGGCCACCACGCAGAAAGGGATGCGGCCCGCGGCCCGGTCGGCGGCCACCGCTGCGCCGAGTTCGGCGAGGTCGAGGCGGAACTCTTCATCGGAGGGCAGCTTGCGGAGCTGCTCGGGCGCGAAGCCGAGCACGCGCAACCCGCGCTCGACGGCGGAATGTGTCTGGTCGGAGTAGTAGACGACCGCGCCGGCCATTCGGTCCCCGAGGCGCACGTGGCGGGCCACCGCCAGCGCGGTCAGGTTGGCCACCGATCCGCCGCTGACAAACAGCCCGCCGGCCGTCTCCGGCAGGCCGCAAAGCTGGCGCAGCCAGTCGATGGTGACCAGCTCGATCTGGGCCGGCCCGGAGCCGGCGAACCACGAACCGACGAACGGGTTGAAGCCGCTCACCAGCGCGTCGGCCATCGCCCCCACGAAGTTGCCGGGGCTGGGGACGAAGGCGAAGAAGCGCGGGTGGTCCACGTGCATCATGTTGGAGAAGACGCCGGCGGTGGCCTGTTCCAGCACGGCGGCAGGGTCCGCCCCCTGTTCAGGCAGCGGCTCGCGGAGCAACGCCTCCAGCTCTGGCCGCTGCCCCCGGCGCGAAGGCGGTTTCTCGCGCAGGCCCTCGAAATGCTCGATCAGCGTATCCACCACCTGGTAGCCGAGCGCCCGCATCTGGTCGCGGCTCAGGCGCAATTCAGCGTTCATCAGTGGCACCTTACCATCAGAACCGCCCTCGGTTGCTTCGCGCAAGCTCCTCACCGCGCCGCTTCGACCCGGTGCACCACCTCAAACGCGGTCTTGGCGGCGCGGCGCCGCACGATCACAACCGGCACGCGCTCGGCGGGGTCCTTGCCCGGCCCAACGCCGGTGAAGACCTCGGTTCCGGGCGCGCCTTTGAAGCGCAGCGTGAGCCGGGCGGCGCCCGCCTCCCAGCGGGCTTCCCAATCGCCATCGGCGCGCCCCTCGGCGACCTTTTCGATGTGCTGGTAACCGTTGGCCGCGCCCAGCGGCGATGAACGCGGCGTCACCGTCACGGAAGTTGTGAGCTTGCCTGGCGCGTGGAAGGCCCAGTCGTAGGTACGCTCGGCTTCCGATGAGCACTCGAAGCGATCGGCAAGCTCGTTGCCGCGCAGGCTCAGGCTGCGGCGTAACACGACGCCCCGGTACACGGCATCGGCCACCGCCACCAGCGTCCCGTCCTCCCACTTCTCCAGCCGGCCGTCGGTGTTGGCCTGCGCCTGTTGATCCACGGAGACGGTGTTATGCGCGATGGTGCTCCGATACCACTCGCGATGCAGCGGGACGCCGTAGTTGATCGAGCCGGGATCAAGGCCCCAGAGCCGCCCGGCGCCGAAGGTGACGATGTTGAGCTTGTCGGGGTGTCCGTGCCCGCCGCCGTGCATGCCGAAGCGCGCGGCCACGGTCATGGCGGGCGAGCGCAGCATCGCGTAGCCGGCCGCCCGCATGAGCACGCTCTGTTGCGGGATCATCGGCCCGGAGGGAACCGTCTCCGCGCCCCACAGAAGCGCTTCGAGCGACTCGCGCGCGGTGTGCGAGACGAGGCGGCCGTAGGCGGGCTCGCGCCAGCGGGCGAAGGCCAGCTCGTAGAGCGAGCCGTAGGTGGCCACGTTCGAGCCCGCGCTGTCGTTGAAGCCGGGCGAATCGCCGTCGGGCAGGGCCAGCGCCAGCGGCGCGTCGTAGAGCGTGCGGTAGCGGTCCGAGTACAGATCGATGCCGGCCAGCCGGGCCGCCTCGGCCAGCGGCCAGAGCGCCTGCATGGTGTAGCGGTGGTAGCCGAGCGAGCCCTCCCACCACAGGCCGTCGTCGGTGGCGCCGCGGGCGATCTGGGCGCGGAAGCCGCGCTCGGGGTCGTCGATCGCCTCGCGCACCAGCTCCTTGTTGCCGGTGACGAACCCGGCCAGGCCCACGGCGCTGTTCTTCCAGCACTGGATGTTGTGGATGCCCATCCTGTGCTCGCGGATCACCTCGGCGGCCGCCGCCATCAGGTCGGTCTCGATGCGGCTGCGTTCGGGCTCCTCCAGCGTCTCGCGCACCAGGCTGTAGCCCCAGGCCAGCGGGATCAGCCAGACGCTCTCGTCCAGTGTCTGGGCCATGGCGCGCCCGCCGCCCACCTTGTCCTCGCCGTTGACGTTGTGACGCGGGTAGCTCTTATAGCGCCCGGCGTATCCCGAGAGGATCTCGCCGGCGCGGCGCGCGAACTCAGCGCGGCCGGTGAACCTGTAGGCCAGCCCGAGGTCCCGCACGGCGCGGCTCCAGCGGCTGTGTTCGCCGTAGATGACCACCGCGTCGTAAGGGTCACCGCGGTAGACGGCGCCGCAGGTAGGGCAGCGGTGCTCGGTCGCCGAGACCGTCTCCAGTCGCACGCCGTCTTTCTTGCAGCTATACCAGTGCGGCCACTGGCCGCCGCGATCCGGCAGCCGGACCGGCCGCTTCAGTGCGTTTTCCGCATCGGCCACCAGCTTGTCGAGCACGCGGCGCGCCCATGGGTGCTGCTCCGCCTTGCGCCGGGCGGCGTCGATGCCGGCCTTGTCGATCAGCAGATAGTTGTCGCTGGCGGCGGCCGGGGCCAGCAGCACGCTCAGCAAGAGTCCCTGGATGAACATGAGGGAATTGTACAACTGCCCTGCACGCTAGCGAGTATTGCGGCATTCAGACCTCTGCGTCTTGATCTTCCGATAGTATTTTGGCGATTCGCTCAAAAATTCGTTGACACGAGGATTGACATTGCTCATACTACTAGTACGGAATACCTAGTTGTAGTCTAAGATAGCCACGAACAAGTTGCAGAGGAGGAGCTGAAGTATGGGCGTTTCCCCGATTCCACCCATTACGCCAATTTCACCGATCGTCCCGATCACGCCGATCAGCCCGATCACCCCGATCACGCCGATCACGCCGATCGTCCCGATCACGCCGATCGTCCCGATCACGCCGATCACGCCGATCGTCCCGATCACGCCGATCACCCCGATCGTCCCGATCACGCCGATCACCCCGATCGTCCCGATCACGCCGATCACCCCGATCGTCCCGATCACGCCGATCATCCCGATCAGCCCGATCGTCCCGATCACGCCGATCATCCCGATCAGCCCGATCGTCCCGATCACG
>JBBTDS010000536.1:0-13432 GCA_038060875.1 Acidobacteriota bacterium | reverse complement strand
AACGGCTCATTCCATAGATAGTTAGCCGTCGTCCTAAAGTAGCCACACCCAAATCGAATGAGCTCGGGCTCTTTCGGTTTCCGAACGTGCCGCCCGGCCCGTACTCGCTCGCCGTCAAAGCCCAGGGATTCAAAAGCTACCTCCAGACAGGGATCAACCTCTCAAGCAGCGAGACGAGGGACCTGGGGCGAATCGTGCTCGAACTGGGCGCCCTGGTCGAGCAGGTGTCGGTGACGGCGGAGGTTACGCCAGTGCAGACGGCCAGCAGCGAGAAGTCGTCCCTTGTTGACGGCACCCAGCTCAACAAGATTGCTCTGAAGGGCCGCGATCTTTTCGGTTTCCTGAGCCTGGTGCCCGGAATCGTTGACACCTCCAGCGCGGGAAGGGATGTCACTTCGCCAAATGCAATCGGCGGCATCTACATCAATGGCGCCGGCAATACCCAGAAGAACTTCACCGTGGACGGCGTCACCGATATGGATACTGGATCCAACGCTACCCTTCACTATGAGCCGAACATGGATTCCATCGCCGAGATCAAGGTGCTGACAGCCAACTATCAGGCCGAGTACGGCCGCAGCGCCGGCGGATTGATCAGCGTGATCACCAAAAGCGGCAGTCAGGACTTTCATGGCACGGGCTGGTGGAGTCACCGGCATGAGCAGTTCAATGCCAACGACTTCTTCAACAACCGCTCGGGCGTGGCCAGGGTGCCCTACCGTTACAATGTTGCGGGGTTCAGCGCCGGAGGTCCGGTCCTCATTCCCGGCAGGTCTAAAGCCGGCCAGAACCGGCTCTTCTTCTTCGTGACCCAGGAATTCACCCGCCAATTGGTGAACCCGGCCACCCGGTACACGAACATGCCCACCGCCCCCGAGCGAGCCGGCGACTTTTCCCGGAGCCTCGACACCAACGGAAGGCTTATCCCTCTCAGGGACCCCCTGACAGGCGCGAACTTCCCCGGCAATGTCATCCCGCCGTCACGGATCAACAAGACCGGCCAGGCGATGCTCAACTTCTTCCCGCTGCCCAACTACGTCGATCCTGACCCCAGACTGGTCTACCAGCGGAACTACGTGGCTTCCGGCAGCGGCCCGCATCCCCGGCGCAACGACATGGTTCGGATTGACGCCTACCTCACCTCCAAGCTGCACGGCTATTTCCGTTGGGCCAACGACGCAGACGATATGGACTCGTACTTCCAGGGGGTCTCGTGGATTTACGGCATCCAAAAGCACCCCAATCCCGGTCGTGGTTCGGTCGCCCACATCAACTATACCTTCAGTCCGACGCTTATCAATGAAGTCACCCTCGGACACAGTTGGAACAGTTGGCAATGGTGGATGAAGGACGAGTCGGAGGTGATGCGCGACAAGATGGGGAACCCGCCGCAGTGGTTCCCCAACACGTCGAAAATCGGCACGACAAGCGAGTTCATGAAAGACTACGCCCCGAACCTCTCCTTCGGCACCACACCGGCCAACGCGGCCAGCTTCAGCATCGGCAACCCGCCCTACACGAACTGGATGGACCTTTACAGCATCGCGGACAACCTGACCAAGGTGACTGGCCGGCATACCGTGAGAGCCGGCGTGTACATCGAGAACAACGATAAAGTGGTCACTTGGGTCGCGAATTATCGCGGCAACTACAACTTCGGGCGCGACTCGAACAACCCGTATGATTCCGGGCACGGCTACGCTAATGCTTTGCTCGGCAACTTCACCAGCTACACCGAGACGACTGACCGGGCCACCATGGACGTCTGGTACTGGAGCGTAGAGGCGTATGTCCAGGATAACTGGCGGGTCACCTCGAGGTTGACCCTGGATTTAGGCCTGCGGTTCTACCACCTGCCAACCGAAAGAGACAACAATCACACCATGGCGGGCTTCGATCCCGGTCTCTACTCGCTCCAGGACGCGCCCAGGCTGTACTGGCCGGGTTTTGACTCGAACGGGAGGCGGGTGGCGGTTGATCGGGTTACCGGAGCCGCGGTGCCGCCGCCCGCAATCGGACTGTACGTCCCCGGTTCGGGAAAGGCGGCCAACGGCATGTATGTCGGCGGAAGGGACGGCTACCCGTGGGGGATGTACCTGCGGCCAGCGCTGCGCGCCGCGCCGCGTTTCGGCTTCGCCTTTGACGTCTTCGGCAATGGCAAAACGGCGATCCGGGGCGGCTTCGGGGTCTTTTACCACCGGGAGGACGGCAATCAGGTTTACAGTATGGCCAACAATCCGCCCACGATCTTTACGGCCTCGCAGTATTACTCGAACATCGATACGCTGACCCAGGCTACCGGACTGCTGGGGCCGACCAATCTGAACTTCACGTTTGGGAAACAGCCCTTGGAACGGATGATGAACGCGAGTCTGGGCATCCAACACAACCTGGGGTTCAACACGGTATTGGACGCGGCCTATGTCGGAAGCCGCGGGCGACACCAGCGGTGGACCCGCGACCTCAACTACATTCCGATGTTCGCCCGATTCAATCCGGCCAATGCCGATCCCACCAATCCGAGGCAACCGCTCATCGATGCCTTCCTGCGGCCTTACCAGGGTTGGGGCAGCCTGACCTACGGAGAGATGGGGAACTCCACGCCAAACTACAACTCATTGCAGGTGACGGCGCGGCGTCAGTTCGCCAAGAGTCTGATGTTTGGCGCCGCTTACACCTGGTCGCGCACTCTGGGGATCAGCGGTTATAGCGTGTACTTCACGCCACGATCGAGGAACTACGGACCCTTGGGCTTCGACCGGTCGCGTATGCTCGCGATCAACTACGTCTATGAGCTGCCGCAGCTCGGCAAGAGACTGGACAGCAACGCGCTGGCGGCCGTGCTGGACGGGTGGACGGTATCGGGCATTGCCACTTTTTCAACCGGGGCGCCATTCACGCCAGGACTGAGCACGAGCGGCAGCATCGATTTCACCGGCTCGAGCGAGGGCGCCCGCATCAACGTCCTGTTCGATCCGCGGCTGCCGAAGGATCAGAGAAGCTTCGGCCGCAATTACAAGACCGAGGCCTTCGCGATGCCGGCCCCCTGCACTTGGACTAACAAGGACATCTCATGTTTTGGGAATGCCGGCGTGAACATTCTTCGGGGTCCCGGAATCAACAACTGGGACATCACATTCGCCAAGAGCATCCCGATTGGGATGGGCGACAGGTGCGCGTTGCGGTTCCGCGGGGAGCTTTACAACATCTGGAACCACACCCAGTATTCGGGAATCGACAACTCGCCCCGCTTTGACGGTGCGGGCAAACCGACCAATCCGAATTGGGGCGCCTACACCGCGGCTCGGCCGCCGCGCCAGGTCTCGTTTACGCTGCGGTTCGAGTTTTGACGTCATTGCGAGCAACCCGGTGGAGAGGAATGAGTATGCGTGAGCAACGCTGGAGCATATGTAACCTGCTGTGGGTTCTTGGAATCACGGCCGCCCTGTCGCCTGGGTTCGCCCAGCGTCCGAGCCAGATGAAAGAAGCGCCGAAGGGCCCGTGGATGGACCGGAGTTTGTCGGCGGACAAGCGGGCCGGCCTGCTGGTCGAGCAGATGACGCTGGATGAGAAGCTGCAACTGGTCCACGGAGGCGCCGCCTACTCGGGCCCCCAGTCGGTTGCGCTGCCGCAGTCGCTCGGCGGCGCTGGGTTCGTGCCGGGTATCCCGCGGCTCGGAGTCCCCGACCTCCAGATGACCGATGGCAGATCCGGCGTTGCCAACACCGGGCGTCGCGGCCGCTACGCGACCGCGTTGCCTTCCCCGCTGGCGGCGGCCGCCAGTTGGGACCTGAAGACGGCGTACGAGTTCGGCGGGCTGATTGGCAAGGAGACCCGCGACCTGGGCTTTCACGTGTCGCTCGGTGGCACCGCCAACCTCATCCGGGAGCCGCGCAACGGCCGTAACTTCGAATGCCTCAGCGAGGACCCGATCCTGGCCGGCAAGATGATGGGCCGCCTGCTCAAGGGCACCCAGGATCAGGGGGTCATCGGCAACATCAACCTCTTTGCGGTTAATGACCAGGAGACGGGCCGCACCGTCGCCAACGCGGTCATCGACAAGCGCTCGCTGCGGGAAACCGACCTGCTGGCGTTCGAGATCGCCATCAAGGAATCGGACGTCGGCACGGTGATGTGCGCCTACAACCGGCTCAACGGCCGCTACGCCTGCGAGAACGGCTACCTGCTGAACGATGTGCTGAAAAAGGCCTGGGCGTATAAGGGATGGGTCATGACGGACTGGGGCGCCGCCCGCAGCACGGTGGGGTCCGCTCTCGCCGGCCTCGACCAGGAGATGCCCACGGGCAGGTACTTCGGAGACGCGCTCAAGGCGGCCCTGGAGAAGGGTGAGGTGCCGATGGCGCGCCTCAACGACATGGTGCAGCGCATCCTGCGGACGCAGTTCGCTTCCGGGGTCTTCGACAACCCGCCGGTTGCCCGCCCGGTGAACCCGTTTGCCGGGGCCGAGGTGGCGCAACGCGTCGCCGAGCAGGCCTGCGTGCTGCTGAAGAACGCCGGCGGCCAGTTGCCGCTGAGGGCGGCCGTCATCAAATCGATTGCTGTCATCGGCTCGCACGCCGATGCCGGCGTGCTTTCGGGCGCGGGCTCCGACCAGGTGGATGCGGCCGGCGGAAACGCCGTTCCGGGAGCGGGTCGTGTCGTCTGGCATCCCTCGGCGCCGCTGAAGGCCATTCGCGCCAAGGCGCCGAAGGCCAAGGTCGAGTACGACGCTGGGACGGACATCGCGGCGGCGGCGAAACTGGCGGCGGCATCCGAAGTCGCGATCGTGTTCGTCAATCAGCACACCTCCGAAGGTCGTGACGTGTCGAATCTGTCCCTGCCCGACAACCAGGACGAGTTGGTCGGGCGGGTAGCGGCGGCGAATCCGCGCACGATCGTCGTGCTGGAGACGGGCGGTCCGGTCACCATGCCGTGGATTGACGGCGTGAGCGCGGTGCTGGAGGCCTGGTATCCCGGCATTCGTGGCGGCGAGGCCATCGCCAACATCCTCTTCGGCGACGTGAACCCCTCCGGCAAGCTGCCGGTCACCTTCCCGAAAAGCGAGGCCGACCTGCCCCATGTTACGATTCCCGGACCGCCCCCATCGGCCGGGGGAGGAACGGGGGGAGCGACGCAGGCGAAACGGACGCCTCCTCCACCTTTCGACATCAATTACACCGAAGGCCTCAAGGTCGGCTACAAGTGGTTTGACGCGGAGGCTAAAGAGCCGCTGTTCTCATTCGGGTTTGGCCTCTCCTACACCACCTATTCCTACTCCGGGCTCAAAACGACGCCTGGGAAGGAGCTGCGGGTGAGCTTCCGCCTGACGAACACAGGAAAGCGCGCCGGGGCGGAGGTTGCGCAGGTCTACGTATCCCTGCCGCCAGGGGCGGGCGAGCCCCCCAAACGCCTCGTCGCCTGGGACAAAGTTCAGCTCGCTCCCGGTGAGGCCAAATCCGTCGCCCTGACGATCGATCCCCAATACTTGTCCATCTTCAACGTCGAGAAAGACGACTGGGAACTGGCGCCCGGCGAGTACAAGGTGTACGTGGGCGGGTCCTCGCGAAGTGCGGCCCTGACTGGGACCGTGCAGATAGCCGATACTACTCGCTGAGTGCGGCGGGACGGCCTCGCTGCGCGCGGCTTCAGCCCGGCCCCGCCCGTAACCCACCCAGCCGCGGAGCCGCCACCTCCCGCTCCCACTCCGCCAGCCTGGCCCTGAACTCCCGCGCGATGGCGGGCTGCGCCGCCAGCAGATCGCGCTGCTCGCGCTCATCCGCGGCCAGGTCGTGCAGCTCTTCCTTGCCGTTGTCGATGACGAGCTTCCAGTCGCCGCGGCGGATCGCCTTGCGGAGGTTCTCGCCGCGCTTGCTGCGCCAGAAGACGGTGCGCGGGAAGGGGCCGGCTTTTCCGGTGAGCACCGGCAGCAGGTTCACGCCGTCCAGCTTTCTTCCCGCCGGCGCGCTGGCGCCGGTGGCCGCCAGGAGGGTCGGCGCGATATCCATCGTCAGGCTCACCTGGTTGATGAGCTTCCCCTCAGCCAGCACGCCGGGCCAGCGCATCAGGCACGGGATGCGGATGCCGCCCTCCCACAGCGTGCCCTTGCGGGCGCGCAGCACGCCGTTGCGGCCGTTCGGGTCCGCGCCGTTATCGCTGATGAAAATGACGATCGTGTCGGCGGCGGCGCCCATGGCCTCTAATTGGGCAAGCATCGAGCCGACGCGGGCGTCCATCCTCTCCACCATCTTGGCGTAGGTGGGCCGGTGCCCCTGCCTGCGCGGCGCCGTGCCCGTCTTAGGATCGAATTCTTCCGGAGCCTGGATCGGCGTGTGCGGCGCGGTGAACGTCACATAGAGGAAGAACGGGTTGGCGGACCGCCGCTTCAGCCAGCCGATGGCTTCCTCGGCGATCAGGTCGGTGATGTACCCTTTGCGCTCGACGATCCGGTCGTTGTGATACAGCACGGGCCGGCCGCCGTCTTCGCGATGGGTGAAGTAATCGGCGTTGCCGCCGAGGATTCCTAACGACTCGTCGAAGCCGTGCCGGCAGGGCCAGAACTTCTGCGGGTAGCCCAGGTGCCACTTGCCGAAGCAGGCCGTTTCGTAGCCCGCGCGCTTGAGCATCTGCGGCAGGGTCGTCTCGGAAACCGGCAGGCCCAGATCGCCGCGCTGCTGGAGCCAGGCGGCCTCGTCGTAGCGCCCGACGTCGCCCACCCCGATGGCGCACTCCAGGCCGCCCACCCGGTGCTGGTAACGGCCCGTCAGCAGCGCGGTGCGCGTGGGAGTGCACTCCGGCCCGTTCGAATAGCTCTGGGTGAAGCGCGCGCCGCGCGCGCCGATCGAATCGATGTTTGGGGTGCGGATATCCGGGCAGCCGTAAGAGGAGAGGTCGCCGGAGCCGAGGTCATCGGCCACCAGCAGAACCACGTTCGGCCGCCGCACCGCCGCTCTCGCCGGCGCCAGCGCCGCGGCCGCTTGCAGCCACTCTCGCCGAGTCATGGGCGACGGCAGTGTAGCACAGCGGCGGCGGGCCATGCCGCACAACCCGGTGCTATCATACACGCGGAGGGTCCTATGCTTAGGGTCTTCATCGCCCTTCTCGCTTCCCTGCCCCTGCTGGCCCAGAACCCCTACGGCCGCATCACCGGGCGCATCACGGATTCGGCCGGGGCGCTGGCGCCGGGCGCCTCGGTGCGCGCCGTCAATCTCGACACCAACGTCACCGCCAGCGCCGCCAGCAATGAGGAAGGCAACTACGAGGTCCTGAACCTCAACCCCGGCCGCTACCAGATTGCAGTGGAGCTTCAGGGTTTCAAGCGCTATGAGCGCGGGCCGATCGAGTTGCGCGTCGGCGACGTGCTCAGCATCGACGTTGCGCTGGAGCTCGGTGCCATCGCCGAGAGCGTGACGGTGACCACCGAAGCGCCGCTGCTGGAGTCGGCCACCGCCAGCCTCGGCCAGGTGATCGACAACCGCCGCATCCAGGACCTGCCGCTGCCGGGCGCCAGCCCCATGTACCTCACCCAGCTCACGCCCGGCATCGTCTCCACCAACCCGCCCACTCACGGCTGGCTGCCGCAGGCGGTGGACGCCGTCTCCAACATCGCCACCTCCGGCACCCGCACCCGCTCCAGCGAGTTCACCCTCGACGGCATCCCCAACATGCACCAGGGCGGCCAGCTCTCCTTCTCGCCGCCGCCGGAAATCATCCAGGAGTTCCGCGTTCAGACCGCCGCCTTCGACGCCTCGGTCGGCCACTTCACCGGCGCTTACGTCAACATGGTGCTCAAGAGCGGCGCCAACGCCTGGCACGGCGACCTGGTCTTCTCGCACGTCAGCCGCCCGCTGATGACCAAGGACTTCTTCACCAATCGCGCCCTGTACGACACGCGCACCGGCCCGGTTACCAAGGAGAAGGAAGCCGCCGCCTGGCCGCCGGTGCTCACCAACCGCTATCGCGCCTCGAGCGGCGGGCCTGTTTACATCCCGAAGCTGTACGACGGCCGCAACCGTACCTTCTGGACCTACGGCCTGGACATCCTCGACCGGGTCCGTCCCGAACAGGACTTTTTCACCGTGCCCACCGCCCGCCAGCGGCGCGGCGATTTCTCCGAGCTGCTCGCGCTCGGCAGCCAGTATCGGATTTACGATCCGGCCACCATCGCCACCGCGCCCGGCGGGCGCTTCAGCCGCCAGCCCGTCGCCGGCAACCTTATCCCCACCGCGCGCCTGGACCCGATGGCCCAGCGCATCCTCAGCTACTACCCCTCGCCCAACGCCACCGGCACCATCGACGGGCGGAACAACTACTCCGACCCCCAGTCGCGCCGCATCGACTTCCACAGCCACACCCTGCGTGCCGACCAGGCCTTCGGCCAGAACAACCGCCTCTTCGGCTCGCTCAGCCGCTCCTTCCTGGAATCCACCTGGGCGCGCGCCTTTCACAACGACGCCCTCGGCCAGCTCCGCAACCGCCTCCACTTTGGTCTCGCCATGAGCGACGTCCATACCGTGCGTCCCGACCTGGTGGTGGAGCTTCGCGCCGGCGTCACCCGCTTCACTCAACACGACCGGCCCCAGAGCCTCGGCTTCGACCTGGCCTCGCTCGGCTTCCCTGCTTCTCTGGTCCGCCAGCTCGATCGGGCCATTGTGAGCTTCCCGGAAATCGCCATCGACGGCTACACCAGCCTGGGCGGGGGCAGCGGCTCCCGCGACGTCACTACCTTCTACTCGCTCTCCGGCACCGCCTCGCACATGCGCGGCAACCACAGCCTCCGCTTCGGCGGCGAATACCGCGTCCTCCGGCAGAACGTTTACAACTACGGCAACATTGCGCCGCGCATCGACTTCGGTACGCTGTGGACTCGCGGCCCGATGGACAACTCGACCGCCGCGCCCATCGGCCAGGGCCTGGCCTCGTTCCTGCTCGGGCTGCCCACCGCCGGCGGGGTCGATCGCAACGCCTCCTTCGCCGAGCAGTCCGGATACTTGGGCGTGTTCGCGCACGACGACTGGAAACTGACCCGCAAGCTCACCGTCAATGTCGGCCTGCGCTACGAGGTGGAGCTTCCGCTCACCGAGCGTTACAACCGCACCAACCGCGGCTTCGATTTCACCGCCTCGAACCCGATCGAGGCCGCCGCGCGCGCCAATTATGCGCGCAGTCCGATCGCCGAGGTCCCTGCGGACCGGTTCCGCGTGCTGGGCGGCCTGCTCTTTGCGGGCGTGGGCGGAATGCCGCGCGGCTTGTTCGACGTCGATCGCAATAACTTTTCGCCGCGCATCGGGCTGGCCTACTCGCTGGGGTTGAGGACGGTGGTGCGGGCCGGCTATGGGGTCTTCTTCGAGTCGCTCGGCGTCGATCGCAGCAGCGTCCAGCAACAAGGGTTCAACCAGCGCACCGGGCTGACGCCGAGCCTGGATAACGGCCTGACTTTTCGCGCCACGCTGGCCAACCCTTTCCCCGACGGTTTGCTGGAGCCCCCGGGCGCTTCGGCGGGCCTGAAGACTTACCTGGGTCGCGCCCCGAGCTTCTTCTACCCCACCCGCCGCACCGGCTACATGCAGCGCTGGAGCTTGAACCTCCAGCGGGAGTTCCCGCACCGCATGCTGCTGGAGATCGGCTACGTCGGCAACCGCGGCGCCGGCCTCGGCGTGGGCGAGGAGTTCAACGCCATCCCGGCGCGCTACCTCTCTACCTCTCCGGTGCGGGACCAGCCTACCATCGACTTCCTCAGCCGGGCAGTCACGAATCCGTTCTTCGACATGCCGGAGTTCGCCGGCAGCAACCTGACCGGCAGGAACACGCAGCTCTCACAACTTCTCCGCCCTTACCCCCACCTCACCGGCGTGAGCAGCGCGCTGAGCACCGGCTTCTCCTGGTATCACTCTCTTCAGGTCCGCGCCGAGAAGCGCTTCTCCCACGGCTACACGGTGACCCTCGCCTACACCTGGTCGAAGTTCATGGAGGCGATCGACAAGCTGAACCCGACCGAGCTCCATCCGCACCACGTCATCTCGCCCCAGGACCGGCCGCACCACATCGTCGTCAGCGCCATCTACGAGTTCCCCTTAGGCCGCGGCCGCCGGTTCCTCTCATCGACGCACCGCGTGGTGGACCACCTGCTGGGCGGCTGGTCGGCCCAGGGAATCTATCAGGGCCAGAGCGGGCCGCCGATCGGCTTCGGCAACATCCTCTTCTATGGCCGCATCCAGGACATGGTGCTGCCCCGTGGCGAACGCCGGGTCGAGCGCTGGTTCAACACCGAGTCTGGCTTCGAGCGCGACACGCGCCAGCAGCTCGCCTCCAACCTGCGCGCCTTCCCGCTGCGGCTCACCGGCCTGCGCGCCGACGGCTACAACAACTGGGACCTCTCGCTGTTCAAGAACATCCGCCTGCGCGAGCGATTGACCTTCCAGTTGCGCGTCGAGGCGCAGGACGCGCTCAACCACGCCATGTTCGCCGCCCCCAACGCCGCCCCGGCCAACACCCTGTTCGGCCAGGTCAACTCCATCGTCGGCACCGAGCAGCGCCGCATCCAGGTCGGCGGCAAGCTGCACTGGTAAGGCAGGGCGGGCACTCGCCATCTACTCAATTTTGAGAACCACAAGAGTCTGATCATCCGTGAGCCGGTTCGCGCCCACGAACGTGTCAAAGTCCTTCCAGATAGCTTCCAGGATTGCGCGAGGCGAGTGGTGGTGACAGGACCTCAGAACCTCCTGGAGTCTCAGCTCGTAGCCGGCGGCGTCTATGCCCGCCTGCTCGGTAATCCCGTCACTGAACAGCAGCAAGACGTCTCCTGCTTTGGCCGGTGAACTCGAGCTTAGATAGCGGGCGTCCTTCGACAACCCCAACGGCAAACCCGGCTCGCCGGGTTTCTTCAGCGTCCGGCCGCGGAAGATCCTGGGAGCCACGTTGCCTGCATTGGCGACCCGGATCCGCCTGGCAGCGGGGTCCCAGCGAGCCACGACCAGCGTTGCGTACTCAGGCGTCAGGCCGGCTTCCGTCAGTCTGCGGTTAAGCTGCGTCAACAGAGTGGCCGGCGTCCGGATACGCTCAGCGAGCACACGAATCTGACCGAGGACAAGCGACCCAAGGATGCCCGCGGCGGTGCCCTTGCCCATCACGTCCCCCATGGCGATGAGAAGATCGTGCGGGCCAGGGAGCAGCGCGCAGAAGTCCCCGCTGATGACGTCAAAAGCTCGCATGGCAAAGGCCGCTTCGGCGCCATGTGCACAAAGGTGGTCGGGTTGCATCAGGCGCTTTTGCAGGTCGGCGCCCCTTTCACGGTCATCACCGATCCACTTGGTCCACTGCCTGCGCTCCTGGCTGATGCGATGTTCCATCCACCTAAGCACCGAGGGCGGGCGCGCAGTGAGCCTGGCAGCCGCCAGCAGCATGCTGCCCAGGATGTTCTTTACCAGGCGGTCCTCATCTGCCTTTGACAGCGTGCCCTTCCTGAGGTCAGGCAGCAGCAGCGAAACGACCCGCGCGAGCTCCCTGAAGGCATCCTCGACGCCGGACTTCATGGCTTCAATCACCCGCCAGAGGTACTCATCCAGTTCGTTGAGGTCCATGCAATCCCTAAATCGTACAACGTAGGGCCGTTTCATCGGTTGCCTTAGTCCTACGTAACGCGGCAGCGTGATGTAGAGTGATGGTAAGTTGGGGTGTAAGATGAAACACCCGGATGCACCTGGTGAACCCTCCGACTTGCTCGCGCGTCTCCGCAGCGGCGAAGAGAGCGCCTACCAGGCCTTTGTGCGCGAGTGGGCGGTGAAGTTCGAACGGTTCTTGCGCGAGCACGGGTTTTCCACCACCGATGCCTACGACGTTGGCTTCAGTTGCGCGACACATGTTCTGATGCAGGTGCGGCGCTTCCCGGGGCGCCCCGAAGGCTTTGAGTCCTGGGTCTGGAAGGTCGCGAGGAACTTCGCCGAGGATCACAGGCGGAGGCAGCACGGCATGCGCTACGTCCCTATCCCCGTCAGCATGGCAGCCAAAACACAGACGGGCGCCTCCGCCGACAGCAGAAGCCCCCTGATCCAAACCGCAGTTTCCGCCCTTGAAGAAGTGCTGAGCCAGCTCCCCGCCGAGGATTGCCGGATTATCCGCATGCGGTACTTCGAGGGATCGGCCGGTTTCAGAGAGATCGCTGCCGCTCTGGGTATCGAGGAAGGCGCTGTCCGGGTCCTCCACCACCGCATCCTCAACAAAATCAGGGACTTGCTGGCAGACGACTCGCGTATCCAAGCCCTTCTGTAACGGCCCTGCGTTGTACGGGTGAGGAGGAGGATGCGAGCATGTTACGCCTCGACTGGCAGAAGATCTCGGAGCAGGAGATCAGGGTACTGGTGAAAGGCGCCCTCCTCATCGGACCGGACGCCAGTCGCCTCCGCGAACTCCTGTCGATTCTGGTACCCGCATACCCGGACACCGTCGTGGACTTGGCCGGCCTGAACAAGATCGACTCCACAGGGGTCGGCCTTCTTGTGGAGAGCTACAGCCTGGCCCGGAAGCACCAGCACCGCCTCCGGTTGGTGAACGCCGCCGGACGTGTCCGCGAGGTCCTTCTGCTGGTGAAGCTGCTCACGGTCTTCGAGGAAGACGGCAAGACACGCGGTCAGGCAGCCTGACCGTTGGATTTGAAAGGGAGAACCCATGACTGACGATAGAACCAAGGGGACCAGCGAGCTGCGGCCGCCTGCGTGGCTCGAAAGACTACTCGCCGCTGCCTCTTCCGTGGAGCGCGAAAATCGCTGCCAGGAAGCAGGGACGTCGGCCTGGAAGGCGGTGCGTCTCCGGGAAGCCAACCGCCAGCGCGGATTCGAACGGGTGTCGCTCGCCGAACGCCTGGCCCGGCTCGCCCAGTCGCTCGGCATTGATCTGGCGCCCATTCTGAAGTGGTTTGGTGTGCCTACGCTGTCGCTGGCCGACCCGCCGGGCGACTTGGCGCGGTTCGGCCGGGAGTTGGACTTCCCAAAAGATGACCTGTACCTCTATATCGGCATCGGCGAGGCCTTGCACAAGAACCTGCCAGTCGCCGGACTGGCCCGTGGGGGGGCGAGGCAGGGCACGCTCGTCCAAAGCTGCGTAGCGGACCTGGACCGCCTGGAGTGGGATGCCGAGACCCGAACCCGTCTCGCCTCCTTGAAGGCGGCGATTGAGGATGAGTACAACAAACCCTAGTCCGAACTTCGGAGAGAGGCACAAAGGCGAGGCCAAGCTTGCCGTGGCAACTCTGTTGGAGCGGCTCGCCCACGGCTGGCGCGCCACAGCGGCCGATGTGGCGCGCGACTTTGTCCAACGCTGGGGCACCTCGCTGAAGTCCGAGGTGAGCGTCAAAGAATGCGGTGACTCTTTCTTGCGCTACTCCTCGGACCTCGGCGCCATCCGGTTCGCCGGCATGCACGACTGCGCCTGCCTGCTCGTG
>JBBTDS010000535.1:0-2152 GCA_038060875.1 Acidobacteriota bacterium | reverse complement strand
TGTTCAGCGACCAGGCGAACCCGATCCGCGGCCCGAAGTTGTTCCAATCGGAATCGTAAAGTCCCCGCGGCCTGCCGTTCACGCCGGCGTATGTCAATCCTCCGCGCAGATTCAGTCCTGGCGCCTTCAGCGGACTCGGCGCGTCGCGGTCGAAGCCGCGCACCGTCCGGTTGAAGCGCTCCGTCCGCGCGCCCTCCAACTCCCAGCGCAGGCCCAGATTCAAGGTCAACTTCGAGGTGACGCGGTAGTCGTCCTGGAAGTACAGCGCGTAGTAGACGCTCTGCCACGAGATGGCGCTGCCGCTCGGAATGGACCCGCTGCCGAAGCCCAGCAGCAGGGAGGCCAGTCCGAACCCGCCCCTGGGGCTGGTCGCGACCGGGCCGCCGGTTTGGTTGGGGCCGAAGCTGAAGGAGCCGTTGCCGGGAATGTCCAGGTAGCTGCCACGGGTCACGCGGATTTCGCCTCCGGTCTTGAACATGTGCTTGCCGGCGCCGATGGTGACCGCATCGGAGGTGGAGTAACCGTCACTCAATCTCTTGTTGGAATCCGAGCCCCCGAGTCCGGTGATCCCGTCGCCGAAAGTGATCGATGGAAAGCCCGCGGTCTGAACCACCTTCTGAAAGGCTGGCGCGAACCCCAGTTTCATGGCGTCAAAGCCTTCGAGCACCGAATACGGCGTGCCGCTGTTGCCGGCGCGGCTTCCGCCGACCCGAAGATCCATGGCCATCGCCGGGCTGAAGACATGGGTGTAGCTCACCGCCGCGCCGTGGCCGGGCCGTTTATAGTCGGCCCGGGTGCGGGTGGCGACTCCGGTGAAATCGTAGGGATACTCCACCAGACCGGTGGGCATGGTGTTGATCCGCACGAACATCTGTCCCTTGGGACCGACGGTGTGGTCAACCTTGAGCGTCAGCGTGTCATAGCCTCCCCGGAACTTGACGCCCTCGGCGTAGTTGCCTACCCACGGCGAGCCCGAGACAGGCATGTTAGGTTGCGGCCAGTAGTTCATCGCGCTCTGCCCGACCGGATCGCGCAGTCGCGCGGGGATCACGTTGCCGGGAAACGGATCGCGCGTCGGCGAGCCGCTCACTGTGTGAGTAGAGTACGGATCGTAGATCGCAGCGCTGACCTCCGAAAAGTCGCCGGCCCGCATTTTGGGGGTGGGCAGATTCAAGCGGTTACTCTGCGCCTGCTTCTGGCGCGTGCCTTCGTAGTTGACGAAGAAGAAGGTGCGATTGCGGCCGTCGTACAGCTTCGGGAGAAAGACCGGCCCGCCCAGGCTGCCGCCGAAAATATTGACCTGATAAGACGGCATCGCCCTGCCGACCATGTTGTTGAAGAACAAGTTGGCGTCGAGCGCGGAGTTCCTCAGGTACTCGTACAGCGAGCCGTGCAGCTCGTTGGCGCCCGACTTGATGACGGCGTTCATGATGGTGCCGCCCGAGCGACCGTATTCGGCCGGCAGCGTGCCCGACTGCATGCGGAACTCCGCGATCGCATCGGTCGGCGGAACAAAGGAGGAAATGTTCATGCCCCGGCCCACATCCACCAGACTCGGCACGCCATCCACCGAGACGTCGCCCGACCCCCGCGGCGATCCGCTCATGGAGTAGTCCACGTTGTTGGTCTGGTCGATCGGCCGCACGTCCTCCCCGTACTTGTTGCCGGCGCCGATATTCATCACCCCGGCGGCCAGCGTGAACATGGTCAGGCTCCCGTGACCTTTAATCGGGAGGCTGTCGATGATCTCTCTGGCGACCAGCGACCCGAACGAACTCGTCTCCGCGTCCACCGCCACCGCCGTGCTCTCCACCACCACGGTCTCGCTGGTCTGGCCGAGGCTCAGCGTGACATCCAGACGCACATTGGCGGCCAGGCTCAGGGTGATGCCATCGCGCGTGTCCGTCTTGAAGCCGGACACACGCGTGGTGAGCGAATACGCGCCTGGCGGCAGGAACTGAAAGATGTAGTGACCTTCGCCGTCGGCGGTGGTCTTGCGCTCCACGGACGTCCCGACGTTCCGCAGGATCATCTCCGCTCCCGGCACGACAGCGTTGTTGGGATCGAAAACCGTGCCCTGGAGCGTTGCGCGAAACTCCTGGGCCGAAGCCAGAGACACAAAGAACAGAAGCGCCACGATGGCTCGCCGCAT
>JBBTDS010000534.1:0-1285 GCA_038060875.1 Acidobacteriota bacterium | reverse complement strand
GGCCCACAGGGTATAATGGATGTGCAGTTGCGGTCAGCTCCGCCGATTAACACAATGCCGATCCGGAACTGGAGCGGAAGCAACGGGTGCCATATGGGCAGAGTGGAGAGCATCGAAGGTCAGATCCAAGAGCTTTCTCCCGAGGAGCTGGCCACACTCCGGGAATGGTTCGCGGAGCATGACGCCGAAGCATGGGACCGCCAGTTTGAGGCTGACGTCAAGGCGGGGAAGCTCGATGCGTTGGCGGAGCGTGCCCTGCGGGACCACCTTGCCGGGCGGTCCACGAAGCTGTGAATCACTACGCCGCCCCTGATTTTTGGGCATGCTATCAAGTCCTTCCCTCTGCTGTAAGAGAGGCCGCCAACAGAGCCTTTGCTCTCCTAAAGGCAAACCCAAGACATCCATCGCTCCACTTCAAGAAAGTTGGCGAGTTCCGGTCCGCGCGGGTCGGCCTGCGCCACCGCGCTGTCGGCAGGCCGGTTTCAGACGGGGTGCTTTGGTTCTGGATCGGGACTCACGCCGAATATGACAAGACGATCGGCTAACCAGGGCATGCACCCGACAGCCGCAAAAGGCCCAGCCGGCTCACTGGTGACGCTTAGCCCAACGCCGTCGCCCTTACTCGCACCAACCCGCGATGGAGGGTGACGACGCCCCTGGTGGCCTCGGCCCTACGGGGCCCGGTGCGCATCCTGGCCGCCCGCCAGGCTGAGTTGACGCTGGGCTGAGCGCTGCGGAACGCCGCGGGTCGAGTGGAAATTCCGGTTGACAGCCCTGTCGGCCGGTGGTGTAATGAAGCTGCGTTGCCGTCGGGGGGACCGGTGACGTTGTTCCCTGGTCAACCGGCGCCCAGGCTCCACCGCCGCGTGGTGTAAGTCCTGCGGGCCCGGCCACCTAACAAAGCGCTGGAAGCGCCGGCCAAAGGCGGGCCGAGTCTGAGGGTCTGGGTCAGAGGAGGGCGGCAGCGGCGCACAAGACGATTCAACGGGGAGGAGGAGTAGTCACAGCATGGGCAGACTCACTATCGACGGTACGCTGGATGTCCAACAATTCTGGCCGAACGGGGAATCCGATGCCGACACCACCAAGCTCGTAATCGACGTGGCCTCCGGCCAGATACTCTATCAGCCGCCCGGCGAGAGCCCGCGGCCGACCACCGCCTTCAACGGCGCGTTCGTCAAGCTCTACGGCTCGCGGAAGCCCGTTGTTAAGGACAATAAGCTCACGGTCCGCCTACAGGGTATCGATGCTCCCGAACTGCACGTCCAGCCGCAGTCCATGAAGG